>JAAUQO010000096.1 GCA_012032775.1 Oscillochloris sp. | reverse complement strand
GTAAATTCAGTTGACATGCTTCATCTGTGCCGGATCCAAAGAACTGTGCTGTCCCAAACTGCATCTGTGCCAGTAACGCTAGTGCCCGAGGATTCTCAGGATTTAGTTTAACAGCTTTATTATATTCCGTAAAGGCCATTCCGGAATATTGCGCTCCGCGAGAAGCTGGTCAAACCTTTTGAAGGGCTCGCGGAAGGCATGAAGTGCTTCCGCCTCCGGATTGTTCTCCAGGGCCGCTCGCAGGGACGCCAGCCGCTCGCGGCTGATCAGGATGTTCGGGCCGGCGGCGGCGGGATCGCGGTAGTACGCCTCAGGCAGGCCGATTGCGGCGGCAAAGCGAGCGATTTGTGCGCGGGTGACACGATAGGTGTACGGGCCGAATGCCCGCCCGATCTGCGTCTGGTCGATCATGGTTCTTCCTGCCTTGCCCAATCGCGCAGCACAACCCGGCGAATTTTACCGCTGATCGTTTTCGGCAATTCGCTCACGAAGTTGATCTCGCGCGGGTATTTGTAGGGCGCCGTGTTCTGCTTGACAAACGCTTGCAACTCGGCCATCAGTTCAGGGCTGCCGCGGTAGCCGGGGGTAAGGATGACATAGGCTTTGACGATGTCGCCGCGAGCCGGATCGGGTTTGGCCACCACCGCCGCCTCGGCCACCGCTGGATGCTCGATCAGGGCGCTCTCAACCTCGAAGGGGCCGATCCGGTAGCCGGCGCTGATAATCACATCATCGGCACGCCCCACAAACCAGAAATAGCCTTCGGCATCGACATAGGCCCGGTCGCCGGTGACATACCAATCGCCGCGCTGGGATGCCGCCGTTGCGCCGGGATTCTTCCAATACTCCAGGAACAGGCCCAATGGCCGATGCGGCTTGACCCGCACCGCCAGATCGCCCTCTTGGCCCACCGCCACAGGCTGATCGTCGTCGCCGATCACAGCAAGTTCGATGCCGGGCGGCGGCATACCCATCGAGCCGGGCTTGATCGGTTTGCCGGGCATATTGCCGCAAAGCAGCACCGACTCGGTCTGCCCGTAGCCATCGCGGATAGCCAGACCGGTAGCGGCCTGCCATATGTTGATCACCTCGGGGTTGAGCGGTTCGCCGGCGCCGGTACACGAGCGCAGGTGCGGAAAGGCATAGTCCTTGAGATCTTCAAGCACCAGCAAGCGATAGATCGTCGGTGCGGCGCAGAAGGTCGTGATCGGGTAGCGCTGCAAGAATTCGAGTGTCTCGCGCGGATTGTACTTGCCGCGCCCATCGTGGACGAACAGGGTTGCGCCCATATTCCACGGCCCAAAAAGACTGCTCCATGCCGCCTTACCCCAGCCCGTATCCGAGACATTCCAGTGCAAATCGTCTTTGCCCAGATCGAGCCAGTACTTGCCGGTGATCGTATGCCCGAGCGGGCAGGAGACATGGCTGTGCAGCACCATCTTGGGATTACCAACTGTGCCGGAGGTAAAGTAGATCAGGCTCGGATCGCTGCCTGGCGTCGGACGGCGTGCGCGCTGCGGCGACGCATCGGCGACCAGATCGGCGTAGCGGATCCAACCATCGGGCGCCGTTTCGCCCACGCAGATCAGCAGGCGCAACGTCGGCAGTTGATCGCGGATTGCATCGATTTTGCGGGCGCCGTCAAGATCGGTGATAACGCCGGATGCTCCAGCGATCTCGACCCGATAGGCAATATCTTTCGCGGTCAGCAGCACTGTGCCGGGCATAGCAACGGCGCCGAGCTTAAACAGCCCGCTGATCGTCTCCCACCATTCCACAACCCGCGGCAGCAACACCAGAACCCGATCGCCGCCGCCGACGCCTACGGCATCGAGCGCATTCGCAAGGCGCGCCGAAGCAGCCGCGAAGTGGGCGAAACTCAGGCGACGTTCACTGCCGTCGGGGCCGACCCAGAGCATCGCCTGGTGATCGGGGTCGGCGGCCCAACGATCGACGACATCATAGGCCCAGTTGTAATCCTCCGGCGCGGTGAGCACATCGGTGTGCAGTGGCATGAGCATCCTCGCTATGCATATGCGCTAGTACGCGAAAGCATACGTACGTCTACGGCGCACATCGCACTATGACGGCCTAAAAGCCGTTAAAAACCCTCGACGGACGTAGGCCGATCTGCGCTAGCCGCCAGCAGCTACGATTGATTCGGGCTTGATGCCACGCCACAGAGCGCCGGCGTCTTTCGCGTTTCTTCTCAGGAGCCGAAACCAGGAACATGGGGATTTTAATGCTCATTTCGCTCGGCCAGAACAACATACTCAAGCGGAGTTGTGCTCAAGGTTCGGCCGGTCGGCTTAACATACCGCTCAGCCAACTCGGCAAAGCCGGGCATCTCGATAATCCGCCAGCCATATGAACCGAGAAACGCTTGCGCCTCTTCCGGGTCGAGGCCAAAGCGCCAGATCTGTTCATCGCGGACATACTGTTGATACAGAGCCGCCTGTCCGTACAGGTTGCGCCCTTCCAGAAAATCGCGGCGTACAAACGTCAGCACCAACCGACTGCCGGCAGCCGCCTGCTGCAAAAAAGCGCAGGTGAACCGGACGCCCGCCTCGCTCAGGTATTGTGTGACCGCCTCCCAGATAAAGAAGGTGCGTTTGGCGGCTATGTACCCGTGCCGGGCGAGGGTCTGTTCAAGCGACTCTTTGTCGAAATCAATGGCAACCAGGGTAATGTGGGCCGGGGCGCTGCCGAAGATCGCGTGTAGCCGAGCCTGTTTAGCGGCGATATTCGCCGCTTGATCCACTTCCCAGGCCGGGATCTGTGCCGGCGCATCGGGTTGGTAGAGCAGCGTGTCGAAGCCGGCGCCCAGGTTCACCACGCCTTCCATCCGCTCTAGTGATTGGTGGAACTGCGCGGCAATATAGCGTTTTCGACACATCAAACCACTCCAGATCCCGGGGGCGGGCTTTTCAAGCGCGCCAATAAACCAGTCGCGCATAAATGCCGGTCGCGTCAGGCCAATGATCAGACGCATGCCAAATGGCACAATCGATCGCGCCAGATGATCGGTAATAATCCGTTGCTGCGGCGGGAAATGCTGCTCAATTGCGACACTCACCGCCGGCCCAACCCCTGTTTTGCCGGCTGCCTGGCTCATGCGTTACGCCCCTGCTTAGTTTCGGCCTGCGCCTCGGCCTCCGCCGGCTCCTCGCTTTCCGGAAGCCGAACAAGGCCATGCTGCCGCCGTAATCGCATCTTTTGCGCTTCAGGTATCAAAAAGCCCTTCGACACACGCCGCCAAGCACGGTCGAAGAGCTGTTGATGTGGCGCCAACCTGCGCTCTGGAAAGCGCAGAAAACTCATCGCTGACCCGATTATAACACCTGCACTTGGCGTGGTGCAAGCAACCCATACGGCTCATACCAACTGCGTCGTTTAGCGTAGCCCCGGAGATAACCGAACTCCTGTTGACGCCGGAGCAATCCAACCCGTACCATGAGCGCACGTTGCACAACGCCGTATAGTTTCCAACCTCAGAAGACCAATAGCGAAGACAAATAGCCACATGAAACGTATTTACCTGTTGCTGCCCGCGATCCTGCTGACCCTGCTGGCATCGCTCGCACCGGTCGCCGCCGAGCCCCTTGTGCCTCCCGGCTTGCACACCCAAACCGTCGCCGCCGGTGTGATGATCCGTTACAGCGCTGATCCAAGCGAAACCACACCCACAACCCAGGTGTTTGCAGTGCTGCCGAACGCCGAAATCGCACCGCCACAACTTACGCAGGTGCGGCAAGAGCCGTGGTTCGGCCCATTACCGCCAAGCAGTTTGCCCGATCGAGTGCTGCCCGACGGTTCGCGCTACCCGGCGCGCAGCGGCGCCGTTTCGCACCCCGATGCACCATTGAGCCTGTTGCACGAAACGCACTTTCGCGGCCAGCGCATGCTGATCTATGCGCTCAACCCGATCTATCGCAGCAACGATCGGTTCGTTCGTCTGCTGGAGTTAGAAGCGCAGATCGCGGCGGCGCAATTGTTCGATCCGGCCCAGATGCCGGATCATGCTGCGCTAAACGGCGCGCAACCGGCTTCAGTCAGCGCGCCGAACCCGCAGGCGGCGCGCAACGGCTGGGAGATCACGGTACATGAAAGCGGCATGCAAGTGCTTGATTCGGCGCAGTTGCAGGCGGCCGGGCTTGATCCGCAGGCGATCAATGTCAGCCGGCTGCACCTTTATCGCGCCGGCGAGCCGGTTGCCCTGGAGGAGATTCGCAGCGGCGCGACATTGCGTGAGTTGCGTTTTTATGCTCCAACGCCCGGCAACCGCTATGATCCCGTCGATCGCTACTGGTTGTTCCTCGAAAGCACGCCCGGCCTACGGATCAGCACCCGCGATGCGCAGCCCGACGGCGCCGAACTTAGTACCACCGGATTGGCCCAGGGTTCCTGGTACGCCCCAACAAGCTACGACTCGCGGTTGCCCGGCAGCGACGGCGATCATTTCTTTAGTGTGGATCTGCGCACTGCGCCGCTGGAACCCGGCCTACCCCCTGAGCCGGCCGTGATCTCGTTTACATTAAGTTTGCCGTTGCCCGCAGCAGCCGGCGAAACCGTTGTCGATCTGGATGGATCGAGTTTATTCGATACCGATCACCGGCTTCGGGTTACGCTCGGTAATACCAACCGTGAATCCGTCTGGTCGGGCGATGCCGACTGGGCCTTTCAGTTGCGCTTCCCGACATTCCCCGATCTGGCAACTATCAGCCTGCTGCCGGGCGCAACATTCGACGGCGTGCATCTGAACCGGGTGCGCTGGGAGCGGCCGGTCGATCTTCGTTTCGGCAATCAGGGCGCGTTGTTCTTCAGCCGCAGCGGCGCCTGGACCTATGATCTGCGTGAGACGCCGGCCGGTGCGGTGCTGTACGATCTGAGCGATGCAGCCAATCCCCAGCGGCTGTCCACGCAGGTAAGCGGCGGCTCATTTCGTTTTCGCGCCGGCGACAGCCGGGCCTATCTGCTGGCCGGGCCGGGAACCCTGATCACGCCGCAGATCGCGCCGCGGCTCCCACTCGATCTGGCTGCATTGCCGCGCGCCGACGGCATCTACATCACGCCGCGAGCCTGGTTGGAGCATTTGGAACCATTACTGGCGCTCCGGCGTACCCAGGGCTACAGCGTGATTGCAGTGCCGGTTGAGGCGATCTACGCCGGCTGGAGCCATGGGCGCGTCAGTCCGGCGGCGATTCGCGCGTTTCTGCGCTACGCCGCCGCAAACTGGAATCCGCCGCCCAAAGCAGTAACATTGGTGGGCGACGGCAACAGCGACCCCTACGACTATTTCGGCACCGGTTGGCCGAACTGGATCCCGCCCTATCTGCTGCCGGTCGATCCCTGGCTGGGCGAGACCGCCTGCGAAACATGTTATGTCCAGTTAGATGGTGAGCACCCACTCGACGATCTTCTGCCCGATCTCGCGATCGGCCGCTTGCCGGTGAAGAGTGAAGCGGAACTGGATCAACTGATCGCGAAAATCAGCGGATACGAGCAGTCCGTTGCACCGGGGCGCTGGCGCGCGCGCGTGGCCTACATCGCCGATAATGCCGATCTTGCGGGGGATTTCAGCGTGATCGCCGATGCAAGTGCCGCCGGACAGCCTTCCGGCGTCGAGATTGCGCGGGTCTACTACGATCCCGACGCGCCGCCGGAGCAATCCTGGCGCACCCGCGATCCACTGGCGGCGACATCCGGCACCCTGACAACCTACAACAACGGCGCGGCGGTGCTGGTGTATCTTGGCCATGGCCTGCAATTTCAGTGGGCGGTAACGGGCGCGCCGCTGACGCCGACAACCGGCACGGCGCCGAATTACTTGCTGAACGTAGACAGCGCCCGCGACACCCGCAACCAGCTACGCCTGCCGATCACACTTACGATGACCTGCTTAACCAGTGCGTTCCAGATTCCATCGTTCCGCGGCACAACGATCGACGAGGCACTGTTGCTGCATAGCGACGGAGGTGCGATTGCGGTGTTGGGATCGAGTGGCCTGGGGGTATTGTACGGCCACGAAGCGCTGATGCGCGGCTTCTTCAGCGAACTCTGGCGCGAGGCAAAACCAGCGAGCGTGGGCGAATTGGCGTTAGCCGGCTACAGCTACCTTGCCGCCACATCAACCGACACCAACGCGATTCGCAGCTTTGTATTGCTGGGCGATGCCCTGACGCAGCCCCAGATTAGGGCCGACGCATCGGCAATAGTGGAACTGAATTTACCGATCCTGGCGCGCTGAAAGCGTAAAGGCGCGGGGGCGATCAACGATCTTTGCGCCCCCACGCCTCACACCTGCCGCCCCCTCACGCCCTATGGATTCGACGAGGTCGGTTCAGGCGGCGGGCCGGAAGACTGACTCTCGACCACCTGATCCATGCGAATCCAGCCTGACGAACCAGGCGTGTTACGAGCGAAGATCTGATACCAATCACCTTCGCGTCCGATAATAAACACGCGCTCGTCGGGTTCAAGATTGCGCAGCACGCCTGCATCATCACGGGGCGCGGTTCGCATCACCGCACCATTGGGGCCGGTACGCACCGACGGGAACTCCGGCGGCAGCAACGCTGCACCATCGTTCGGATCACGCTGCCGCAAATACAGCAGAATGCCGTCGGCAATCCCCCGAGCAACCCGATCGGGCTGATTAAACATCACCTCACGATCGGCGGCATTGGTCATGAAGCCCATCTCGACAATAATACCGGGCGTGGTACGGGCGATCGCATGCTCGTGGCGGCGGTAGTTGAACGCATAATAGCCACGCATATTCACCGTTACACCGCCGACATCCTCGGGCAAGCCGGTGGCCTGCCCATACGTCGAGTGAATGCCTTCCATAAGCGCAATCGCCGCCCGCGAAGCACGCCAGGGTGTTGCGAGTTTCCAACCACGCGGTGCGCTACCGCTCGAACCATCGGCATGGATCGCGACAAAAGCGTCGGCATCATAGGCCGGCGGCACCGTGGCGGGCAACAGATCAACCACCACACCCTCGGCCTCCAACAACGCCTGCACCCGCACCGCGATATCGTAGTTCAAATCGGCTTCCGTCACATCACCCCAACGCGCGCCGGTGGATGTGCGCAGCCGGGCGAGTTCCTCGGGCAACTCGTTCGACTTCCAATGGCCGACTTGCAGACCTACGCGCGGCGGGGTACCCTCGGGGCGCGGCGAAGGCGTCGCGATCGGCGTCGGCCCATCGGGTGTCGCAGTCGGCGGCTCAGGAGTGTTCGTGGGCGTCGCAGTCAGCGCCAGCGCGCGCCGAGTAGCAGTCGGGGTCGGCGGATCGGAGCGTTCGGCGGCATAAACCGGTTGGGCTGCAAGCAGCGCGCCGGGCGGCACACTCGCCGAAGTTGCGGCAGTCTCGGCGGCGCCGGGCGGCGTAGTCCCACCGGCGGAACAGGCGACCGTAACCAGAATCAGGAATACTGTGGCAACCAGGGCAGGCAAACGTGGCGGACGCTGGAAAGACATGGGCTTCTCTCTGGACTTAGACGAAGGATACGGTCTACAACATATAGGATCCAGCCGAATGGTCAGGCTACAGATCCGGATCCACGGGGCAAGGTGCAGCAGCGAGCAGCCCGCCACCGCTCAGGAACTTCTTACGGTACAATCACGAAATCCGGGGACCCCATGGTCATCGTTTACTACATCCGCCAAACATATTCACACGTCAATTGTTGCAGTTGATATAGTAGCTATACCATAGATTTGCAACCAGTAGGATGAGAATTCAATGTATGTGATTAAAGTCGGCGGGAGCGCAGGCAACAACTATGATGCACTCTGCGATGATCTCGCAGCCTTGCAGGCCGAAGGCAGGCGCGTGGTGCTGGTTCATGGCGGCTCCGACGAGACGAACAAACTTGGCGCAGCATCAGGCCATCCGCCGCGCTTCGTGGTCTCGGTGAGCGGCTACAGCAGTCGCTACACGGATCGGCGCACATTGGAGTTCTTTTTGATGGCAGCCGGCGGCCTGGTGAATAAGAGCCTTGTGGAGCGCTTGCAGGTTCGCGGCGTGAATGCGCTTGGCTTAAGCGGGCTTGACGGTCGCTTGCTGTCGGCACGCCGCAAGGCGACGATCCGGATTATTGAGGATGGCCGCCAGAAAATTCTGCGCGACGACTGGACCGGCAGTATCAACGGGGTGAATACGACGCTGCTGAACACGTTGCTCGACGCCGGCTACATGCCGGTGGTGGCGCCGCTGGCATGTTCGGAGGCAGGCGAGGCGCTGAATGTAGACGGCGATCGGGCGGCGGCGGCGATTGCGGCGGCCCTGCACGCCGATGGGTTGCTGTTGCTCTCGAATGTGCCGGGGTTGCTGCGCGCCTTCCCCGATGAGTCTTCGCTGATCACACATATCCCACGCGGCGAGATCGAGGCGTATCTGCCCTTTGCCGAAGGCCGCATGCGTAAAAAGGTGCTTGGCGCACAAGAGGCGCTGGAGCAAGGGGTAAAGCGCGTCATTCTCGGCGACGCCCGCAGCAGCGGCTGTGTACGGGCGGCGATCGAAGGCCGCGGCACCGTCATTGAATAGCGGCGCCGCTAACGAAGCATGGTTTTGTGGGTTACGGGCGAGCCAGGATCGCGGCGAGCCGAGCGGCGTCAAGGCTGAAGGCGCGGGCGAAACCGCCGACATAGCGCGCGTTAAGCGGTTCCAGGCGAAAGAGCACAAAATCAGGGAAATCGAACAGGTAAGCTTGCTGCGGTAAACGATCGAGATAAGCGCCGCGCGCCGCCGCGAAATCCGGCCCGTCACGAGCGATCGGCTGCGCCGTCGCCTGGATGCTGACTCGCGCCAGGGTCTGCGGATCGACCGCGCCGATGTCGGGCGCGGCGATCAATAACGCCGCCCGTGGGTCGGCCATAAGTTGGCCGGTATGAGCGGCCAGTTTGCTGACATGAATCAGAAATGCCGGGCTACGCTCGGGGTTGCGCTCGACGGCATACAGCACCATCGACAGCGCCGGCGCGCCGTCGGCGAGCGTTGCCAGCGCCGCCTGACGATGGTCGTCGATCAGGCGGCGCAGATCTGTCCGTGCTTCAGTGTCCATACCTGCTAGCGAATCCGAAGCGGAATCACGCCTGCGCCGGGAGCACTATCTGCGACCAGCAGCAGCAAACCAATCTGGGACGGCGAGGCAACACCGCCGGCGGGATCTTCGCTGTAGTTCAGATTGAAGCGATCCGTCGGCGGAACCGTAAAGATCGCCTGATCGGCCACAAACGCCGGCGCACCGGTCTGGAATTGGTAGTAGCCCGCACAGCCGGTTGCGCTACGCGGCGCACAGTCGTATGTTCAGCGCTGAAATAGTGATCGCGGGCGACGAGTTTAAAGGCAAATGCTTGATCGCTGCGCAATCCCACCGCCGCCGCCGGAACACCGAGAATCCAACTGTTGGCCTGGAATTCGGCCCGCCCATAGCCGACATCACGAGTGCCGCTGTCGCCGTCGGCCGGATTGAGATCAAGCACCTGCAAGCCAACCCGCCCATCGCCGCTATCTACCGTGGTAAGCCGGAAATCATCGCTGCCGTCGCGGTTCGCGTCGATCGTCACTTCCAGCCCGACCGGCACATACGGCGCGGCGCGATACGGCAGATCGTGCAGTGTGACGGCAAACTCAACCAACTCATCAGGCACTGCCCCGGCTGGCGCCGGCGGTAAACCGAACGACGCATTCAGGCCGGGCAGACTGCGCCCGCGCACGCCGATCGCGGCCAGATCGGGCGGACTGTAGCGCAGGCCGGGATAGATGCCCGGAATATAATCGACATCGCTGCACGTTTCTGCCGTATCACACTGGTTCGGACTCAGATCAACCAGGGCGAAGGCATCGACCGCTGCCGGCTGTGCTGGAGCCGTATTGACCAGGATCGCCTGGCTTTCGGTCTGCCGTACGAGATCAAGATCGGCGATGCGATGCGGCAGCACATGCCATGGCAAGCGCACCAGATTATGCGAACCACCGTCGATCAGCAGTTCGCCGGCAACCTCGTAGAGGCCATTCGCAACCTCGGAGCGGGCCGTGAGTGCGGCGGCATCGAGCTGCAACGTCAGCGTTACAACCTCCAATCCGGCCCCGGAAAGGCTGAACTCAGCCGGTGTTACACTAACTTGCACACCCGGATCAGCGGGTTGATCCGCCCGCACACGATAGCTCCGAGCGGCCTGTGAGACATTCAACACCGCAACCTGCCGTTCCAGCGTCAGCGTACGACTCACCGGTTGGTAGCCGAACGAGACGCTGCCGGTCTGGGCATTCCAGGCCCGCAACAGATCATTGCCGAATGGGTACTCCTGAGCACAGGGCGGCAGGCGCCCGAAAAACACATAGTTGATCAGGTCGCGGTAGGGTGTGACGGTACAGCCGGCGAGTGCGGGGGTTGCGGCAAACAGCGCATTCAGTTCCGTCGTATCCAACGCAATCGTACGGACACGCACTGCGGCATAGGCATCAACCCGCCCGCTGCCGATCAAGGTCGGCGGAGCCGGCCGACCATCGGGCAACGTCAGCGTCGCGGCGCTGGTATTCATCAACAGCCCTTTGATCAGCGGCGCCAGGGTCAGTGATTCAGGAAGATTCTCACGCAAGCCGGGGTCGGCGCTGATCAGGCCGCGGCGTTCCAGTTCGCGCACAATCAGGGCGGCGGTACCGGCCACCACCGGCGCCGATCCGGAACTGCCGCCAAACGGCGCAAGGGCGGTGCCGCTCCCGGCCTGGGCCGAGAGGATCGCGCCGGGGGCCGCGAGATCGGGCTTGAGGGCGCTGTCGTTCAGGCGCGGGCCACGACTGGCACTTACGGCAACCTGCTCCTCCGGCGACCCGGCCGGATCGACGGTCACAGTCAGCGGCGCGTCGGCAGCCAGCAACACTTGCAGATCATGGTTTGCCAGGCTAAGCACCGGAATCGGGCTATAGGCGCCATACAATGCCGGCGGCTCACGGCGCATGCTGATATCGCCGATCAACACCAGATCGGCGCCGGCCGCCGCTGCGTTGCGTGCCTTCACTGCGGCCGGACATCCGCCCAGCAACAGCAATTGCGTGCCGTCCCAACGCGGCAATGCACGACAACCGTCCAGATTATCGCCCTTGCCGTCGCCGATGCGCAACTCGCCGCCGACGCTGCGATAAAGCGGCGCCGACCAGGCCTGCAAGCGGGTATCAAGCGTGCGGTCGCTGGCGAGCGCCGTAAGTGCCGGCGCCGCCGGAACCGTACTTTCAGCAACTGCCAGGCTGGCCGACGCACTGGCCGGCGTCCCGACGATATAAGGTACATCGCCGTCGTTGCCGGCCGCAGCCACCACCAACGAACCATAGTAACTTGCCAGATCGGCCATCAGTGTCAGGGCATCTTCAGGCTGACCATAGGGATAACTCACCGACAGCACAATAATATCGGCCGGATCGAAGGCGGCGCAGATCTGGCGAGATCGGGCCGGCAGCGCCCGCGATTCGAACCATCGAGATCAAGGGCGTGGTCGATCGCCAGCAACAGCGCGGTTCCCTCACAAAGGGCCGAATCACCATTACAAGCCTTGAAAGCCCATACATTCGCGCCGGGTGCGACCCCCGCGTCGGAGCCGTCGGCACTCAGTGGGCGACCGGCGGCAATATCGGCGACATGGGTTCCGTGGCCGCTGCCGTCGATCGGATTGCGATCGGGAAAAATACAGACCGGCCCATTCAAACAGCGCGCATCGGGCGCCGGCCAGACATCGCCGAGATAATCGTAGCCGCCGCGCACCTTCGCATTCGGAAACAGGTCGAGCGGCGGATCGATACTCGGGTCGCAGGCCGGATCGCCGGGGCGCAGTAACGCGCCGCCGCAATAGGCCCGAAAATAACTGTCGCCGGTGCCGGGGCCGCCGAGCTTGCGGTGCGTATAATCGACGCCGCTGTCAACCACGGCCAGATCGACGCCCTGGCCGGTATTGGCAAACAACCGGCGCACCTCGTTGCTGCCGATCAAGGTATTCAGTTCAGCCAGCGTCAGTGTGTCCGCGCCGCTGGCCTGGGTCGTGGCATAATCGTTGATCGGCAACACCGCCAGCACCGCAGGATGCGCACGGAGCGCCGACAATTGTGCGCTATCGATCTGCACGGCCAGGGCCGCCGTAACCGTATTGAGCCGCCCGATCTCGCGGCCGCCATTGGCGACGATCAGTTCCGCAAGCGCATCCTGGGCCTGGGTAATCGCTGCGACTGCCGCCGCGCCGGATCCTGCCAACGCCAGCGGCGGCGTGCGCAACTGCACCAGCACATGCAACATCTGCCCCGGCGCCGGCAGGCCCATACGCCAGGCTGCCTGCTCGGCCTGCTCACTCAGGCGCGCATAGGCAACAAATCGATCGGGCGCGGGTTCGGGCCTGGAAGTTGCGCCGCTATAGCCGACACTCAGCATCAGCGCAAAGATCATAGTACATTGGATAATCCGCGCTACCACAGTTACTCCATCCGTTCAAAACGCAGGTGGGTGTTTCGCATCACTATTGAGCCGGCTGATCCGCTTCAAGACGACCGCACCGCATGGCACGGGCATCCTTGCAGGAGCCGGCGATCAACACCATGTTCGGCTGCAAGGTAAATACGATATCTTCCAAGGCGTTGGTAGGCCTCAGAATACACTACCGTGCCTAGCAGTGTCAATGACTCTTCTGTAAAAAACCACTCTATTATTGTATGATATGTCTTCTTTAGCGGCCTTTCAACGCGATCAAGAAATGGCATTAAACCGCTTCCAGATAAGCAAAAATTCAACTCGTTTACATTCAATGACTTTGACTCATAGAGAAGAGCAGATGACAACCTATTCAGCTTGAATCTTGGGCACGGCAGCGACGAGATCGCCAAAAAACCGATCATACTGTGGCGAACGAACTTCCCAACGATACGGTTCAGCGAATGTGCGCCAATAGGCGCGATTATGAGCGTGAATCCACGTGAGCGCAGCGAGTAAGGCCGCTTCGAGCTGTGCATCGCCGTAGAGCGTCGTCGCGTGGAGATCCGGCGGCAGCAGATCGGGGTAATTCAGGCGATTCGGCAGCAACGGCGCGCAGCCGCAATACAGCGCCTCAAGCACGGCGATGCCGAAAAACTCCTGGATGGCGGTACTTACCACCAGATCGGCGCGCTGCAACAGGCCGGCATAGGCAGCGCGACTTGGCGCGTACCCCCAATGCACGATCCGCGCGGCCCAGCGCTCACGGGCGGCCCGAAACTCGGGCGCGCCGGGATCGATATGTTCGCCGGCCACGATCAGCCGGAACCGCGTTCCCTGGGCTGCAACATGCTCCAGAGCGCGGAAAAAGCGCTCCGGTTGCTTGTCGTACTCCCAGCGCGCATTCCACAGGATCACCGGTGGTTCGCCCGCCGAACGCAGCGGCGCCGGCTGATCCAGCGATGTCAGATCGATGCCCGGTGTCAGCACATAACTCTTGGCAGTGATCGCCGGAATCGTTTCCAGTTCCTGATAATCGTGGAACCGGCCCAGTAGATCGGGCAGCGCCGCCAAAAAATCACGCCGGTGAAAGGCCGAATTGAAGATCACCGCATCGGCCGCCAATGCACTGGTGTAGTTGATCCAGGCGAAACTTAGATCACGCCGCCGGCCGGGCGGCAGCGGATAGGTAAGCTGATTTTCGTGAAAATAGATTGCGACCGGCACATCCCGGAACTGCCCGCCGCTCAGGGCGCGAAACGTAGCCAGATCAAGCATGTCGCTTGTAACAATCAGATCGGGACTCACCTGAAGTTCACGCGCCATTCGCGCCAGTGTGACGGCGCCGCCCCGCATGCGCCAGCGCCAGCCCCCTGCCTGCGCGAGGGTCAGTAAATGCACACGATGGCTGCTGCGCGCCGCATATCCGGCCGCCACCGCCGCATGTGAGCCGCCATGGAATGGGTCGATCCAGAGAATATCCACGTAGAACCTCAGTGCTGAACAAGCAGGCATAAGCGCTGCGGCGTGCGGCGTGATTCGCCCCACCAATATCCCCACCCCTACGCCGCGCCCCTACGCCCCACGCCTTCAAAGTCCGGTCACCTCCGATGAATGACCGTAGAGTATCCGCCGGCGGGACTATCTTCCTAGTAGCGTTGTACGTACAAAGGAGTATGCTGGTTAATGGATTTTTACCACGAGGAGACTCTCTTATGTCGAATGCATCCTTCCTGACCCGGCTCCTCACATTGCTCCTGCTCGGCGCAATGCTCGCCGTCCCACAGATGAGTCCGGCCTTCGGTGCGGAACCAGGCGAAGAGCTTCTGAGCACCAGCGGCAGCTTCAGCACCGCCGGCCAGAGCACCACGATCGCCCTGTACGCAACCGGCCCGGCGAATCTTACCCTCAGCGTAGCCGGCGGCGCCGCCGGCGATTTCGTCACCCTCAGTCTGCTTAGCAACGCCGGCGCAACCCTGACCGAATGGGTCGCCCGGAGCGGCGAGACAATCTGGGGTTTCGCCGATCTGCCGGCCGGTGCGCGGCTGCGCCTGACCGGTAGCGCCGCCGGACTTTCCTACACCCTGAACGGCTATGCCCGCGGCACCGTGCTTGCGCCGTACAGCGAATCCCAGAGTTGGAGCGGCAGCGCGATCGGCGCCGGTGATACGAGCACCTTCTCGACCGTTGAGTTGGTTGTGCCGGATGCCGGCCTGTATCGCATGTCGCTCGGCGCCACTCAGGGTGCCTACCAACTATTGGTCGATGGGTCGTACCTGCGCAAAACGGTTGTGAGCGGACAATTGCCCGCCAGCGACGATAGTGTCTACTATCTGAGCGCCGGTGTGCATCGCTTCCAGATTGTGCATGATGCCACGGCCGATGCCAAAACCGAGTGGAGCCTGCAAATCGAAGCGGCAGGCGCCCTCGACAGCCTGCCGGCAAACGAACTTGCGCCTGCTCTGGGCGGCAACCTCGGCGGCGGCAGCTTCACACAAGAGTATATCCCACTTCAGGTAGCCGCCCCACAGACGGTCAACATCCGCATCCAGGTGAGCGGCGCAGATGCCGACAGCCTCCAGGTGGTGCTCTACAACGGCGCTACCGGCGTCTACACCGCCACCGCCGTCGCCGGGGGCGAGATTGTCTGGGGCAGTAGCCAGTTGGCGGCCGGCGCAAATACGCTTGTGGTCACCACAAACAACGGCAACAGCGCGCCGCTGGCCTACCAGATCACACTCAGCGCCGTACCGACGCCGGAGCTAAGCTGGAGCGGCGTCAGTCGCGGCGCCAGCCCGCTCAACTCGACGATTAAACTCACGATCCCCAGCAACGGATTGTATCGCTTCACCCTTGGCGCCGAAAGCGGGCGCTACCAGTTCCGGATCAACAGCGGGACGCTGCGCAAGATCGTCAGCGACGCCGGGGCCGATTTTACGGCCTTTCTACCGGCCGGAACCCACACCCTGGTGATCGATCAGGATCGCGCCGCCAACACCGCCTGGAATGTCGCCGTCACCGCAACCGAAGCGACGGAAGACAGCCTGCCGTTCAACATGAGCGGCGTGACATTGGGCGGCGCCGGGCGCGATTTCCGTGAGGAATGGCAACCGGTTCGCAGAACCATCACCGAAACAGTCAACCTGAAGATCACGGCGCGCGGCGCAAGCGACGGCGACTCGCTCCAGATCCAGATTGTGAAGCCCGGCTCCGGCACACCCGCCTACACAGCAACCGCCGTGTTCAAGGACGAAGTTTTCTGGGCCAGCCCCGAGCTTGGCGCAGGAACGAACCAGATCCGCGTGAGCGCCGCCGGCAGTAACGCCACAGCGATGGAATACAATCTGCAGATCACGCCCGTGGCGGCAGTACCGACAACCTGGAGCGGCACCGGGTTGGGCGCCGGTTTGAACTCAACCGTGACGGTGAATGCGCCAGGCGATGGAATCTATACCCTTGCGATGACCACAACCACCGGCACGGCGCTGATCCTGGTGGACAACGGCGGCGATCCGGCGGCAGCGTTGATGAGCACTCCGGCGGCAGCCGGCAACAACCTGACATTGCGCCTGGACCTGAAGGCCGGACCGCATACATTCACTGTGCAACAAGATCCGGCCCACCCGCGCACCGACTGGCAGATCAACCTGCGCCAGATCCGTGACGCCACCCCGCTCAGCATTCAGCGGGTAACGCCCGGCTTCCTGCCGCCAAACACCGGCGGACAGATGACGGTGTTCGGCAACGGCTTTGAGAATGCCACAGTGATTGAGTTGATCAACAGCCAGAACGCCGTTATAACCATCAGCGGCGCCGCAGTCAACGCAAGCACGATGACAATCGGTGTACCGGCCGATCTGCCGAGGCAGCTACACATTGCGCCTGCGCAACCCCGGCGGCGAACAAACCCAAATCGCCAATGCGGTCAATGTGGGCGAGCTACGGATCTTCTTGCCGATCGTGATCCGTTAAGCAGGTGGGCCGGAGCGATACGCAACAACCACGGAGTGCCTGGTGTGATGGTGAAACCATCATGCCGGGCACTTCTTTTTTTGCCTGACCCGTAGCCGATGGCGGGTTGACGGAATAGAGCAAAAGCTCTATTCTAGAGCGAAAACCAATCCTGGAAGGAGCATCATGTGGGCAACCGTGAGCTTATTCTCGCCGCAGCCCTACGCCTTTTCAACGAACAGGGCACCTCGGGCATATCAACCAACCATATCGCCGCCGCTGCGGGCATCAGTCCCGGCAATCTCTACTACCATTTTCGCAACAAAGAGGCGGTGATTCGGGCGATCGGCGAAGCATTGTTTGCGCGCACCGATCAACTCTATCGCCTGAACAACAACGCGGCGCCGACCATTGCGGATCTGCATGTGCTTGTTCGAGCAACCTTGCAGATCAGTTGGGAGTATCGCTTTCTCTACCGCGAGTTGATCGCGTTGCTGCGCCGCGATGACGAGTTACGCGTGCGCTGGCAGGCTATTCGACAACGTGGCTTCAGCGGCTTTCATGAACTCTTTGCGCAGTTTGTCGCCGCAGGTGTGCTGCGCGATCCGGGCGATCCGGCGGTGATCACCACCCTGGCCGACCTATGCTGGCTGATCAGCGAATTCTGGTTGGCGAGTGTTGAAGTAAGTGGCGCAACCGTCGATTCCGGCCAGATCGAACGGGGCATCGCCCTGCTCCAACACATCCTCGATCCATATGTGATCCATACCTAAATCCTTGCAAGCGGCGCCGGCAGCATTTCGCAGGTGCGAAGTGGATTTTCAGGCAGGCCAGATCCTCCCTGTGACTCCTCCTTGCCCTCTCTTCAGTCCAAATGCGTACTTGACAAATTAGAGTATTTACTCTATTCTGTAATTAGAGTAAATACTCTAATATGGAGAAACAGTCAATGAACCGCGTAATTCGGCGGCGCGGCATTGATCCGGGTTAGGCAACAAGCTTAAGGAATGTATGGCAACCATGACAGACACGAGAATGGGTGATTGGCGCTTGTGGGGCGGCTGGGGACTGGCATTTCTAGGTTTTCCGCTGGGTGGTCTGGCGGGCCAGGCGGTAAGCGGCGGTGTCACAACACCGCTGGAGGGTTTGCTTGGCGGGGCGGCGGCGGGCGCGGTCATCGGGCTGACGCAATGGCTGGTGTTGCGTGGCAGAACTACACTGCCTGCCTGGTGGATCGGCGCGACGGCAGCGGGCATGGGCCTGGGGCTTGGCGCAAGCATCGCCCTGTTCGGCAACGCAACCGCCGACGCAACATTGCTGCTACGGGGCGGAGTGACGGGGGCGGCAATCGGGCTGGCTCAATTCGGACTCCTGCGTACACTGGGCACACGCGCGCTGATCTGGCCGCCACTGATCGCCCTGGGTTGGGCCATGGGTTGGATGATCACCAGGGCCGCAGGCGTCGATCTCAGTCCGAACTGGCCGGTGTTCGGTTCGACCGGCGCCTGGGGTTTTCAGTTGCTGACCGGCCTGGCACTGGCCTGGATCATGCGCGATTCGGTGAAGTCGGTCTAAGCAACGGCCCCCGCGCCGCTTCCCGAATATGGCGGCGGCAAGGCCATATCAATGAGGGGATTTACTCTCATTGACAAGGAACATGCAATGTCTACCACTATTCGTCGTCTGACCGGCCTGTTGCTGGTGATCGTGCCGTTTGTCTTCACAGCCTGCTTCACATTGCTGCAAATCCAATTCGAGTACCCCGATATTCTGCGCCAACCCACTGCCGATGTGCTGACGAAATTTCAGGCCGGCGGCCCGCAATTGATCGCGATCTGGTATGTCTTGACCCTGACGGCAGTGCTGTTTATCCCGCTTGTGCTGCTGGTGCAGCGGGTGCTTGCCGATCTGGAGGCACCGGCGCTCCTGACAACGGCGACGGTTTTTGGGGTTGTGGCCGGGCTGGTACAGGCCCTTGGCTTTCTGCGCTGGCCGTTTCTGGTACCGCATCTGGCCGAGGCATATCTTGATCCGGCCGGCGGCGAGGCCCGGCGTGCTGCAGCAGCCATGGTGTTTGAAGCATTTCATCGCTACGCCGGCATGGCGATCGGCGAGCATCTGGGCTATCTGAGCACCAGCATCTGGACATTCTTATTCGCCGTCCTGATGCTGCGCACCACGTTGTTCAACCGCTGGATCGCCGTGATTGGCATGGCACTTGCGCTGGGGATCGCAGCCGGTTTGTTGGAGCCGGCGGGATGGGAAGCGGCCGGAGCGATCAATGCGATCAGCTACCTGGCCTGGGCGCTCTGGTTGATCATTGTCGGCATCGTACTCCTTGTTCGCCGCACCGAACCTGCGGCCCTGAGCGCGGCGACCGTCGAAAGCCGGGCGGCCTGAGACCTCACGGCTCTCGCTATATTGCGCACAATCCCATTCTTACATAGCGATGCTTATTGTGTCACCGCCACACGTGTATCGGGATTAAGATCGTCGTTCGGATCGGTGAAATACCCCGCCGGAAAGGCAACCTCCAGCGGTGTGCCCGGTACATCAAGACAAAGCAGATGATTGTTGTCGCCGTCGCCGAGATCACCGAGGGCAAAGGGCGCTCCATTCAGCACAGCGCCATCGGGTTGCCGCAACCGCACCTGATATAACATCCGCTCGGCATCCCCCGGCTCGCCATTGTCGGGGCGGGTGATGCCGCCGGCCCAGACCACACGCACCACCTGAAGGGTTGCGGCGGGGCGAAGGTGCTCGGCATTACCACCCAAGATTCTTCGCTCCGTTTGCGCTCCGCTCAGAATGACACGGTACGACAAGTGTTTCCTCCACATTCGGCATTCCACATTCCATATTCCGCATTCCGGATTGACTTTCTGATCGACGAACTTGTGCAACCGGCGCGGAGTATTCGGTGTCGTTCTCCCGAAGCAAGCAAAGAGGCGCTCCTTGCTGCACTGGATCTGTTGCTTGCCTGGTTGGCAAATTACGATCCCGATACCCAATCGGCCGACTTCCGCTTGGATTGGCGGTTAGTGGCCCCTGGCGAACACCCGATGCATGTTGGAGAAGGTGTCATAGGCGCGGCATCGTACTGCCTGGCGTTGATCGACGATCACTGCCATGGTGAGCACTTTTCCGGCCGGCGGCACATCTCGGCCGCCAATCAGCAGTCTGCGATCTCTTGCCTTGGGTTAAGGAATCGATCCTTGACGAATATATAGACCGATTGCTATAATTACTTCAGATAAGGACACACCACACATCAATGCGATGAACTGAAGTAAAGGCTCGGCGATGCACGACCCAACCCAAGCGATTCTCATTCTCGGCGCCACCGGCAACGTGGGCGCACCACTGGTAGATATGCTCAACACCCAGGGATACCGCGTGCGGGCGGGGGTTACGCCACGCAGCATCGAGCGCTACTGTGCCCCGGCAGGTGTCGAGCCGGTCGCCTTTGATTTTGCCGATCCGGCGACCTACGCAACCGCATTAGCCGGCGTACAAAAGTTGTTTTTGCTGCGCCCGCCGCAGGTCACCGACCCGGAGCACGGGATCAACCCATTTATCGACGCAGCGCGGGCGGCGGGGATCAGGCAGATCGTCTTTCTCTCGATCCTGGGCGCCGAGAAGAACGGCTTTCTGCCACATCGCAAGATCGAACAGCACCTTGAGGCCGGGCCAGCGGACTGGACCTTTTTACGGGCGAGTTTCTTTATGCAAAACCTGAGCACGACGCACCGCGACGAGATTCGGGAACGCGGCGAACTGCTGATGCCGGCCGGGAATGGAGCAACCAGTTTCATCGACACCCGTGACATTGCCGCCGTCGCCGCCCACTGCCTGACCGAAGAAGGACATACCGGGCGCGCCTACGATCTCACGGGAAACGAGGCATTGAACTACCACACAGTCGCGCAGGCACTCAGCGCCTATCTTGGCAAATCCGTCCGCTACCGCAAGCCGTCGCTGCTCCAATTCATCCGTGATCGACGCAGCAGCGGGCTTGATTGGGGCTTTGTCCTGGTAATGAGCGGAATCTACACCACCGTGCGATTGGGCCTGGCGGCACAAGTAGCATCGGACACCGAACGCATTCTGGGCCGTGCGCCGATCACCCTGGGCCAATTTATCATCGACGAGCGCAGATGCTGGGCATAAGCTCAATGCAAACCCCAACGGAACGAGAGTAAGAACCCAGCGAAACGTATGGACACCAAAAACCCGATCAGCGCGCCACGACGTGCTATAGCAATCCTACCGGAACCGAGAACCCAAAACCAGGAACCGCTGGAGCAGTACACAGAACCGACTGCACAACCCCCATAGGATCGCTATGTCAGGCATCAGGCATCAAGAATCTTCATCAAAGGAGAACTGCATGACGAATGAAAGCAACGAGCGCCTACTGTACGGCTTTGATCCGCTCTGCGGCTGGTGTTTCGCATTTGGGCCGACAATCGATGCTATCCGCGCCGAACACGCTGATCTGGCAATTGAATTACGTTATGGCGGGCTTGTAGTTGGCGAGCGAGTTGCGCCGATTGCGGCAAGTCGCGACTACTTACGCTCTGGACTGGCGCAGGTCGCACAGCGGGCCGGCGTGGCGGCCGGGGATGCGTTTTACAACGGATTGCTGAGTGAAGGCAGCTATGTCAGCAATTCCGAGCCGCCGTGTCGAGCGATCTGGGCAGCGGAGCAAGTAGCGCCGGATCGCGCACTGGATTTTGCCCTGGCCCTACCGCAGGCATTTTATCAGGAGGGCATGCCGCTCGACGATGAACGCGTGCTGACAACCCTCGCCGAGCGGCACAACATCGAATCGCAGCGCTTGCTGGCGCTCTGGCGCAGTGGCGAGGCCCGCACCAATACCCAGACCGCATTCATACAAACTCGTGCAGCAGGCTTTACATCCTACCCCACATTGGCATATCAGCAAGGTGCTCGGACAATACTTATCGCACGGGGCTGGCTTGCTCCCACCGAAGCGGTTGCACAGATCAACAACCTGCGTACACAAAGTGCCTCACGCACATCAAAACAGACTCCCTTCTGCTGAGACATTGACAACCACAGCCACCGGGCCTACAATCACCGCCGAGAGCGGATGTGGCCCGGTGGCTGTCCTGGTCTTCAAAACCAGTGGGCGCGGTGACGAGCCGCGTCGGTGGGTTCGACTCCCACGCGCTCTCGTGCAATAGACTTTGACGAATTTCATAGAGTTGTACCTCCACGTGAAACTCGCCCGGCGCCTTCTCCCTGAGGATCAGGTCGTGGACGAGTAGCTTCAAAGCCCGCTTGAGTGCGTGGGACGCCTCCGGTTCCTGCCAGCGGGACGGGTCGAGCAGCGGGTCGGTCAGGATCAGCATGATCGACCGCGCCTTCTCGTCCAGCACCGTCATGCCGAGGCGGAGCTTGCGGATCTGCTCCTCCACCTCGTCGTACGCGAGCACCATGCGGTCGGCCTGCTCGGCCAGCACGGCTCGCGTGCGCTCCGACACCCCCTTGTACTGCGTGGTCAGCGCGTCGAGCGCCGCCTCGCGCCGCTCTTCCAGCTCACGCAGCCGCTCCTCGGCCACCTCGATTGCGCTGAGCAACTCGCCGCGCTTGCGGGCGATGGCGTCGTTGATCTCCTCCAGCAGCGCCTCGCGGCTGCGCTCGATGATGTCCTTCATGACGACTTCGAGCACCATGCGCTCGAGCTCGTCGGCGCTAAGCATCGGCATGTGGCACGAGCCAGGCTTGTTCACCCGGCCGGCGCAGCGATACTTGCGGTAGCGGTACTTCTTCTCGCCCTTGTACTTGGTGCTGGTGTAGCCGTGCATGGCTTCACCGCACGCGCCGCAGCGGAGCGAGAGCAGGTAGCTGTTGAAGGCCGACATCGTCGCCGCCTCACCCTCCTGAGCGGCCAACTCCACCGCCTGCACGCGGCGGAGGAGCGACTCAGGGATCAGCGGTTTTCCAGTCTCGACCCGCACCGGCTCCTTGAGATTGCCGTCGGCGTCC
>JAAUQO010000347.1 GCA_012032775.1 Oscillochloris sp. | reverse complement strand
CTACCCGTCACCTCAAGATCGACCGCATCGAGACCCTGCTGGACAATATCCTGCAGCATCGCGGTTGCGCCGGCCGCCCCTGCTCAACGGCATCCTTCATCTCGTCGGTGTTGCCGGTGACAACGGTATTTTCGCTGGGGCTGTAAAGCCAGAAGGTCGTGCCGTCGCTGACGATCAGCGAACCGACCAACTTGGGTTCACTGGACTCCAGCACCTCGGCGCGAATACGACTGATCGGGTTACCGGCGGCGTCGGTGTCATCGGTGCGCTGCATCCAGCCCTCGATGCGCATCGAACCACTTTCCTCGGCGGAACTGAACTCGATCGATGCGACCGCGTGCAGGTCGTCCATCTCGGCGCGGGCCTGTTCCATGCGCTCGACAATCTCCTCGGCGGTGGGCAACTGTTCGCCGCAGGCGGCGAGGGCGAGCACACCGATCAGGAGAATGGTGAGAATGCGCAGATATCGCATAGGGGGACTCCTGTAGAACAACATATCCATGCGTGTAAAGACGAAGCATGCAGCAAAGCAAAATCCTTCGCCTCTACACGATGCCATACCTGGCTGGAAAATTCCAGATCCGGGTGATGAACGCATGTTACCGAATGTTACCGCGCCAGATGGCTCTCAGGTAGCCCTCAGCTCCATCTCACTACTGAGACAGGCTGAGTCCTTGGGCCGATGGCTCATAACCCGGCGTCCTCCTACAATCGGTATGGTACCGTAGAAGAACTTTATACTGATGCCCGCACCGGAGGCGGGAGAAAGGAGGATCGCTATGTCGCTCAATGCTATAGTAGGCGATCCGAGTACAACCACTGCTCCCGCCGGGTTGCGGATCAGGCCATTTGAAAACACCGACGCCGATTATGCGGCACTTGCAACCGTCGGTAACGCCGTGTTCCCCGAATACCCGGATTCGGTTGAGGAGTTGCGCCACGGGGACTCAACTCGGCCGGATCATATCAAACACCGGCGCTGGTTGGCCGAGTTCGCGAACAGCGTGGTCGGTTCGGCCAGTTACACGCAATTCGTCGGCATGTACCATCCGCAGAAGTTCAGCATGTTTGTCGAAGTGGTGCCGGAATATCAGGGGCGCGGCATTGGACGTGCGTTATACGACACCGTCTACACAGCGCTCGCCGCACATGATCCAATCTCGCTGCGCGGCAATGTTCGCGAGGACAAATTGCGCACGCTGCGGTTTCTCCAGGATCGGGGGTTTGTGGAAGACCGCCGCAACTGGGAATCGCGGCTGGATGTGGCCGGCTTCGATCCGGCCCCATTTGCCGGGCGAATTGAAGCCGTTTTAGCGCAGGGCTTCACGATTACGACGCTGGCCGAGTTGATGGAGCGCGATCCGGATCATCGCCGCAAGTTGTACGACCTCGACTGCGAAGCGACAGTGGATGAACCGATGCCGGAGCCGTTCACTCCGCCCGGACAAGCAGTCTACGACCGCTGGGTGTTCGAGAACCCCGATCTGCGCCCCGAGGGCTTCTTCATCGCCCTGGACGATGATCGCTATGCCGGGCTAAGCTCGCTGTTCGGCAATCAGGCCGATCCCGACGTGCTGACGGTGGGTTTCACCGGCAGCGGACGACAGTACCGCCGGCGCGGAATCGCTTTCGCCCTCAAGCTCTGCTCGATCGCATACGCCCAGCAGGTCGGTGCCCGCAGCATCAAGACCTGGAATGCTTCAACAAACCGGGCCATGCTCAGTATTAACGAAGCACTCGGCTTTGCGAAACAACCGGCCTGGATCGATTTTTTGAAACAGATACGTCAGGAGTAGGACACCTACTCGATGAGGAATATATGATCACGATGACCAAATCGACTGTGCTGATCCGTCAGTACACGGACTCGGATCTTCCGGCAATGATCGATGTTCGCAACAGTTGCTACCCCGACAATCCCGACCATGTTGAGGAATGGCGCCATTGGATCGGCAGCATGCCCGATCACTGCGTGTTCAACATCCTGGTTGCCGAGCAAGACGAGCAGATCATCGGCGCAGGATACTACTTTCACACACCCGGCATGTTCCATCCGCGCAAGCTGCTGATGAATATTATTGTGCGGCCGGAGCAGCGCAAGCGCGGCATCGGCAACCAGTTGTTCGATCGCATGCGCGCGGCCTGGGCCGAGATCGACCCGATCACCCTGCGCTGTGATGCCCGTGAGGATATGACCGCCAGTCTGCGCTTCGCCCAGAAGCATGGCTTTATCGAAGAGATGCGCTCCTGGGAATCGTACCTGGAGGTGCAGAACTTCGACCCGACGCCATTCCTGGCGAAGGCGCAACAGGCTGAGGCCGGCGGCTTCGAGTTTGCGACGCTGGGCGAGATGCTTGAGCGCGACCCGGAGTTTAAGCGCAAGTATCACGCCGCGCTCAATGAAATGCTGGCCGACGTACCGCGACCCGACACCTTCACGCCACGCTCGTTCGAAGAGTGGGAGCCGGTTTACTTCTCGGACAAGAGCCTGATGCCGGCGGCGCACTTCGTGGCCCTGCATAACGGCGAGATCGCGGCGGTCAGCCAGCTCTGGAAAGCGCCGCTGCCGGAGAAGCTCTACACCGGCCTGACAGCGACGCGGCGGGCCTACCGGCGCAAGGGATTGGCGTTGGCGTTGAAGCTGCGGGCGATCGGCTTTGCCAAAGCGCACGGCGTCAAGGAAGTCAGCACCGGCAACGAGTCGAACAATCGCGGCATGCTCAGCATCAACGAAGCGCTCGGCTTTGTGAAGCGCCCGATCTGGATCAGTTTTGCCTGGAATAAAGAATAGTTCATCATGACGCGCCGTAGGGTTCAGCATACTGTGACTCTACGGCGCGTAACATAACCATGATCACCATACGCGCATTTCGCGGCGATGATGCGGATTACGCGGCGTACGCCGCCGTTCGCAACGCCGTGTTCCCCGAGTATCCATACACTGCAGCCGAGCTTCGCAGCTTCGACGAGAAGCGTGATGCGCGCTGCTTTTATGCCCGCGTGCTCGTCGAGATCGACGGGCAGATTGTTGGCGAGGCGCATATCGGCCATATGGCGTGGATGTTCAACCCGCAAATCTTCGATCTCGGTGTGTATGTGCATCCGGAATATCGTCGCCGCGGCGCAGGGTCCTTGCTGTACCAGCAGTTACTGGCGACAGTAGCGAAGTTCGAGCCGCGCGCATTTCTGCATGAGGTGCGCGAGGATTACAGCGATGGCGTGCGCTTCGCGCAGCAACGGGGTTTTGGCGAAGAGCGCCGAATCTGGGAGTCGCGGCTGAATGTGCGCGCCTTCGATCCGAGCCGCTTCACCGGCGCGATCGAGCGGGCCGAAGCAAGCGGGATTTCGTTCACAACGGCGGCCGAGTTGATCGGGCGCGACGAAAGTTTCTGGCGCCAGCTTCACGCCCTGGACACCACCGTCACCGATGTACCAAGCCCCGAGCCGCTGACGCCGCCGGATTTCGCCACCTGGATCAAGTACTTCGACTCGCCGAATTTTATCCCCGAAGGCATGTTTATCGCCCGCGACGGCGAGCGGATCGTGGGTAGTTCGTCACTCTGGCGGCGCGAAAGTAGTAATGAACTCGACACCGGCTTTACCGGCGTGTATCCGCAGTACCGCCGGCGCGGCATCGCCCTGGCGTTAAAACTCCAGGCGATCAACTACGCGAATCAGGTTGGCGCGCCGATCATTCGCACCGAGAACGACGCGACGAATCGCGGTATGCTGAGTATTAACGAACTGCTTGGCTTTGTGAAACAGCCGGCCTGGTTGACGATGCGGAGTGAGCAGGTTCCGCAATTATAGGGTGCCGGATTCCAGGCCCAGGGATCATCCTGCTATTACTACAGTTGTAACTCGCTCCGCCAACAAGCTTCCGGGAAGCTTGGCCGTAGGAAGCCACTGCGTTGGTGCGGGAATCTGGCGCTAAACAGGGAACCGGCAGCGTGTGAACAGCTTCCCGGAAGCT
>JAAUQO010000346.1 GCA_012032775.1 Oscillochloris sp. | reverse complement strand
TGCGACTAGGGCGAAGGCGTTCAGGCGCTCGATTAGCGGGGCGAAGCCTGCGACTAGTACCGGTCGGCCTACGTCCGTCGCGGGTTTGTAACGGCCTTGAGGCCGTCACAGTGCGATGTGCGCCGTAGACGTACCTACGCTTGAGCATACTAGGGCGAAGGCTTTGCCCTTACAGGATGAATGGATAGAGTGGTGCATTTCGATGCGCCCTACGAGGATATCTTATGCAGCTACGTCGTTTGATCGGGCCGGTGCTCGTCGCCATAATTCTGGCGGCCTGTGGCCCGATCGCACAGGTTCCGACGCCCGTACCCGAGCCGACCGCTACCCCGTTGCCGACCGCCACACCGCTGCCGACCCCGACGTTAATCCCGACTCCGACCCCGACGCCGATCCCGGTTGGAAATACGATCCGTGACGCCTTACAACGCAGCGCCGCTGTAGAAACCTACCGGCTTGATCTGGATTTGAACGCATCCGGTACGCTGGGTGGGATCAATCTCGGCACCAGCGAAACCGAGGTTATCGGTCTGAGCGGTGCGTTTGACGAAGAGGATTACGAATTTCAGTTGCGCGGCTTTCTGGCCTTGTTTCTCGGCGCCGACCCCGACCGTGGCCTGGAGGCGCTGCGGGTGAACGGCCAGAGTTATGTGCGCGGGCCGATCTCCTTCCTTGGCGTGAACGATGATGCCTGGTATGAGTTGACCGCCGAGCAGGCCGCGATCGCCGCCCCGCCCGTCTCCGCCGCAAGTAGTATTGGCGTGGTGGCCGATGCCGATGCCGATTTCTCCGGCTTTCAGCGCGACGGCGATGAGTTGATCGGCGATCAGCGTTGCGAGCGCTTTGTCGGCGACGAGGAGGCAACCACGGAGTTGTTGGGCAGTCTGTCGGAAACCGGCCTGCCGATCGAGCAGCAAGGCGAAGTCGAACAGGCCGAGACGCGGCTCTGGATCTGTCCGGACGGCTATATGCACCGGCTTGAGTTGGCGCTCAACGGCACCCAGCCGGTCGCCGAGGGCGGCGGCGCGTACAGCTATACGCTGCGTGTCAACTTGCGCGATTTCGCGGGGCAGGTTGAGATCACGCCGCCCGACGACGTGCGCCCCTTACCCAACAGCCCGATCTCGCCCGCACCATCGCCATGATTCAATGCGATATGCACCATGCAGAAGGGCGAAGCCGGGAGGTTTTGGGGTATTGCTTGCCTGAAGGCGCAACGAAATAGGTTGGTCGCACGTACGAGATCATAAGCAGGTTTTTGCCTGTCTCCGATTGCCTTCATCTGAGGAAGGAGGGCGTGAATGCGCTACTGGTTGCGTCTGATTGTCGCAGCATTCCTGCTCCTTTTGTTATCCACACCGGCCTTTGCACAGGGCCAACTCATTATCAGCGATCCCGCAGGTCTGCTTGATGAATCGGCGATCGAACGAGCGGCCGACCCGCTCGTGGATCGCGGCGCTCAGGTTGCGGTCTACCTGGTGCAGAGCGGCGGCGAGCAAGATTTCCGCGATCGATTGATCGAGGATGGTTTGCTGCGCAATGATGGCCTCGCTCGTACGAATTTGATCGCGCTGTATGTGGCCCTTGATGAGCGCTACAGCGATATTCGCTACGGCGACGACTGGGCGTTCGCGCTCGGCGTGAACGACAATTTTGATTTTATCCGTACGACTGAACTCAATCCCGGCCTCTCGGCTGGTGATTTTACCGGCGCTATGACCGCTGCCCTGACTGCGATTGAGGCGGCGATTGTTGCACCGCCTGAACCCGGCGGCGGGATCGATGTCGATACGGCGCCGATCGCGATTGGCGGCGTTAGTCTGGCTGCCGCCGCTGCCGCCGGCTATGCGGTTACGCGCCGCAACCGCGCCCGTAAAGCTCGCCAGGCCCTTGAGCGCCGCTTGCACGACGCCCGCGAAGGGGTTGGGGTGCTGATCGCCGATCTGGGCCAGCGGTTCCGTAATGCCGAGGAGAAGGCCCAGTTCGATCGGGTTTCGTATGCCGCCGAGGATGTCGGTCGATTGACTGCGCTGCAACGTGAGGCGCTCGCCGCGTTTCAGGATGTGCAGACGCGTTTCGATGACATCGGTGAGCAGTTGGATCGCCACGCAAAGCCGACCGACGACCAGATCAAGCAGGCCGAAGCCGGCTATCTGGCCCTGCGCGAGCCGGCCGAGGCGGTGTCCGAGCGCTTGAAGGCGATCGAGCAGTTACGGCGTGATCTTGATGCGCAGGCGTCCGCAGCCCGCGAGGAGATCGACCGCGCAAAAAATCCTAACCGGCGCTGCCGACCAACTGGTGGCGCTGGGCCAGGAGATTGCCGATCCGTCGGCAGCCCTGCGCCCGGCCCAGGAGTTGGTGACGCAGGCGGAGGATGCGATGGGCCGCTACGAGGCCCGCACCGCATCCTCCGCCGCACAGGCAGCGTCGGCTACCGCTTCACAAATCGCAACGATCGCCGAACTCTTTGCGGAACTTCGGCGTGGGATCGTTCAGGGTCGCAATGATGCCGAACGGCTGGAGGCTGAAGGCTATCGCATGGATGCCAGCCACGCCGCACTCACGGCCTCGCGCGAAGCATTAACGGCCACCGCTCAGGCGTTGCAAACCGATGGTCCGCAGGCCGCTGCTCCATTGTTGTCCGAGGCGCAGGCTCAACTGGCCGCGGCGCAGGCGAACGGGGCGGAATTGCCCGGTTTACGAGCGAACAACGAAACCCGGTTGGCGGCTGTCGAGCAGCGCGGTGCCGCCGCCGCCGCGTTGATCGGCGAGGGTCGGCGGGCCTTCGATCTGGTGGACGAGTTCGCTGAGAGCACCTGGGACGATATTCGCGGCAATGGGAGCGAGGCCCAGGCCGCCGCCGATCGTGCCCACGAACACTGGGAACGGGCCGGCGAGCAGAACACGATGGAAGTTCAGGGCTTTCATCCCGCTGCCGAAGATCTCGACGCCGCCGACGAAGAGTTGACCTATGTCGAGCAACTGATCGGCGCGATCACGCAGCGGTTGGCCGATCTTGAACATGCGCGCGAAATCGCGCGTGACACATTGGCCGAGGCTGAACGCAGCATCGCCGCCGGCTGGGAGTTTGTGCGCGCCAACGATCCTGATGTCAGCCGTGAGCCGGAGGAATGGCTCCGTGCGGCGGAGCAGAAAGTAGCTGCGGCGCAGGCCGAGTTGCAGAACGAGCGCCCGGATTGGTTGGTGCTGGTTGCCGATGCACAGGCCGCCGACAAATTCGCCGATGATGCACTGGTCGGCGCGCGCTCACAGGCCGAGGCGATCACCAAGCTGCGGGCGCAGGTCGATAAGGCCAGGCAACTCGCAACCGCCGAGGTGCAAAAAGTCGTGAACTTCGTCGGAGTGCATGGCGACGACATTGGCCCTGTCGGGCGCAAGCAGGTTGAAGCGGTGCAGATGGGTGTACAGCGGGCCTACGATATGCTCCAACAATCTGAACACGTCGAGGATATGGAGCGGCGGGCGCTGCTTGAACAGGCCTATGCCGCCTACCAGCAGCTTCAGACAGCGGCGGCGGGTGCATACCAGACGGCACAGGCCGATTTCCAGCGCCTTGAGCAACTGCGGCGCGAACTGAACAACGAATTGGCGCAGGCCCGTGCGGCGTTGGATGCGGCACGCAATGCGGTGAACCAGTATCGTGGTCTGGGTGGCAAAACAGTCACCGCAACCGCAGCCCGCATCGATGTGGCGCGGAAACGCTTCGACCGGATTCGCTTGCCGATTCGCGGCGAAGCTCAGATCAAGCGCACGATTGCCGAAGCCCAGGCGATTGAAACGGAAGCCCAGACGGTTCTACGCGAGTTGCAGACGGCGATCAGCCATGAGCAACAGCGCCGTGCCGGTGATTTCGTGACCGGTATGGTCGTTGGCTCGATTGTAAGTGGTCGGAGTAGTAACCGCGGCTGGGGGCGGCAGTTCCCATTGGGGCGGCGGTAGCAGCGGCGGCGGTGGTGGTGGCTGGGGCA
>JAAUQO010000095.1 GCA_012032775.1 Oscillochloris sp. | reverse complement strand
TCACGGCTGATCTGATTAAGCGCTACATTGATGACCAGGACGCTGAACTGGAAGGGTTCGATCCATCCAGTTGAGGGCAATGTGCTCAACGAAAAAGCCTCCACCGCTTGCGGTGGGGTTTTTTACTTGAGTAGTTTTCGGTCTCACATGTCACCGAGCATCCGATCGTCGCCCTAGCCAACCGCGATCAGCAACAATGGCACCAGGGAACTGAGCCGCACCCATTTCACGGTTCGACAGGCTTGATGAATATGTTGCGGATCTTCTGTCCATGTGAGCGGCAAGATACGCAACATGATTGGCAGAATGGTACATAGCAATAACCCCCAGGCATACAATTGCGAGGTCACGCCAACCCACCAGGGCCAGAGAGCAAAGCCAATCGCGAGGAATAGTGCGCCGCGAAACAACCAGAGACTCCGCGCGACACCAAAGAAACCGGCAGTAGTCATTATGCCGGCCATAGCGTCGCCGGCATAGTCATCGACGGTATACAACACTTCCTGGGCAAAACTATAGCCAAAGCTCATCGCCGCAACGGCAAGCACCAGAAGCGAACTGCCGGCAGATGCAATCGCGCCGAAGAGCAGGATTGATGCATTAAGATAGGCGATACAAAGGTTTCCAAGCAACACGGTGCGTTTGAACAAGACCGAGTAGAGAAGCGTCAAGAGAAGATTGATCAGCAAGAAAATCGTGAGTGTTGATGGCAGTAAAAGCGAACCGAGGGCAATAGATGCGGCCAGAAAAGCGGCCAGTGCCCGGGCGTGCCGGCGCTGCATTATTCCGGCGACTAAGGGGCGTTCCGGTTTTGTTGCCCGGTCAAGTTCATAATCGGCATCATCGTTGACCAGAAAGCCAAAGGAAACCACTAAACCCACCATTGCGGCGGCGAAGTACAGTTGCCCACTGAAAGCGATCCGATCCGGTTGACTAAGATAGCCACCAAGGAGTGTGTATGCTGCCGCTTGTAACGCAATCTGTGGCCGGGTAACCTGAATCAAAGCTATTAGCAGCCGGATCAAGGATTGGGTAAGTGGCACTGTTCGCATAGGATCCATGAGGTGTAGATCAGTTCGGTGCGACAGTAGGCTTGCGCGTGCAGTTTCAAACAGCCTTGTTTGACTGGCGGTACAGGTCTGCTGCTGCAGAACCCACGTGAGTAATTCTGTATGTTGAACCCACCCTAACTAGCCATCTGCCAGCCGATCATAAAGCGCCTGCAGCTGCTCATCGGTATAGACGGTAATCGATAATCGAATTGAACCATTGGATCGGCTCAATTGCACCGGTGTACCAAGAATCTCCTCAAACATCCGCTGAGCAGCACTATCTTCCTCACTTTGCGCAGTTTCCGAGCGTGAGGGCCGGGCTGGAGCACCAAGTACTTCGGGCGCTTTAGGGCGGCTCGCAGTGCGGTTTTGAAGCGAATCAAGCGCCCTCGCGAGTGGAACACCCTCCACAAGAAGCGCACTTAACTGTTCCGTTTGGCGCACGTCCAATCCATGATCAAGCACTGATTGCAGGGCTTCTGATTGTTGGGCCGGATCTTCAATCCGAATCAAGCTTTGCGTTTGTGCAGGGTTCAACACCCCGCGCAAAAGTGAGCGACGAAGCGCATCTGATATACCGGCGTGTAATAGTAATTCCGCCAGGCGCTCGGTTTCACGTACGCTCATATCACGCTGGAACACCAACGCAAGGGCTGCCGCCTGGTCAGCAGCCTGTTCAATCCGTAAGAGCGCCCGTCCATGGCCGGCGCTCATCCGGCCATCAAGCAAGGCCTGACGTGCCTCGGGGATCAGGCGAATGAGGCGGCGCGCATTCACGATCGTCACCCGACTTTTGCCGACACGCTGTGCGATCATCTCATCAGTTAAACCAAAATCATCTTTCAGGGTCTGATATGCCAACCCTTCCTCCAATGGATTAAGATCGGCACGCTGCACATTTTCAACCAACGCCAACTCCAACAATTGCTGTGGCGTCGCCTGTTTCACCAGCACCGGAACTTCAGGTAAGCCGGCCCGCCGCGCCGCGCGCAAACGCCGTTCGCCGGCGATCAATTCATAGCCGCCCTCAGTATCGGCCACGACAATCAAGGGCTGAATCACCCCATGTTCACGTATCGACGCCGCAAGTTCATCAAGCGCCTGTTCATCAAATTGCGTACGCGGCTGGCTTCGATTCTCGCGAACCATTGTGATCGCAACCAACTGGATCGCCACCCCGGCCTCAGTCTCCGGTTTCGCCGGAATCAACGCATCCAGCCCGCTGCCCAATCCACGCCTACGACTCATGGATGTACTCCTCACGCTGAACAAGTTCGTCGGTCAACATGGCATACGCCTGGGCACTTCGGCTTTGCGGGTCATACTCGGCGATCAATTTCCCGTAACTTGGTGCTTCACTGAGGCGCACGCTGCGCGGAATTAAGGTTCGACAGATTAAACGCGGAAAATGACGCTGGACTTCATCGACGACCTGTTGGGCCAGGTTTGTCCGTCCATCATACATCGTCATCACAACGCCGATAATCTGCAAGCGCGGATTCAGGCGCTCTCGCACCCGATCCAGCGTACCTTTCAGTTGCGCCAATCCTTCAAGCGCAAGATATTCGCACTGAAGCGGGATAAGGACGCTCTGAGCGGCGACCAACCCATTCAAGGTTAATAAACCCAGCGAAGGAGGGCAGTCAAGCACAATATAATCATAGTGCGTGGCGACCACTGTCAAGGCAATCTGTAACCGCTGTTCGCGTTGCTTAACAGCGGCAAGTTCGATCGCCGCACCGGCCAGGTCTTGATCGGCAGCTAAGAGATCATAATTCGGTCGGCCACTTGATACCAGCGCTTGATCAAGCGCAACCGTCTGCATCAATACATCATAGGTTGTTGCCGTAAGCCCACGCTTATCAATCCCCAGACTAGTAGTGGCATTGCCCTGCGGATCAACATCAACCAACAACACCCGCAGACCCCGTCGCGCAAGTTCGCCGGCAAGATTGACCGCCGTGGTGGTCTTGCCTACACCACCTTTTTGATTTGCAACGGCAATAACATGGGGGGGAGAAATAGGAGCCTGTTTCACGTGAAACACCACCTCTCAACGCCTCTACTCCGGCAACCGCGCCAATTGCTATTGTAGCATGAGCCGCAGAACCGCCGGTCATATCAGTCGATTGGCAGCCACCCAAATGCCGTTGTAGCCGGAAGAAGCAGAATTCACATTGGACAATAGAGAGCGATTCTATCCGGGTTGTAACGTCGGTTCTGCGCACCGGCACAGTGGTTCCTGGTTCTGGGTTCTCGGTTCTGGTAGGATTGCGATAGACCGAAACAAAAGCAATAGACCCGGTTCTTATCCGCTGCCTGGCGGCAAATCGATACGAAAACCGGTGATCGCCGGCACTATGGCAAAACCCGCAGCGGATCGACCGCTGCGCCATTGATGAATACCGAGAAATGGAGATGCACACCCGTCGAGTAACCACCCCCGGCACGATCATAGGTACTGCCCATATGACCAATCAGTTCGCCGGCAGTAACTTCTTCCCCAACTCGAACAACTGGCTGGTCGATCAGATGGCCGTAAACGGTCAACACGCCGCCGCTATGGTTGATCTTGACACAGTATCCATAGCCACGACACCAGCCTGCTTCACGCACAACACCGGAACGAGCCGCGACAATCGGCGACCAGGCCCGATTCGCGATGTCCAATCCATTGTGAAAACTGCCCCAACGAGGGCCGAATCGCGACGTAATGGTGCCGCGCGCCGGCCAAACCCAGCGCGGTGGCGGTGGCGGAAAATCTTGTGTTTCGGCGGTTGCCGCAATGATTTCCGGCCGAACTGCTACTAAATCCTCCCGTACCCAACCTTCGATGCCGGCAAGCTGAACCTTGAGCCATGATTCGTGACGGGCCAGCACCACAACCTGGCGCCCGGCATCAAGTTGATCACGCTTCCCATACTCTATCCCCGGACCTTCGCGGATATTCGTCTGATTTTGCAACACAATCCCGGCCGGCTCAACCGTACGCGCAGCCAACCCGGCATAGCCGCCAAATGCCTGTACTATTGCCTCGGGCAAGGGCTTATGCCCCTGAGGAATAAACAGCACACGTCCAGGCTCAACCACATCCATCGCAGCGATTTGATTTGGCCCGAACCCTAAAATAGCTCCCAGGTTCACCTGGTAATACTCAGCTAGATCAGCAATGCGCTCATCAGGTTGAATCGTATGCAGAAGCCCTGAGGTATGCGGGATCTGCAATATCTGTCCGGGCATCAATGCGTCACCGCGCTCTAATCCGTTCATCCAGATCAATGACTCCAGCGAGATATCGTAACGCCCGGCGATTGAGCCAAGAGTCTCGCCAGGTATCAAACGGTGTTCAGCCCGAAAAAACCCGGCTACGACCTGCGGCCGGCTGGCGGCCGGGGCCAGTAATTGCCCAGTAGGATTCTCAGCGCGGTAACCACGCTCAAGCGGAGCTTGCACCACCTGCGGCGCAAAACCCACCGGTACACGTAACGCCAAGTCATCATTGCTGCTCGTATGCGCGGTCGTGGTTGATGGCAGTTGGAACCTGGCCGGTTGGCCAATCAGAATTACCCAGCAACTCAAGGCGATTATAATTGCGTGCAGGATCACGCGCCGATCAAACTGCCGCAGCGACGTAGGGCGGGGATAAGCAATCGGCTCCGAAAAGGACTGAGCGATGGATGCACCAACCATCAAGTGCATCAAAGCTCGCCGCGCACGTTCGCCCCGCCGGCGCCTGATCCACGATCGCTGACGCCCTACCATTCCGCTACACCATTATGCCTATAGATTGAAGGATTTGTTCGTTGCGATCGCATGCAATTGCCGAAATGGCTCATCCTTAATCGCCGGGGAGAATTGTCGCTGCGCAAGCATACACGAGAGTGTCTTTGCTTGTCAATCGCCCCTGTGAGGCGCTGCCAACTTCTGCATGGTAGCATCCTGATGGGTATTGAAAGGCCCGCAGTACCCATCGCTATTATCGCAAGATGCCTGATGCGTGGTGCCTGAACGCGCTGCCGCGCGGCTCGCTCGTCAAGTATGCGCTCCTCGATCTGGCTCAAGCGTTGTGATCACCGCTATAGCCTGCGCTACAGCGATCCTATCCAGATTGTGCAGTCGGTTCTGCGTACTGATACAGCGGTTCCTGGTTCTGGGTTCTCGGTTCTGGTAGGATTGCTCTACGTACCGCCGCAAGCCTGGAATTACGATTACTCAACCATTGCACAGACCCTGAATGGCCTTCCTATGTGTCTTGACGCTGCCTTCTGCATCGTGTTAAGATAAGAGCGATAGGTACACATTCTGCGCTCCGCCGATATTTCCGTATCCATTCAACGGTAATTCATGGCGCTCGCTCCACGAAAGGCCAACCGATGATTCGTGTAGTTGTAGACAGCATCCGCGTAAGTCTGCTCACGCAGCATCGGGTTGTGGTGCTTCGCGAGACAGATAGTAAACGCTACCTTCCAATATGGATCGGTCCGTTCGAAGCCGATGCAATCGCAATGGCGATCCAGGGTCATGAGCCGCAACGCCCAATGACCCATGATCTGCTGAAGATGACAATCGGTGAGATGGGCGGGCAGATCAGTCATATCTTTGTGAATGATCTGCAGGATAATACGTTTTTCGCACGCATTGTGATCGAACAACACGGACGCACTGTGGAAATCGATGCCCGACCAAGCGATGCGATTGCTCTCGCGACCCGCACCGAAGTTCCGATTTATGTCGAGAATGCAGTTCTCGACCAGGCCGGTGTCTTCTTCGATGAGGAAGAACAGGCGAATGTGCCGGACGCCCCTGCCGGCGAAAATGAATCGGAGCCGGAACCTGAGTTGAATGATGAATCGATGTCGATCTTCCGCGATTTTATTAATACGCTCGACCTCGATAATCCGAACAAAGGCGGCGAAAGCTCAAGTAATTCATGATCCCATTCGCTATGCAGAACGGGCGGCGCTCACTGAGCACCGCCCGCTTTTTTATGCGCCATAAGTCCTGATTTCTTCCCCGAATGTGGAAAACCATGCCGTATCTGTGGATAACTTATGTCCATTGTGGATAAGTAGCCGCAAAGTGCTGTGGATCATGTGTGCATAGCATGGGGGATGATCTGTGGAGTCTTCGTGGAGCGCTTGTGTTTACTCCTGTGGATATTTGTGGATTGCTGTCATGTTAAACGGCACTTCACACTTCTTTCACCATACTGTGGATAATCGCCCACCATCTATACACAATCGATTCATGCGGTTGTTCTCAGGCAATCTCGCTGGTTCTCCCCTTTTTCCACATGCCTACGATCAGTACGGGATCCTCTTCTCTTTTTTAAACATGAAGATCATGAGTCATGACTCTTTAGGCTGCGGTTGGTTTTTGGGATTTCCGCCAGTTTGCGCAATCCTGACAGCACTTCACACCGATCAAGCTGATCGCCGCATTGTTGTGTGTCCGTGTTGTCGAGATCATGGGTTCGGTCGCTGTGATACGAATCACGCATATAGCGTTGACAATGCCCGAATTTTGAGGCGAGCGATTTGCGCCGCTTCGTAATCCGAGTATAATGATCCCGGCACCGAAGAACGGCAGATACTTGCTGAACCCCGCCAGGGCCGAAAGGCAGCAACGGTAGGCGAGTTCCTCTGGGTGTTCTGAGGTGCCATTTATATAATCTGTGGTGCGATTTGAATACAAAGAACAGCCGGGCCTTACAAGCCCGGCTGTTTTGTGTTGATCGGCTGATACTACTGCTTCACATGCGCTCGGTTGTCAGTTGGGTTGCGCCAAATCCGTGGGGCAAAAGTTCTTTCACCGTCGTGACTTCGTAGTGCCCATCCTCACTCAATAAGACAACCTGGGCTTCGGGGGCAAGTTCGTACATTACCTGCCTGCAGGCGCCACACGGGCTTGCCACGCTGGTTGTGGGTGTGATGATGGAGATAGCCCGGATCACCCCCGCTGCGTCCATTAGCGCCCGGTAGAGCGCGATTCGCTCGGCACACATGGTCAATGGGTACGAGGCGTTCTCCACATTGGCCCCGGTATACATCTGTCCATTCGCGCCAAGTACCGCTGCGCCAACCGGAAAATGCGAGTAGGGTACATAGGCCAGATGCTGTGCCTCACGCGCGGCGAGCGCTAATTGTTCGATCTGCGTCGTCTCAAGCCGGTTCATGCACCCTCGATTGGATCAGCGCATACTCGTTATGCGGCTCCGCATGTTGTAGTATCCGGCCATGGATCTGTAGTCGTTGGGCACGAACGCCTTTGACGGTCAGAACCGTGATTGTGACGGCATCCAGTTCCAGTACGTCGCCCGCCCGCGGGATGCGTCCGAGCCGCTCCGATACCAGACCGCCGATGCGATCGGCGCCCTCGGAGACAAGGTCGATCGCGAAGAGTTCGCTGATGTCATCGATCGGCACCCGCGCATCTACGTTGTAGGCAAATTCGCCAACCGGCTGAATTGATGGCTCTTCGGTGTCATACTCATCTTGAATCTCGCCGACAATCTGTTCGATCAAATCCTCGATCGTCGCCAATCCAGCTGTGCCGCCATACTCATCGACAATAATCGCCATATGCACGCGCCGGTGCTGCAACTCTTCGAGCAGTGCATTAACCTTCATTGTCTCAGGGACGAAAATTGGCCTGCGCATCAGATCACGAATCGCGGCATGGGGCTTGCCGTCGCGCAACGTCGGAATCAGATCTTTGGCGTACAGAATGCCGATAATGGTGTCGAGCGATTCTTCGTACACCGGAATGCGCGAATGGCCGCGGGCAATAACGACATCGAGCGCTTCGCTTAAGCTCGCCTCGATATCGAGCGCGACAATATCCAGCCGCGGTACCATGATCTCGCGAATCAGGGTGTCGCCGAAATCGAAGATGCCTTCGATCATCGCACGCTCTTCTTCTTCGATCAAGCCCTCTTCTTCACCGATGTTCACCATATGGCGAAGCTCTTCCTCTGTTACCAACGGCGCGCGCGGTGCGTCGCGTCCGCTGATCAAAGCGAAGATCGGGCGGGTCAGGATGTTGATCACGTTGATCACAGGCCAGAGAATGGTTGCCACCAGATTCAACGGCCCGGCCAACAGCGCAGCGGTGCGGTCGGGGTTGCGAATTGCCACCGCCTTCGGTGCGACTTCACTCGTCAGCAACATGGCGATGATCAATCCGCCCAGAGCCAGAATCCGGCCATACAGCGGCATAGTAACCGTGAGTGCCAGGGTCAGAGCGGTTGCAGTTACGGTGACGACGGCATTGAGGAAAATAATCGTCGCCTTGAAGCGGTAGGGATCATCGAGCAGGTACGTCACCGCCCGTTGGGCGCGCGGCTTGCCCTGACTTCGCAAAGCAGCCAATCGATGCCGTCCGATTGCGGTAAAGGCCGCATCAGCCGCAGTGGTTAGTGCCAGCAACAACAGGCAGATTGCAACGCCCAACAGGTACAAACTAGGTTCCGGGTCGTCCAAAGCCTTCTACTCCTTACTAAACGGATACCAGGCCGGTGGGGTTGACGACAAAAAACGCCCCACCGACGTAAATGCCGGTTTGATCATATGACGCCGGCTCAGGAAAAAAGGGCGCTCAGTGAGAGATCCTTATGAATGCGCATAATCGCCTCGGCGAAGAGCGGCGCGACGCTGATCGTGCGTACGCGGGCCGCAGTTGCCGTATTCGGCTGTGGGATTGTGTTCGTGATGATCGTTTCCACCAACTCCGACTGGCCGATGATATCCAGCGCCTCAGCGGCGAAAACCCCGTGGGTAGCACAGGCATAGACCTTGCGGGCGCCTCTATCAAGCAAGGCGTGTGCCGCTTCGACAAGGGTGCCGCCGGTCGAGATCATGTCGTCCACAATGATCGCCGTTTTACCCGCAACTTCGCCGACCATCTCGACAACTTCGGCCGTGTCCGGCTCCGGTCGTTGCTTGGCGATTATCGCCAGGCCGGCGCCGATCCGCTCGCGGAAACGGTTGGCGCGACCGACACCGCCGGCATCGGGTGATACAACAACCGGATCGGGTAGATTCAAGTCGCGAATGTAGTCTGCAAGCAGCGGCGAGGCTTGTAGATGATCGACCGGAATGTCAAAGAAGCCTTCGATCGCCGGTGCATGCAGATCCATCGAAAGCACACGATCGGCGCCGGCGGTGCGAATTAAGTTCGCAACCAGTTTGGCCGAGATCGGTTCACGGCCGGATGTCTTCTTCTCTTGCTTGGCATAGCCATAGTAGGGAATAACGGCCGTCACACGGGCGGCCGAGGCCCGCCGAAACGCATCGATCATCAACAGTAACTCCATCAGGTGATGATCGACCGGCGTGCTTGTGGACTGAACCACGAATACGTCGCAACCGCGGACATTGTCGTGGATTTTGATCCTGGTTTCACTGTTCTTGAATGTGCCGACCATGGCCCGACCAAGGCTGATCCGCAGGCACGCGGTGATCTCTTTCGCCAATGCCGGGTTCGCGTTGCCGCTGAAAACAAGTAATCGACCGTCCATCGCACCCTTCCATCTTACCTGCGACGGCAAAAAACGCAGTGAAGCACATCTTCACTGCGTACAAGGCAGACGACCAATAGTCGCCATGTATTTGTCTGCTGATTGTGAATTCGTTGCAGCATCGCTCGCCGCTGTACTGCGGGCGTTATGTGGTAGATTACGTGGCTGCCGGGCCAGGACTCGAACCTGGACAGACGGATTCAAAGTCCGCCGTGCTGCCATTACACAACCCGGCATTACATTACGATTATAGCATAATCCGACCGCCCGACGCAAAGGGGCTTCAGATCGATTTCAGATGCGGCCGGGTTGCCCATGTTATAATCGATCGCGGTGTCTCGCTGGAACCTTGAGGTGCTTTGTGGCTGGTTGGAATGATCTCGGTGCTGCGTTCAGCACCTTACGTGAGCTTGATATCACGGCCATCCGTGAGGAATCAGAGCGGACGTTGACGATCGCCTGTCTGGGTGCCTCTGCGGTAACCGACCTGGCGGTTGATCTGTTGCAACAGGGCGGTAGCCGGCGCTATGGCCCGGTTGGATCGTCGCCGCTGCTGGTCGGTTCGATCGCCGAAGATACGGCGGCCGCCGCCGATATGGTCTTGATTCTGTTCGATGGCCGCCAACCGGTTGCGAAAGCTACGGTTGCGGCGCTTCAGAAGTTGGCCCGGCTCGGCTTGCCGACGACGATTGTGCTCTGGTATGTGGAGTTACCCGAAAATGCGGCTTCCGCACTCCAGCCGATCTTTGCCCATGCCCATGTGGTTGCGATCGCCGATCCGCACACGCCCAATGCCGCTCAACGGCTCGCCGAGGCGATCCTGGAGCGCTTGCCGGCGGATTTCCATCTGGCGGTCGCACGGCGTTTGCCGGGGATGCGTCCGGCGGTTGCGCGTCAATTGATCAACAGTACCGCGTTCGCGAATGCCTCGTACGCTGTTGCTACTGCTTTGCCCGAGCAAATCCCCGTATTGGGCCTCCCCTTCGCTGCTGCCGATATGCTGGTGCTGACGAAGAATCAAGCGTTGATGGTCTATAAACTCGGCCTTGCCAATGGCGCCCCGCCCGAGTTCACCGCCCGGCTGCGCGAAGTCTTGCCGGTGATCGGCGGTGGTTATATCTGGCGTCAATTGGCGCGTTCGCTTGTCGCGCTGATCCCGATCTGGGGGGTGGTGCCGAAGGTTGCGATTGCGTATGCCGGCACCTATACTACCGGTTTCGCGGCCTGGCGCTGGTTCGCCGATGCCGAGATCGTTTCGCCGGCTCGTCTGCGCACGATCTCCGAAGAAGCCCTTGCTGTTGGGCGTGAGCGGGCGGCGGCGTTGATCGCGGCTGCAAAGGCGCGCGGCAGTGAAAGTAGTAGCGCCATGAAGCGCTTCGGTGCGCGTGTGCGTGCGGCGTTACCCTTCGGGAAGTCCAAAGACCCTGCGGACTCGGCGCCTGAGTCGTGATCCCCTGCGACGTGTCGGCACCGCGTTCACCGGTGTTCCCCTGAGAGGATTGCTATGGATCGTTTTGTGATCGAAGGCGGGCATCGGCTTTCCGGTGCGATTACGCCTGCTGGAAATAAAAATGCCGCGTTGCCGCTGCTCGCGGCCGCCTTGCTCACCGATCAGCAGTTGACGTTGCGTAATCTGCCCGATATCGGCGATGTGCGGATTAAGCTCGCCCTGCTGGAGCAGCTTGCAGTGCATGTGCAACGCCACGACGCCAATACGGTCACTCTTCAGGCGCTGAATCTGAGCGATGCAGTACCCGATGTGGCTCTTGCCCGTCGCATCCGTACCTCGCCGTTGTTGGCCGGCCCGCTGCTGGCTCGCCGCAGTCGTGTGACGCTGCCGCGCCCCGGCGGTGATGTGATCGGGCGGCGGCGCCTTGATACGCACTTTCACGCCTTAAGCGCACTTGGCGCCGCCGTTGAGGTGACGCCGACAAGTTACATCCTGACCTGCGACAAGCTGCGGGGCGCCGATCTGTTCCTCGACGAGATGAGTGTAACCGGTACCGAGCAGGCGATTATGGCGGCGGTATTGGCCGAGGGCCAGACAATTATCGGGAATGCCGCATCGGAACCGCATGTGCAGGATCTTTGCAATTGTCTCAATCAGATGGGAGCAAAGATCAGCGGGATCGGGACGAATTTGCTGGAGATCGAAGGCGTGTCCAGTCTGGGCGGGGCGGATTTCACAATCGGCCCCGATTTTATGGAGGTCGGTTCATTGATCGGCCTTGCCGCCGTGACCCATAGCGAGTTGCGGATCGTCGGCGCACGCCCACGCGATCACCGCATGAGCCGGATCGCTTTTGGCCGGCTTGGTGTAACCTGGCGTGATGATGGCGATGATATTGTTGTGCCCGGCGAGCAGGAGATGCGGGTGCGCGACGATCTGCACGGCGCAATCCCGAAGATCGACTCGGCGCCCTGGCCCGGTTTCAACCCCGACCTGATCAGCACGGCTCTGGTGGTTGCCACGCAATCACGCGGCACTGTCCTTATCCACGAAAAAATGTTCGAGAGCCGGTTGTTCTTTGTCGATCGCTTGATCAGTATGGGCGCCCGGATTGTGCTCTGTGATCCGCACCGCGCTGTGGTTGTCGGGCCGGCGCAGTTGTACGGCGAGCCGGAAGGTTTGCCCAGTCCCGATATTCGCGCCGGTATGGCGCTGGTGATTGCGGCGTTGTGCGCTCAGGGGCGCAGTGTGATCCATAATATCGGCCAGATCGATCGCGGGTATGAGCGGATCGACGAACGCCTCGCCGCCCTCGGCGCACGGATTGAGCGGGTGTAGGATCCAGGGTCGCGCCGATTGCTGCATGCCGCCAGCACAATCGCCGGCACACTCAGGCAGGCCCGTAAAAAATCGCGTCGTTTGATCGCTGGTCGCAACCTAAGTTCTCCTCTTTGCTGTTACACGGATTCTCCGGATATGATTGTTCCTGAGTGCAGCGTGCTGCGCCCATTCGCAGGATAGCAGGTTGCGACCGCAACGGCCATGGTGACGTTCTGGCTGCGCCGGGAATATGATTCAACCGATCTGGCCGATCATATCAGGAGCTGGAACTACGACAGCCGCCGTTACACTATCGATTTTATCAAGCACAAAGGTTCTGATTTCGCTTGACAGTGCGTTGGGATAACCGTACCATAGTGATGCCTGAAAGGCGATGCCTGATGCCTGAGCGGTAACGCCCTGCCGCGCGCTTCGCCGTGACACGAATTAGCTCTTTATGGTTCTGGAAAGATATGGAGATTGGTATTCAGGCATCAAGCATCACATATCAAACATCAGGAATTACTGAAAGGGTCGCGGTATGTCCGATCTGTTGCAGGGGTTGAACGAGGCGCAGCGCCGGGCGGTGCAGGCGACGACAGGGCCGGTGCTGGTGCTGGCCGGGCCTGGGAGTGGCAAAACTCGTGTGCTGACCCATCGGATCGCCTACCTGATCCGCGAGGTCGGGATCGACCCGTATCAGATCCTTGCGGTGACATTTACCAATAAAGCCGCCCGCGAGATGAAGGAGCGGCTGGAGGCGCTGATCGGCGTCGAGGATACGGCTGCCCTGACGGTCGGAACTTTTCACAGCCTTTGTGCGCGCTTTCTACGGCGTGATTGTATCCATTTGGGTCGCGAGCGCGATTTCGTGATTTACGATTCCGACGACCAGGAACGCCTGATGCGGCGCGTGATCCGCGAACTCAACCTCGACGAGAAGAAGTACCCGCCGCGCGCTATTCAAAGCCATATCTCCGGCGCGAAGAATGAACTCGTCGATCCGCAGGAGTATGCGCGGCTCAATCGCACCTACTTCGATGAGATTGTGGCCCGCTGTTATGTGCGCTACCAGCAGTTGTTGGCCGAGAGCAACGCCTATGATTTCGACGATCTGTTGGTAGAGATGGTGCGGCTCTTCGCTGAGCATCCCGAGGTGCTGGCGCATTATCACCGTCGCTATCAGTACCTGCTGGTCGATGAGTACCAGGACACGAACCGCGCCCAGTATTTGCTGGTGAAGCATCTGGCGGAGTTGAACCGCAATCTATTTGTGGTGGGCGACGATGATCAAAGTGTCTATGGTTGGCGCGGCGCCGACATCCGCAATATCTTGCAGTTCGAGCAGGATTACCCCGACGCCCAGGTGTTGTTGTTGGAGCAGAATTATCGCAGTACCCAGGCGATTCTCGACGCCGCCCAGGCGGTGATCGCCGGCTCCGGCAAACGCAAACACCTCAAGCAGCTCTGGACTGAGAACGGCGCCGGGCTGCATGTGTCGCTCCACGAGGGCTACGACCAGAACGAAGAGGCGAATTTCGTGGTCGAGGAGATCAACCGGCTTGTGGCGGCGGGCGATTTTGGCTATGGCGACTGCGCGATTATGTACCGGATCAACGCTCAGTCCCGCGCGTTGGAAGAGGCGCTGTTCGGGCGCGGCGTGCCGTACCAACTGGTTGGCGGCACCCGTTTCTACGATCGCAAAGAGATCAAGGATACAGTGGCCTATCTACGGATCGCCGCCAATCCTTACGATAGTGTGAGCCTGTTGCGGGTGATCAACTGGCCCGGTCGCGGAATCGGCGACCGCAGCGAGAATGAGTTGATCCGCTGGGCCGGCGAGCTCGGCGTGCCGATCTATCAGGCGCTGAAGGAGTTGGAGAACGACGCAGGTGCGCAGCGCTCGCCGTTCAACAGCCGGACGCGCAACGCATTGCTGGGGTTTTTGCAGATCGTCGAGGATATGCAGGCGGCCCGCCGCCGCTTGTCGCTCGGCGATCTGATCGACTACTTGTTGGAACGCGTTGCCGTTCGTGAAGCCCTGGAACGTGAGCACGGCGCGGACGAGGCCGAAGACCGTTGGAATAACGTCCAGGAGTTGCGGTCGGTTTCGGTGGAATATGTCAATCTGCCGATCGAGGCGCAGTTGCCGACCTTTCTGGAAGAAGTGGCGCTGGTGGCAAATGTCGATCGCATGGATCGCGAGGCCAACGCGGTCACCTGTATCACGCTGCACCAGGCCAAGGGCCTGGAATATCCGGTGGTTTTTCTGATCGGCCTGGAAGAAGGCTTGTTGCCCCATAGTCGCTCGACCGACGACCGCGACAAACTTGAGGAGGAGCGGCGGCTGTTGTATGTCGGGATGACACGCGCCCGCCAGCGGCTTTATCTGAGTTATGCCTTTCGCCGCATGAGTTTTGGGCGCACGAATATGAGTACGCCGTCGCGCTTTTTGTCCACGATTCCGCCGGTGATGCTGAAACAACCGAAGAAGCGCGGCTTTGCGTCCAGCGGGCAAACCCAGATGTTCACCGAGCGTAGCGGCTACAGCCGTAGCACCGCCTCGCGCTGGTCGAGCGGTTCAAGCGGATCGAGCGGTTCGAGTCGTGGAAGTGAGCAGTCCGGCGGCCCGGGCGAGGTTACGTTTTTCGCCGGGCAACGGGTGCGTCACGGCACCTTCGGTGAAGGGGTGGTGATGAGCAGCCGTCTGGTGGACGGCGATGAAGAAGTGACGGTCAGTTTCGCTGATCGCGAGCGGCGATTGCTGTCCAGCTTTGCGAAATTACAAAGGATAGCATGATCATGTCTGCTGGTTCGTGGCGAAGCTGCCTACCAGCACGACATTTTTAACGGCGCAACTCATGGACGAGGAATGCGCGCAGGGCGCGCGATGCCGGAGACGCGAGACGATCGCCGCGCCACACAACACCAAGTGAGCGGCGGAGTTCCTGATCGCTCACGCTGAGCGTAACGACATTGCTGTCTTTGTGAACCGCCAGGCGCGGAACAAGGGCGATGCCGATCCCGGCGGCGACAAAGCGCAGCAACGTATCCGTCTCGCCGCCGTCAAGCACAACCCGCGGGCTGTGACGCCGGCGCCGCGCACGCAGAAAGGGTCGCCTCGCGCAGGCCGTAATTCTCGGGCGAGAGCACCCAGGGTTCCTCGTGCAACTGACTGATCGCAACCGATGGATAGCTGGCAAGCGGGTGGCCGCGATGCACGACGACCACCATCTCCTCGGTGAAGATCGGCTCAACCGTCAAATTTTCGTCGTCAACCGGCAGTGTCACAATTGCGACATCGGTAAGCCCGGCTTCCAGTAATTCCAACAATGTCTGGACGCCGGCTTCATGGATGCGCAGTTCAATCCCGGGATACTTCTGGTTAAATGCGGTGAGCACCGGCGGCAGAAGTTGGGTGCCGACCGTTGGCGGCGCACCGACGGCGGCGCGACCACGGGCAAGGCCGACTCGCTCGGCCATTGCCGCGCGCGCCGCCTCAACCTGAGCCATAACGCTGCGGGCATGGGGCAGCAACGCCTCGCCGGCCTCGGTCAGCCGCACATTGCGTCCGACCCGATCAAACAGTGCTACGCCGAGTTCCTGTTCCAACTGGCTGATCTGTTTGCTGAGCGCCGGCTGTGCGATATGAAGTTCAGCAGCAGCCCGCGTGACATGTGAATGGCGGGCCACAGCTTCGAAATAGCGTAAATGTCGCAGTTCCATAGAAGGGCCGCGAGTCGCGCTCGCGTTATTGCTGCGGCAGATCACCGCATGACGTAAAAACAAATAAGACAATATTAGTAGTATACCAGAGCAGGATACAGGGTTCGCAGTAGCCATTCAAGCTGTTATACTTGAGATGATTTCGGTTGATGCGAGTTCGCCATCGCCGAATTCCGCATGAACCAAAAGCTTAGTAACGCAGGAATTCCTATGCATCGAATGGTTGCGATCGTGTTTGTCGCTGTGTTGTTGGCTGTTGTGTCGCTGCCTGTAGCGCCGGCTGTTGCCGCGCCACAAAGCCAACAGTCGGAAGCCTTTGTGTATTTCCCGAACACCGGCCACAATATCGGGTTTGAAATCAAGCAATTCTTTGATGCCAACGGCGGCCTGGCGATCTTCGGCTACCCGCTGACGGAATTGATCGTCGGCGCCGACGGCATGGCGGTACAATATTTCGAGCGGGCCAGGCTTGAATATCATGCCGCCGCACCTGCCGGTCGCCGCGTGTTGGCAAGCCGGGCCGGCGCAATTCTTACCGCCGATCGAACCGCTGAACCGGCATTCCAGTGGTTGGCGGCTTCGCCCGATCCGGCGCGTGATTTCTTCCCTGAGTCGGGCCATACCCTGGGCGGCGCGTTTCGCTGGTTCTGGCAGACGCGCGGTGGTCTGGCGGTTTTCGGCTACCCGATCTCGGAAGAGTTTTATGAACTGAATTCAGCCGACGGCAACAGCTATCTGGTGCAGTATTTCGAGCGCGCACGCTTTGAGTACCACCCGGAGCATGCCGGCCAATCGAATGAGGTGACGCTCGGGTTCCTGGGGCAGCAATTGATTGAGCGCGATCCGGTTGCCCTGGCGGCAACGGCTCCGGTTGCGCCGATTACGTTACTCGGGAATGCGTCAACCGGCTTCAATACCTCATCGACCGATCGCGTGACGAACATCGCCCGCGCCACCGAAATGGTGCATGGCGCGATTATCGCACCCGGCGCCGAGTTCTCGTTCGCGGCGCTGGGCGATTTCTCAGCCGCAAACGGCTTTGTGGACGGCTACGCGATTGTGGGCGGACGCCTGGAAACCGTGATCGGCGGCGGGCTGTGTCAGGTTTCGACGACCCTCTTCCGCGCGGTGTCGAACTCCGGCCTTCAAGTGACTCGGCGGATCGGGCATAGCCACATTGTCTATTTCTACGAAAATATTCTCGGCTTCGACGCCACGGTTTATATTCCCGGCGTCGATTTCCGCTGGCGCAACGATACCGCCAGCCCGGTGTATGTCGTTGGGCGTGTCGATCGCGCCGCCGCCCGGCTAACCTTCGAGTTGTACGGGGTGAGCGACGGACGCAAGGCCCGCCACGAGGGGCCGTTTACAAAGAATTGGAAACAGCCCGGCGCGCCGGTCTGGCAGTACGACAAGACGTTGCCGCGCGGTGCAGTGCGCCAATTGGTACACGGGCGATCCGGCGTTGATGTGACTTACTACCGCTATATTACGTTCGGCGACGGCACAACCCGGCGCGATACCTACTTCACGCGGTATACGCCCTGGGAGGATTTCTTTATCTACGGCCCCGGTGTTACTCCGCCGGCCGGCGCGGTGATTATTCCGCCGCGTTAAGCGACGGTGGCGAGTAACAAGTGACGAGTGCCTTGAAATGCGTAAAAGCCCCTCTCTCGTATGTGGGAGAGGGGCTTTACATCGTGCACTTTTTCTCAATCCTTGAAGATTTAACAATGTGCTGCTTACAATAAGAAGAGGGTACACTGCACCGCTATTTTGTTGTCGATATACGATTCAGGATATTCGACCCTGTTGTCGTTCTGACCTTGTTTGTATTCTGCTGTAGTTGACGGTTTGCGAAGGAGGCTCCGTTTGGAGGTCGTGATCTATGCCATCGGCTTTTTCGTCGTGTGTCTGGCCTCACATCGTGTAGGAACCTTTTTCTCCTACATCCGGCTGCCCTATATCACGGGCTATCTATTCACGGGGGCGCTTGTCGCTTCGTTCGGCCTCGATTTCATTCCCACGGCGGCCAGTACGGAATTGCGCTTCATCGATGAGTTGTCGCTGGCGGTGATCGCCTTTGTGGCCGGAAGCGAACTGTTCTACAAGGATCTGGTAAGCCGTTTGCGCGCCCTGCTCACCACTGTCGGCGCGATCATGGTTGTGGCTCTGCTGACACTCGGCGTGGCGCTCTACGCACTCACCAACGTGATCTCGTTTACCGCCGGCATGCCGGCGTTCGAGCGACTGGCGGTGGCGTTGCTTGGTGCAACGGTATTGCTGGCGCTCTCGCCGCCCTCGACGATCGCCGTAATCAAGGAGTTGCGCGCCCGCGGCCCGTTTACCCGGCTCATCCTTGGTGTGACGGTTATTATGGATGTGGCGATCATCGTCTTGTTTGCGATCAATGCCTCGCTCTCGGAAGCGCTACTCACCGGAGTCGGCCTCAACATCGGTTTTGTCGCGCTGCTGCTACTCGATCTCGGCCTGGCAATCGGCTTAGGGCTGCTGGTTGGCTGGATCCTTGGGTTTGTGCTCGGGCGGCGTATGAACCGGCTGTCCAAGATCGCAATTGTGTTGCTGATCGGCTACGGGATCTATGCGCTGGCAGGTTTTGTCAAAGCGTACACGCTGGCGAACTGGCCGTTTGAAGTGTATATCGAGCCGCTGTTAATCGCGATGATCGGCGGCTTCTGGGTGACGAATTTCACCGCTCATCGCGACGAATTCGCCGATATTTTGCACGATATCGGCCCTGCCGTGTATGTCGCATTCTTCACCCTCACCGGCATTTCGCTCAAGCTCGATGTATTGCTCGGCACGCTCGGGATCGCGATTGTGCTGTTCCTGGTGCGCGGCGTAGCACTGCTGGTGGGCGGATTTCTGGGCGGTGTGTTGGCCGGCGAGCCGGCGCAAACCCGCCGGTATGCCTGGATGGGTTTTGTAACCCAGGCCGGGATTGCGCTGGGGCTTTCACGTGAAGTTGCCGTGGCCTTTCCCTCACTCGGCGATGCCTTCGCAACCCTGATTATCTCGGTGATTGTGCTGAACGAGATCTTCGGCCCCTTGTTCTTGCGTGTGGCCTTGCGCCGTTCGGGCGAGGTAAATCTGCCCGAGCCGGGTATTCGTGATCAGGTGCGCGATGTGCTGATCTTAGGCGTCGAAGCGCAATCACTGGCCCTGGCGCGCCAGTTGAAGTCGCAGGGTTGGCAGGTGCGCATGGCCGATACCGATGCCGAACATGTACGCCGACTGGCGACAACCGATGTTGAAGAACATCATATTGCGGTGGTGGACGAAGCGACCCTGCGCAAGTTGGTGAGTCCGGCCACCGACGCAATTGTGGCGATGCTGGAGAACGACAACGACAATCTGCGCGCCTGTCAACTCGGCTTCGAGCGTTTTGGTGTGCCGCGCCTGATTGTGCGTCCAAACACGATGTCTATGCGTGAGCAGTTTGCTTCGTTTGGCGCGTTGGTGGTCGATCCGGCGACGGCGATGGTGAGCCTGCTCGATCAGGCGGTGCGGGCGCCGCAATCACTCAGCCTTTTGCTGCACACCAACTCCGAGTACGATGTTGTCCAGTTAACCGTGACAAACCCTGAAGTCGAGGGCCGGCTGCTGCGCGATCTGCGCCTGCCGAACGATGTCCGGCTGCTGGAGATCGTACGCGATGGGCAGGTGATTCTGCCGCACGGTTATTCGCGGCTGCGGCGCAACGACGAGGTAACGGTGATGGGCAAGCCGGAGCAGATGCAGGAGGTGATGCTGGCCCTGGGGTATTAATGCAACACGCAATTGGTAGCAGCTTGCTGTGATGAAGATCTCAGTTTCTTGCAATCCGTACGCTATGTAGTTCGGCGCTATGCATCCGTTCGATGGGCATCTGTTGGATTCTGGTGCCGGTTGCGCCGGCACCACAAAAGCTTGAGGATCGAACCATGACCGGACATCTTTCACATACAATGCAGCGGCTCGCGACGCTTGTTGTCGCGGTTATTATGATTACGCTGCTTACGGCCTGCGGATCGGCGCCCGAGCCGCTGGTTGAAGCTCCATCGTCGAACACCGTTCCGACGGCGCGGATCGCGATCACGCCGCAATCGGAAGATCCGCTGAGTATTCCTGTGGCGACGGCGGTTCCAACCGCGCAGCCGATCGCCGGCGAGCAACCGACGGCCACCGTTCCGCCGCTGGCACCGGTACGTGAAGGGCCGGGCGGTTTGCCGTACCCGCTTACCTTGAATGAACTCAACTTCGGCGTCGTCGGGCATCTTTACTATACCGACCGCGCCACGGCCCTGGCAAAAGCCCGCGAGGCCGGGTTTAACTGGTTTCGCCAGCAGATCCACTGGCGCGACATCGAGGATCGCAGCGGCCAGTTTTTCTGGAACGAGTTGGATAACATTGTGGCCGACGTAAATGCGGCCGGGATGTTGTTGATGATCAATATCACCCGCTCGCCGAGTTGGTACACTGCCAACGGCTCCGACGGGTTGCCGCAAGATCCGGCCGCCCTGGCGCGATTCACCGGTGCGCTGGCCGAGCGCTACAAAGGCCGGGTGCATGCGATCCTGATCTGGAATGAGCAAAATCTGGCTTACGAGAACGGCGGCTCGATCGGCCCGAGCGATCCCGGCCATTTCGTCGAGATTATGGCGGCCTCGTACCGTGCGATCAAAGCGGTCGATCCCGGCATTCTGGTCGTCACCGGTGCGCCGGCCAGCACCGCAACCAACGATCCCGGCATCGCAATGGATACGATCTCGTATTTGCAGGCGATGTACAGCTACAAAGACGGCATGATCCGCGATTACTTCGATATCCAGGCGCTGCATCCCGGCGGATCGGCCAACCCGCCGGAGACTCTCTGGCCCGATAATCCGAGCAACGCCCAGGGTTGGACGGATCACCCTTCGTTTTATTTCCGCCACGTCGAGAACCAGCGCCGGGCGATGGAGGAGGCCGGTCTGGGCGATCACGAAGTCTGGATCACCGAGTATGGTTGGGCGACGCCGAACAATTCACCGGGCTACGAGTTCGGCAACCAGATCAGTTACGAAACCCAGCGCGACTACATTGTCGGCGCGCTCTGGTACAGCTACCAGAACTATCCCTGGGTGAGCAACATGTTCCTCTGGAACCTGAATTTCACCGTGTTGCAGCGCGAGAACGGCCGCGATCCGAACCACGAACAGGGATCGTTCAGCATCATGAATGCCGACTGGACGCCGCGCCCGGCCTTTTACGGTATTCAGCAGGCGATCACTGCGATCCGGGCGCAACAACCGTAACGCCCGGCGGTGGTCGAGACGCAAGATTTTGTGTCTCGACCACCACGTCACCACACCCAGGGTACGATCCGCCATGTCCGGCGCATATACGCGGCGTAGTCGGGAAAACTGCGCTGCAACATCCCCTCTTCGTAGCGCAGTTTCACCACCAGATTAACCAGCAGTATCAGCCACAATAACCAGCGCCACCAGAGCGGCGCGGCCAGCACCAGAGCGAGTGTGAAGATCAAGAGCGCACTGTACATCGGGTGCCGGATAAGCCGGTATGGCCCGCGCGTTACCAATTGTGCGCCGGGACGGACTTCCGGCAGGATCGCGACCTGAGCGATCCGCATCGCCAAGATCGCCCACACGCCCAACAGCACGCCGAGGACTGCGGGCAGCGCCAGGGCGGGATTGCCCGGCAGCAGCGGCCCACTGAATACAATCGCGCCGAGACAGGCGAACTGCACAGCGACCAACCCATACGAGCGCCATGATCGGGTCATCGACTGCGCTCCGCTACCACCACATGCCAGCGCACATCGGACCGTTGATCGCTGTCATTGTGCTCACGCCACAGAATTGTCAAACCGGCCGCCGTCATGGCCTGGGCAAAGTGGTCGTCGTCGATCGCCGTATACAGGCGCCCGTCGTGCTCACGTTCGGCCTGCTCGCGGCTGGCGCGATAGGTGAGCACAACTCGTCCGCCGGGACGTAACACGCGGGCCAGAGTTACCGGCGCCCGCGCGAGTGCTTCCGGCGGCAGATGCATCAAGACGGCGCTGCACAACAGGTTGTCGTAACTACCGTCGGCGATCTCGGCCAGATCAGGCAAGGCCGATTGACGGAGATCGAGGTGTGGGTAGGCCGCCCGCCCCGCCGCCAGCATCCCCGCCGACGCATCATAGCCGACAGCCTGAAAACCATGGGCGTTAAGCCAGGCGGTATCGCGTCCGCTGCCGCAACCGAGATCGGCGCTGCGACCGGCGGGAAGAAACCATGCCAGCACCACCTGATACAGGGCTTGCGGCGTTTTCGCCCGTTGGTCGGCGGCGAAACGCTCGGCGTGCAGATCGTAGGTCGTGATAGTTGTGTGATCCATAGGGTAGGCTACCAAATATAGAGCGATCCTATCCGGGTGGTGAAATCGGTTCTGCGCACTCACACAGCGGTTCCGGGTTCCGGGTTCCGGGTTCCGGGTTCCGGGTTCTCGGTTCTGAGTTCTCGGTTCTGGGTTCTCGGCTCTCGGTTCTGAGTTCTCGGTTCTCGGTTCT
>JAAUQO010000094.1 GCA_012032775.1 Oscillochloris sp. | reverse complement strand
ATCCCATCGCGCTCGGCCTGCACCGCCTGATCATAGCCGGCCTGGGCCTGGGCTAATCCGGTCTCGGCATTCTCAACCGCCCGCAACGCCGTGGTCTCGGCGTCGATCGCCGCTTGCGGCAGATCGCCGGGGAGCCGTTCCAACTCACGGTTATTCCAGTAGATCCGCGAGTAGGCATCCTGGGCGTCGCGCAACTGATTGGCGGCCTGCTCGACCGCGCGCTCGGCAGTGGTTTTCGCCAGCGAGAGCGCATCGCGCTGGGCTTGCAGATTCGCCTGGGCCTCGTTCACCGCCGCTTCACCACGGGTGATCTCCGTCGCCTTGGGGCCGGATCGAACCTGATCCAGCCGGGCCTGGGCCTCGGCGAGTTGGGCGCGGGCAGCGGCCACATCGGCGGCGGTGACACTGCCTTCAGCCTGGGTTACGCCAGCCTGAGCCTGGGCAGCGCGGGCCTCGGCGGCAGCGATCTGCTCCGGTGTTGCCCCCGCTCGCACGTCCTCGTACCCGGCGAGCGCCTGATTGTAAGCCGCTTCGGCCTGGCGCAGTCGTAAGGTCAACTCGCCTGATTCAAGGCGGGCCAACGGCGCACCGGCCTGCACCTGATCACCTTCCGATACCAGCACCTCGGCCACGGTGCCCGAGGTGACGAAGTTCAACTCGACGAACGCCGCCGGTACCACCTTACCCTCCGCGATCACGCCCGGCTCGATCTGGGTCGCGGGCAACGCCGTCGGCTCCGGTGCAGCAGTATTCCCGCCACAGGCGCTGATCAGCGCCGCCGACAGCAAGCCGATCAGGGGGTAAAATTGCTTCGTCCTCACGATCATACTCCCCTCGTTAGCTCAAGTTACGCGGCGACCTGCATAAGCCCCGCGCAAAATCCCCGTCATTCGTACGCCAATACGTCGCTGATCGTGAGACGCGAAGCCCGCCAGGCCGGCAGAATACTTGCCAGAGCGGCCAGCGCCAGCACCAGGCCGAGCCAGATCAGGGTGCTGCTGATTGCGTAGGCCGGCGGCAGCGGGTTGTTCAAGAACGCCATCCCGATCCCGTCGCCCAACAGCCGTGCGATCGGCAGCGACACAAACACTGCCAGCAACCAGCTTACCAGGCCGATCAAAAGACCTTCGGCCACGATGATTCCCTGGATATCCAGGTTTGATGCGCCGATTGCGCGCAACACACCGATTTCGCGGGTACGCTCGACGACATTCATGCTCATTGTGCCGGTAAGCCCAATCGCGCCGACAAATGCGATCTGGAATGCCATAACCACCAGGAACGAGATGATCATGGCGAACTGCTGCTCGATCGACTGCCGAAACTCGGCGCTCGTCTGGGTTGCGCCGACGCGGATGCCGTGGGCTTTGAAGTGCTCAGTCAGCCGGTTCGCCAGATCCTGCTGAAATGCGGTATCGTGCTGCGTCGCCACAATCCGCAGGTCACTTGTCCAGCCGACATTCTGATCCAAGCGGCTTAATGTGGCATAGTTGGTGTAAACGATCGGCGCGCCATTGCCGAGTTGCGGCACCACGCCCACGATCACCCACTCGTAATCATCATCACCGATCCGCATCATCACCCGCGAACCAAGGTCGAGGTCGGTCTCCTTCGCCATAAAGCGCGTATCGACAACCAGCGCGTTCTGATCGGCTTCGAGCAGCCAGCGCCCACGTAGAATGCGCGGCCGCATCAGATCGGAACCCCACTCCGGTGCGATCAATTGCATCGTGTCGCCGGCACTCCCGTCGGGCCGCAGCCGGTAGATCGAATCGATCGCCCAGAGTTCCGTCCGGGCGACACCCGGCGTCGTCAGGGCCAATTGCGTCACCTGGTCGATCCGATAGTCGCGACTAAAGGAGATACGCACGTCCTCGCCGAAATAGTTCATGAACTCGTCGGTTTGCAGCGTAAAACTTTGTTGAGCCGCGCCGACGGCCATATAGATCGCGCCGGCCAATGAGAGTGTCACCAATGTGAGTGCGAGCCGGCCTTTACGCCGAAAGGTGTTGCGCAACGCCAGCAGCAGCGGCCGGCTGAGAAAGCGCACATGCTCCAGGATTCGATCGATCCGGTTGCTGCCGAAGTGCCCGCGTCCGAGGCCGGGATTACTGATCGCTTCGCGCACGGGGATGCGGGCGCCGCCGAAGACCGGCACCAGTGCGGCCAGGGCCGGGATGCTGATCGCGATCACGGCCTGCAACCCGAGTACCTGCGGGCTGACGGCAAAAGGACCAAGATCGAAGTTGAGCATATTCGCCAGCAAGCCGCCGGTGCGATAGGCCGAGAATGCGCCGAGCGGCGCGGCGAAGAGAAAGGCCAGCACGCCAAGCGCCAGCACGTAGGCCAGATACATCGCGACGATCTGCCGCGTTTCTGCGCCAACCGCCTTCATGACACCGATCTGGCGGCGCTGCTGCAACAAGAGCGCCGCAACAGTATTCACGATCAGAAACATACTCAGAAAGACCATCAGCACGGCGAGTGTGTTCAGCACCATGCTCATCGCATCGACGCCGGACTGAATCGGGGATTCGCCGATCGGCGGCGTGTAAATATACGAACTACGCCCGGTACTGGTTAAGCGGTCGGTGATCTCGTCGCTGACGGCCAGAATCTGCGCGCTTGTCTCACGCGGTTCCACCGTCACATACATGCGGCTGTAGCGCCGTGAACCACCCAACCACTCCAGGGTATCGAAGGTAATGAAACCGACCCGCTCACCACTGAACATGGCTGGAATACCGGCCGGATCGTGGGCAATGCCGCTGATCGGCAGATTACGCAACGTGCCGTCGGCCAACTCAACCTCGATCACGGCGCCGACCGATAATTCGAGCAATTCCCGGCTGCTGCGTTCCAACAACACTTCACGATCGGCCACCGGCCATGCGCCGCTGTCGGGCAACACCTTGCTCACCTGCATGCGGCGCAGATCGTCGAATGCGTAGAGCGTCAGGTTATCCCAGGTATCGGGGCCGGTGCGCGCACGCACCGTCATAATCCCAACGCCCTCCACGGCCGTTACGCCGGGAACATGGCGCACCGCGGCGAGCAACTCTTCATCAAAGTTCGGCCAGGCATACACCGTGGCGTCGGCCGGATTCACCGCCCGATAGCCAAGGTTGATGTCGCGATTCAAAATCACGAAGGTGCCGGCAACACTGCCCACCGCATACACACCAACCGCGATCGAGAGCACCGCCAGAATCGTGCGGGTCTTGTTGGCCCACAGATCGGCCAGCACTTTGCGCCAGGTGGTGCTGAGGCGCAGGAACGAACGGCGGTCGCCGGCAACCTGCCGCCGGGGATGGGTTGCCGCGTTAGCCATAGCTCGGCTCCTGCTGCCTGGCCCGCAGCCGCGCAATATGATCGATCTCGCGGCGAGTCGCTTCAGAACTGTTGAGCAACTCGAAGAATTCGTTTGGGTCGAGAATGGCAACAGCGACATTACTTCCGGCGGCGCGCACCGTCGCGCGGCGGTGCCGTCCGTTCAAGAGGCCCAACTCGCCGAAGAACTGCCCGCTGTTCAGGCGATCGACCAGCATGTCGGGCGAATCCGGCTGCGGCAACAGCACCTCGACTTCGCCGTCGGTGATAATATAGAAGCCATCGGAATGATCGCCGGCCTGGATAATCGGCTGGCCGGTTGCGTAATGACGAACCTCGACATGCGATTGCACCCAGGCTAACTGTTCAAAGCCAAGGCGCGGCAGGGCGCGCATAATATACTCGTTCACCACCTCGCCGTCGTGTACCAGCAGGCTGCGGGTAGCGCGCCGCGCCAGGTCGCTGTCGTGGGTCACCATCAGGATCGTCTTGCCCTGCGCGACCAGACTCTCGAAGAGCCGGAAGACCGCCTCGGCGGTGCGTGAATCGAGGTTGCCGGTCGGCTCATCGGCGACCAGAATCGGCGGATCATTGGCCAGAGCGCGGGCGATCGCCACCCGCTGCTGTTGGCCGCCGGAGATCGCCGCCGGCAGCTTATTGGCGTGCTCGCTCATCTCAACCTGATCGAGCAATTCCATGGCGCGCCGGCGCCGTTCGCGGGGCGCGAACTTGCGCCGAAAATCCATCGGCAATATTACATTCTCAACCACGGAGAGTGTCGGCAGAAGCTGAAAGAACTGGAAAATAATCCCGAGGTTTTGGCCGCGCCAGACCGCCATGCGGCCCTCGCTGAGCGTGTGGACGGCGGTATCGCCGACAAGGATCTGGCCCGATGTCGGCCGATCGATCCCGGTGATCATGTTGATCAGGGTAGATTTACCGCTGCCGGATTTGCCGATCACAGCGACGAATTCGCCGCGATCAACCTCGATGCTCACCGACTTCAGAGCGGTGAAACTGCCGGCAGCGGTTGCAAAAATCTTCACCACATCGCGCAATTCGATCAGGTGATCGTTGCCGTGACGATAGGTATCGGAAGCAACCTCTGACTGCTTGAGCATAACCATATCCTCACTGGTTCAGCCATTTGTTGAGGCGCCCACAACATCGGGCGGATTATTGGATTGTGTCGCTCAGGATATTCCTTTTGCTCAATTTGTGGGTTAAGGAATTACAATGAATGGTTGCATTCAGCATGCAGACTTCAGCAGCCTGCATGCTGCATTCCGCCTTCCAGCTACGGCCCAACAGCACGCAGATACGCACGCACATCGACATTGGTGAGCATGTTCTCGGCCGTGAACACCGCCCAGGGCGACCCCTCGTCGAACCAGGTTACCGCGCCGATGGTGTAGGTCGGATGGCCATCGACCGTACCCCAGTTGCGGGCCTCATTCAGCCAGAGCGTCCTGGCGCTCGATTCGACGCCTTTGTAGCGCATCGCCTCAAGCATGTGGATCAGACCGGTATCGGGATCGAAGCGCACGACGAACTGCGCTTCGTCCTCGCCGAACGGAACATACAGCAGCGCCGTGCTATCGTCTACCGGCGCCCAACGCACCTGCGGATCAGTGAGCCAGAGCGTCGGAAACCAGATCGCCTCGCCCCACAACGCCAGATTGGCGCCCTGATTAACCTTCGGCTCGTTCTCGGTTACGCCGAAGGGTAAGGCCATGCGGCTCTTGCCGTCCAGAAAATGCTCGTTGACCTTCATCAACGGCAAGCCGAAGAAAGTCGCCTCGATATAGTGCCGATAGCCCGCACCGGCGTCATGCACGAAACGGTAGCGTGCCGGGAATGTGATCCCCGCGATTCGCATCGCGGCGCGGCCGGAGATCACGACCGACTCGATCACCGGCACCCGGTCGCCGTAAGCCTGACGGTAGAAGCGCTCGACCGGCGGCGGCAGATTGGTGGGAATAGGCATGGTTCGAGTCGGCGCCGCCGGCAGATCGAGTGCGGCAAATGGCGCAGGCTTGATCTGTAAGCCGATCCAACCAAGCACGACCACGACGACGATAATGATAAGCAAGGTTTGGAGAAATTGCATTGAATTCTTCTTTTCGCTCGATTATGGCGGCGCAGCCGCCGAAACCGGGTTTAGATCGCGTAAGCTCATGTGATTGGTTCTGCAAACCTGAGCTGAGTGTAATCAAAAACCCCCCGTTCGCCATCAGCAAGCAGGGGGGTGTTCATATCCGACAGCACGCCAGTTGCGATCCCGGTCAGGTGGCCAGGTGGTTGGGCCGATGATCGCGCACCAGATTCTGCTTTACCGCCAGGGCTGCCGCCTCGGTACGCCCGGCGACCCCCAGTTTGGCAAGAATACTGCTGACGTGGAATTTGACCGTTGACTGGCTGAGCACAAGCTTGACGGCGATCTCACCGTTACTGAGACCCTGCACAACCAGTGCCAGTACTTCCAGCTCACGGGGTGTCAGATCGAAATGCTGCTCCGGCGGTTTGATAGCAGCCTGGATCAATGCCTGTGTCGCCTCGGGGGCAAGGGTTGGGCGGCCGACGTGAGCGGCGCGAATCGCGTCGGCCAACTGGTCGGCCGAAATATTTTGAGCAGGTAGCCGATCGCGCCAGCTTTAAGCGCCCCCTGAACCAGATCCTCTTCCCGAAAACTGGTAAGGGCAACAACCTGAATATGCGGATAGAGCGCCTTGATCGCTTTCGTCGTCTCGGCGCCGTCCAGTTCGGGCATCACCAGATCCATCAGTACCACATCGGGCTGGGCGTCGCAGCACAGACGCAGCGCCTCGGCGCCGCACCCCGCCTCGGCCACTAACTCCAGATCATCGAAGGCGAGCAAAAAGGCTCCAAGGCCACTGCGCACCACATGATGATCGTCAACTATCATGACCCGAATTGTGTTCATTACCATCCTCAGGTGGGGCTATCAACAGGTGGGTAGAGCAGAATTATTGATAGCCCCAATGCTATTCATCCCACTCGCACCCGGATCGTCGTGCCGGCGCCGATCACACTTTCAACCTGTAAATCGGCGCCTATCTTGCTCACCCGCTCGCGCATGATGCCGAGGCCGAGGGTGTGGGGGCCGATCGCCGATTCGTCGAAACCGCGGCCATTATCGGCGATCGTCAATTCAACCAGGCCCGGCCCAAAATGCAATGTCATATCGACCCGACTTGCAGCGGCGTGTTTCACGACATTATTCAATGCTTCCTGGGCGATCCGGTAAAGCGCCACCTGAACCTCCGGCGTCAACGGCTGCGGCTCGTTCACGTGTACCGCTACCTTTAACCGCGAACGACCGATCGCCGCCGCCGCCAACTGGCGCAACAGATCATCCAGGTTAGTCTCGATTAAACTGGCCGGGCGCAACTCCAACAACAAGGTTCGCATCTCGGCCAGTGCGCCGCGGGTCAACTCACGCAGTTCGGCCAGTTTCGCCTGGCCCACTTCGGGGTTGCGCTGCCAGATCCGCGGCAACACATCGGCGATCAAACTGGCCGAAAAGAGCGTCTGTGTCACGGCATCGTGCAACTCGCGGGCCAGGCGGTTGCGTTCGGCCATCACCGCCACCTGCCCGGCATGCTCACGCAGGCGCGCATTCTCAATCGCCAGCGCCGCCTGAGCCCCGAACGTCAGCGCCATCTCGCGCTCGTCCTGGCTGAAGCTGCGGTGCTGCGTGTAGTAGAGCGTAATATCGCCATACAACTCGTCGCCAACCAGCAACGGCACCGAGAAGAGCGTTTTGAAGGTGTGCGCCATGCAATGCAGCCAGGGTTGCAACTCGGGGGTAAGCGGATGCCGATGGTATTCGGCCTGTGCATACGCCTCGGCAATATCGGGCATCATGTAGGGCTGGCGGTCGAGCGTGGCCCGAGTAGCACCGGTCGGCGCGATCGGAAAGCGATCCGGCTCCAGCAACGCCGGCGGGAAGCCCAATACGGCAACCCGTTGAATCTGCTGCGCCGGTTGATTGACCCGGTAGATCACCGCTGCATCGGCGCCCAACAGGCGTTGAGCCTGGAACAGAATCGTCTCGAAGGTTGATTGCAGTGGCGCGGCCGAGTTCAGCATTGCCAGAATATCGCGCAGACTCTCGGCGATATGCAGGCGCTCCTGCTCCAGGGTATGCAGGCGCGCGTTATCAATTGCCAATGCCGCCTGCTCACTCAATGTCAGCGCCAGCGTGATGTCGGCCTCGTCCAGATCGCGCTCTTCGGTAAAATGAAAGGCGATACTGCCATAAAGCATGTCGCGCACCACCAGCGGCACGGCCAGATAACTGTGATACGCCGCCTCAAGCGCATCAAAGGCGGCCTGCACTTCGGGCGCCAACGGTGCCAGTTCGCGCCGCATCTGGCCGATATAGTGGCGCACATTTGCCACAACCAGCGGCAACCGCAACTTAAAGGTCTCGCCGGCCAATGCCGCCACCGGCAACGAGGCAATCTGCTGTAACCCGGTCGGCAAGCGGTGCGAGGTGCGCAACTCCAGGCGTTCGCGATCGGAGTTGTACTGGTAGATTGCGACGCCGGTTTCGCGCCCCATCAGGATGCCGGCCTGGCGGCTGATCGTTTCAAGCACATCGGCGAGCGGCCGGTTGGAGTTGATCAAGGCCAAAACTTGATGCAAGCTTTCCGCCCCCTGGCGGCGCTGTTCAAGTTCGGCATTGCGCCGGGCCAACTCCTGATCACCGACGGCAACCCGGTGCTCCAGCAGGTGATTCGCGGCCTGAAGTGCGGCTCGCGTGCGCTGCAAATCCACCAGCGTCGCTTCGAGTTGCCGGCTCGCCAGTACCCGCTCGGTGGCATCGCTGGCAACATGCACGATCCCGGCTATCTCATCGCCCTGGCGCAACGGCGCCGAAACCGAATCCCAGTATGAACGCACGCCGTTGATTTCGAGCAACAGCGCTTCGCAGCGCACCGTTTCACCGGCCAACGCCCGGCGCAAAATCTCGCCTGCCGTTGACTCGCTACCGGGAACCAGATCAAGGAATGAGACACCGGGCGCAACCTGATCGGGCGGTAGATTGGCATGGCGGCGCACAAACTCACGCAGCGTCGGATTCCAGTGCCGCAAGCGAAAATCCCGGTCGAGAATCGCAATCCCGATCGGCATCTGGTTGAATAAGACATCGAGCAGATTGAGTTCAGGGTTACTCAACAATCGCTGCGTATCGCTCATGCCGCCATGGTACCCTGTTGCACACCGCTTAAGAGAATCAATTGCTTAACGATGCGAGAATGTCCAACACCGTTTCAGGCGGCGAACCCTTGCTGAGAAACGCCGCCGCACCTGCCTGCAGCGCTTCCGGTTCGGCTTCGGGGCGACTACTCATCGCTACAACCTGCAGCGCCGGTTGTTCGTACTGCACCAGTCGCAACAGTTGATCGGCCGGCAAGCCCGGTAGCTCCCAATCCAACAACAAGAGATCGGCCGGTGTGTACGCGGCCAGAAGAAGCAATCCCGTCGCATCAACCGCCTCGCCGGCCACGCCGATGCACGTTGTTTGCTCCAACAAAAGGCGCAACGCAGCGCGCACGTTTTCCTGATCGTCGGCGATAAGTATCGTAACTGTGGACCACTGTTCCATGGTTGAAGGATACAGCGATGGGATTGTGGCCACGACCGGCGGCCGGAGAGGATTTCACCTGGCCAACCGACCAGGATTCGGCGCGGCAGAGATGCGGGGCGTGGCCGCGACAGGGTCGCAATTACGCCCGCACATGGCGTATTCAAGCGGCTTCAGAACGGAACCAGTAGCGATCGACCTTGCCGCTGTTTGGGATGCGCAGCGGCGTGTACTGCGAACCCGGCATGCGGCCCAATTCACCACAACACGCTCTGCGGTTGCACAATTGATCCACAAAGTTTATACAGATTCCCTCGCGGAAATTCGAGTCTTGTTACACTAAGGTAGCATAACAGGGCTTTCACCGTCGAATGGTTGAAGGAGTATGGTTCTATGGTCGCCGATCCGCATTCTACTTTAGCGAGCAATCGGCGCCGTTATCGTCATCGTTCCGCAAACACACTACCTGACCCGACATTGCAGCATTCCCGGATCGTTGCCGAAGCAGCGTTGCTGTTTGCCTCCTGCCGCCAGTTGCCGGTCGCACTGGCAAGCGTCAGCCAGCGGATCGCCGCCATTTTCGACGGCGTCTGCCAGGTGCGCTTTGTGTCGGCGCAGCGCCCGTCACGCACCATGGCGATCGTTGCTACGGCTTCGCAGGTGTCACCGCTGCTGACCGATCAAAGCGAAACCTACGCCCGCATGCTGGCGGGATTCACCCGGCGTACCCTGCATGGCCCCATTACCGAGGGCAGCAGCGCCGATCACGCTGCCGGTGTGTCGGCGCTGCTGCTGGGGGCGCCACTGCTCGCCCATCAGCGCCGGATCGGCACCGTGGATCTGGTAGTGGCCGCACCACATGCCGGCCCTGGGGCCGCCGATCAATGCCTGTTACGGCAACTCAGCGCGCACGCGGCCCTGGCGATCGCCGCCGCCGATCATCTGACAACCTTGCAACCGGCAGAATCCGCCGCAACACCGGAAGAACGGATTACTGAGATCGATCGCGCAATGGCCGTGGTAGCCCATGATCTGCGCAATCCGCTCACCTCATTGCGCTCGATCATGCAGTTGCTCAAGCGCAACATCGAGCAGCAGCAGTGTTCCCAACCCGACCGCTTCGCACACCTGTTGTCATTGGGCCAGACGGCGTTGATGCAACTCGAAGCCCAGATTCAAGCTATGGCCACGCCGCGCACTATCAAAGCCCTTCCGACAAGCAGCAGTGCAACGCCGCTCGATCTCGGCAACTTTGTGCTCCAGATGATCAACCTGTACCAGCTTACCAGCGGCCGGCACCAGCTCCAACTGGCGGCCGAACCGGCGAAATTGCTGGGATGGTGGGAACGGCAGCATGTTGAGCGGATTATCGGTAATCTGTTTGCGAATGCGATCAAATATAGCCCGAGCGGCAGCGACATCCGGGTGCGCCTGGAACGCGAGGATGATCTGTACGGCGGCTGGGCGGTTCTGAGCGTCGAAGATCAAGGCATCGGCATCCCGGCCGACGAGCTATTGCGCCTCGCGCAGCCCAACTTCCGGGCCGCAAATGTCGGCGCGATCCCCGGCAGCGGCATTGGCCTGGCGAATGTCCGTGAGACGCTGGAGCTATACGGAGGTTCGCTCAGTATCTGCAGCGGTTGCCCCGGCAGCACCACCGTGATCGCGCGCTTGCCGCTCACCTGAACTATCCACGTGGTACCCCGCAGAGCCAATCGCCGGAGCAACCCTATTCAGGGCTGCCGGATATGCATGGCCGACTTTGAGCAGAAACACAAAATCTCAGCGAATCGGCCCCGTTCAGCGCTACCTTGCGCATCGCAGCGCACGCGGGTTAATCGCAATAATTTTCAACCAGGCGCAAAAGATGATCAAGATCGACCGGCTTTTGCATAAACTTGTCAACCGAAATAGTATACTGCTCGTGATCAAGGCTTGGCCGCGCCGAAAGCGCCACCACCGGGATCTCGGCCAAGCGTTGATCTTGCTGCTGCGCGATCCGAAATTCCCACCCGGTCATCACCGGCATCATCAGGTCGAGCAGAATGACCTGCGGCAAGCTGAGAGTCTCGCGTAAGTACGCAAGTGCTCCGGCGCCGTCGGAGGCCGTGATTGCTTGATAGCCGGCCTCATCCAACACCTCACTCAGCACCTCGCGAATCGCGAAATCGTCATCAACGACCAGAATCGCACAAGGTTCAACCTTCTCGCTCATAGCTACCTCCAGAACTGAGCCGGCTTAGGTTCAGGTGTGCGCAATTCGCGGCAGCGTGACAGTAAAACTACTGCCCTTACCCTCCTCGCTGACCAGCGTGATCATCCCGCCGTGGAGCGTCACAATCTCCTGTACGACAAACAAACCGATCCCGACCCCGGTGATGGTATCGGCGCTGACATTGCCGGCACGATAAAAACGCTGAAAGATGTATGGCACATCCTGTGCCGGAATGCCGATCCCCTCATCATGAACCGTCACCTGCACCACCCTGTCATCAGCGCCAAGCTGCACCGTCACATAACCACCGGCAGGGCTGTACTTGATCGCATTACTCAGTAAGTTCTGTAGCACCTGCTCCAGGCGTAAGGCATCCCCTATCACCCAGAGATCGTTCTGATCGGCGTTGACAACAATTTGCTGCACAGTGGTTCCGTGGAGGCCAACCACAACCTCGTCTACAAGGGCGCGCAGATCGAGCGGTGTTTGCTCCAATTGCAGCCGACCCTGATCGATCCGGCTCACATCCAGCATGGCCCCGATCATACGATTCAAGCGCCCGGCGTGGGTCAAGATCTGTTGCAGGCTACGCCCGTCACGCTCACTTAAACTAGCTTCGCGTACTGCCCGGCGCTGGAAGGCCTGAGCGTGCGCGATCACCGAGGTAAGGGGCGTGCGCAACTCGTGCGAGGCGATCGAGAGGAATTGATCACGAAGCTGCACGGCCTGTTCGGCCGCCGTTCGCGCCTGCTGCTCCTCATGATAGAGCTGTTGTTGCTCCAGCGCCGTAGCCGCCATTTGGGCCAGTTGAACCAACAGCGCCTCATCGTCGGAGGAAAACTCGCCGTCCTTCTTTGCGCTCAACTGGATCAGGCCCAGATTCCGCCCGTCACGACCAATCAGCGGTACTGCCATCCAGTTATGCAACCCGCCGTGAAGTGTATTCGCCGATGCATGGTGCTGCAACAACGGATGATCCGCCAACTCGGCCTGATTCAGCCGTAGCGGCCGGTTCGTTTCGCACACCAGTGCGGCAAGGGCCGGAATACCAGTTGGCGTCTGATCTGGGTATTGGATAGAATACTGAGGCGAAACCGCCGTCGTCGTCAGGGTTTGCGGCTCTACCGAACCGATCGTGAGGCACGTCACGGCCTCATGCACACCGATCACCGTGCGCGCCTCTGCCGTGACTTGCCGGCGCAGAGTGGCAACATCGGGCGCGGCCTGGATCTGCAGGGCGGCCTGAGCGAGTTGTTGCAACTGCGCCGAACGCCGCAGGATTGCGGCCTCGATTTTGCGCGCCTCGGTCACATCGAATTCAACTACCACCCCGGCGATAATCGCGCCCGAGCCGTCGCGCACCGGAGCGGCGTTATTCAAGAAGAAGCGTCGCTGCCGCGAATTGAACGGTTCATACTCGACCAATTCAGCGGTGATCGTTTCGCCCTGGTTCAAGGCGCGGGCCATCGCCCACTCGTGGGCCTGAATGCGCTCGCCGGTCGCCGGCCAATAACCCACCCACTCACTGTACTGCTCCCAACTGCTTGTCTCGGGAGATTCTCCCCAGATCCGATAATGCGCGGCATTCATCCGCAGCAGCTTACCGGATGGTTCGGCGATCAACACCCCAACCGGCAACGCATCAAGGATGGCGTTCAGCAGCGCTTCGCTTTTGCGAAGCGAATCCTCCGCTTGCCCGCGCTCGGTAATATCACGCGCGATCGCATCGGCCATGCGATTGAAGTTCTGCGCAAGTGTATTGATCTCGGCTCCATCACGAACGCTGGTTCGGCGTTGAAGATCGCCCGAGCCGAAGGCCAATGCATCCTGGGCCAGGTTCGTCAGCGGGCGCGTAATCCGGCTTGCCATGATGACGGCAAACACCAGGGTCAGGAGCAACGAGCATAAGCCGAGCAAACTATCGCGCAGCAATGCCGCCTGTACCGGCTGAAAGACCACCGCCGCAGGGATGCCCACGTACATTAGCCAGGGCACATTCTGAAGTTCGGTGAATGCTGCAACCCGCTCCAAACCATCGGCCGAGATGTGAATGCCCACGCCTTCACGTTGCTCAATCACACGCAGCACATTCGGCGCATTGCGAATATCCTGACCCACCCAGGCGTACGAGTCGAGCGAACGAGCCAGCACAATGCCGTCATTCGTGATCAGCGTGATCACCGATTGCGCCGGCAGTTCCTCCGGCAAAAGCAACTCCTGCAGGCGATCCAACTCAATCGCGGCGATCACGATTACCCGCACCTGATTGTCGGGGCCGAAAATCGCCCGCGCAACCGGAATAATCGCAACGCCTGTCGAGCGCGAGACAACCGGATCGCCGACAACCGGATCGCGGGTGCGCAGCGCGGCCTGGAAATAAGCCCGATCAGCGACATTCACCGCGCGCGCAGCGGCCTCTTCCGGCACCCCAAAGCCGATATTGCGGCCCTGCGGATCGACCAGCGCCAATCCGCTATAGTAACCGGGCAGGGTTGTTTTAACCTGCTGGAGCAATGCATCATTCGCGGCAATATCGACCGGATCGGTTGTCGCCAGCACACCGATCGCCTTGAGCACGTCGCCGATCGCTCGGATCTGATTATTGATTTGTTCGGCCTGAAACTGAACACTGGTCAGGGCATTTTCTTCGGCCCGTTCCTGCCGTTCCTGCCGATTTTGATAAGCGGTATAGGCTAAAAGTGTCAGGAATGGGGTTATAGCAACAATGGTGAGAAGAATCAGCCAGTTTCGCAAGCTGCTGCGCCGGATCATACGTATCACTCTCCAAGAGGGCAGTTCGCCAGAATTGAGTCCAAGGCGAATTTCGCCTCAGACTGATTATAGCGCTCTCTGCTTCGCCATGCAGCATCTATGTTTTCGGCCTGATCAGAATCGCCGCCATCAAGGCCCCGGCCCAGGCCAATCCGGCGGCGATAAAGCCGAGTATACGAAACATCTCAACAAAGGCCCGATCGATCGCCTGAGCTGTCGCGGCCGCCTGTGATTCAGGTAATCCAGGCGGTGGTTGGGCTGCGCCAAGCTTGGATGCTTCGGCCAGCAAGGCGTTGCGTGCGGCCGGATCGAGGTTGAGGGCTGCGGCGTAGCTTTCGAGATTCGCCGCAAACAGAGCCAGCGCCAGGGCGCCCATCATCGCCACCGCCATTACCCCGGCGGCACGCGAGATCGCGTTGTTCACCCCCGACGCCACACCGGCATGTTCGCCGGCCGAACTCATCACCGCCGTCGTCAGCGGGGTTACCGTGATCGCCATGCCCAGGCCGAGCAACACTATCCCCGGAAAGAAGGTCCACCAATAACTGCCGGGGCCGTCGGTCAAGCCCACCAGCCCAAGGGCCAGAAAGCCGCCGCCGGCCAGGGCCGGGCCGATCGTCAGCAACCAGCGCGGCCCGAACCGGTCGTTCAGCACGCCCATGCGTCGCGACAAGCCGGCCAGCAGCAGCACCATCGGCAGCGCGGCCAGGCCGGCCAGGGTTTCGCCGTAGCCCTGGGCCTGGATCAGATTGAGCGGCAGAAAGAAGAGCATGCCGTAGAGGGCGGCGTAGAGCAGCAGCGTCAGGGCGTTGGCGCCGGCAAAAACCGGTTGGCGAAACATGCGCAACGGCATCATCGCATTGGGGCTGCGGGCCTCGACAAGCAGAAATGCGATCAGCGCCGCCATCCCACCGACAACCGTTCCCCAGACCAGCGGATCGCGCCAACCCCGTTCCGGCGCCGCGATCAGGCCGTAGGTAAGCCCGGCGAGTCCGACAGTCGCCAGGATTGTGCCGGCAAGATCGAGTTGGGGCGGCGCATGTTCGTCGCGGCTTTCGGGCACATGGCGTTGGAGCGCCCAGAGCGCCGGCAGGGCGAAGGGCAGATTGATAAAGAAGATCAGCCGCCAGAGGCCGGCTTCGGCCAACACTCCGCCCAGGGCCGGGCCGATCACCGTGGTGATTGTGGTGACGGCCGACCAGGTGCCGATCGCACGGCCCCGTGAGCGATCGTCGAAGGCGACGCTGATCAAACTCAGGCTGCCGGGGATCATAAGCGCGCCGCCGAGGCCCTGAAGTGTCCGTGCGAAAATCAGGAATGCGGGGTTCGGCGCAAGCCCGCAGGCAAGTGAGGCCGCCGTGAAGATCACAATCCCGAGGGCGAATATCCGCCGCCGGCCGTAGCGATCGCCAAGTGCGCCGCCCACCAGGATCAGCGCGGCGAGCATCAGGGTGTAACTATTGACGATCCAGAGCAGTTCGGCGCCGCTTGCGCCAAGATCGCGTTGCAGCGCAGGCAGCGCCACATTCAGGGCGCTCCCGTCGATAAAGGCCATACTGGAGGCCAGAATGGCGGCGAAGAGGGTCCAGAAACCGGCGCGTTCGGGGCGGACGGCGTCCGGCGAATCGCTCATAACGTAATCATCCCGCGGCGGGCGCCGATGCTGACGGCTTCGGTGCGTGAGGCGGCGCCGAGTTTTTGAAAGATCGAGGCAATATGGAATTTCACGGTGTGTTCGCTGATCTGCATGCGCCCGGCGATCTGCTTGTTCGGCAGGCCCTCACTCAGCAGCCCAAGCACTTCAAGCTCACGGGTGGTTAAGCTCTCGCCCTGCGGTTCCTCAAGGCTCTGGCGCGGCCGGGCGAGTTGATCGGCCCAGATACGCGGCAACACCACGAAACCTTGCGCAGCGGCATGGACGGCGGCGTGTAACTCTTCGGCGCCGACATCTTCCGGCGTGATCGCCCAACCCCGCAACGTCAGGCCACTCAAGGTCAGCGCCAACTGGGCGTCGCCACTTAAGGCTACCAGCGCCGTATCGTTGCTGCCGTCGAGGGTGCGTGCGGCGACGGCGATACTCTCGCCTGCCGCCACCACCACATCTGCGGCCGTAAGCGTCGGCAGCGGCGACTCGCCGACCACCCGTAACTCGCCGCCGCTCAGTAGCGAGCGCAAGCCGGCCCGTAAAGCCGGCGCCGCAGCCACAATAAAAACCGTGATCATCCCTGCTTTTCCGCCAGTGTAACCTGTAAACTCAGCCCCTGCCCGCCCCGGCTCAGATCAATGGTTACCTGATCGCCGGGGTTGCGCTGGGCTAAGAGTTCGATCAGCGCTTCGCTGTGCGGCAGCGGCATGTGGTCGATCTGGAGCAGGATATCGCCGACCAGCAGGCCGGCTTTGGCGGCCGGAGCAGCGGGCGCGAGCGCGGCAACCAGTAAGCCGCGCCGCGAGGTTCCGTTGTCGGCCGGGGCGAGTTCCACCGGTTGCACGCCCAGGCCAAGAACCACCGGTCGCGCGGGCAGGCGTTCGGCCCAACGCCGGGCGACATGGGCCGGAATCGCTACCGCAAGATCGCCGCCGAAGATCATGGCGTTGATGCCGATCACATCGCCGCGCGCATTCAGCAGCGGGCCGCCGGAATTGCCCGGCGCCAATCGCACATCGGAGCGGATGTAGCTCGCCGGTTGCTCGTCGCGCCCGGCCGGGATCTCGCCCAGCGCACTGACAATCCCGGCGGTCATCACGCCGCGCTGCCCCCAGGGATCACCGATCGCAAACACCAACTCGCCCACCCGCAATCCCGCCGAATCGCCGATCACCGCCGGGGTTAGATCGGCGTTGTCGAGTGCGAGCAAGGCCAGATCGAGCCGGGGCGAGCCGGCCAGCACGCGGGCCGGATAACGGGCGCCGTCGAGGGTGCTCACATGGAGATCGGAGCCGGCCCCGGCCACCACATGATAGTTCGTAAGCACGGCATCGCGCCGCCAGATAATCCCCGAACCATGGCCGCGGCCACGCCCGCGTACCTGTACCACGATACTACGCGCCGCAAATGCCAGCGCACCTGCTGCCGCACCGATCATGCCCGACGAGATTGTCGGCGTCGTCGGCGCTGTAGGAATAACGGTCATATTGCGCTCCTCAATCGATCACAATAGCAGGCTACCACATCAGCGTCGTTCGCCGACGGTTATCTGAAGGGTGTGCGCCACGCCGCCACGCAGGATCTTCATCTCAGCCGGCTTGCCAACGAGCTCGCCGGCTAGCAATGCCTGCAAATCGTCGGTGTCGTGCAGGGTATTCCCGGCGAAACTCAGCAAGACATCGCCGAGTATCAAGCCACCGGCCGCAGCAGGGGTGCCCGGCTCAACCCGCACCACCAGCAACCCACGCTCCTGCGCCACGCTTGCACGCTGCTCGTCGGGGATGACAACCGGCTGGCTGCTGATACCAAGAAAGCCGCGCCGCACATAGCCGTGGCGGGCCAGGGTGTCGGCCACCCGTTGCGCCAATCCGATCGGCACCGCCAGCGCAACCCCGCCCGCCAATCCGGTGCTGAGGATGCCGAGCGCATGGCCGGCGCCGTCGATCAGCGGGCCGCCCGAAAATCCGGGGTACGGCGTCGCATCGGTCTGAATGAATTGCTCCAGGGTCGCACCCCGGCGCGAACGCAATGGTCCGCCGACTGCACTGACGATCCCCAGGCTGGCCATCGGCCCGCCACTAAGCGGTCGCCCAACCGCCAGGATCAACTGACCAACCCGCGCCGCCGAATCGGCCGCCGCAAGTGCCGCCAATGTCAGGCCCGGCACCTGCAACAACGCCAGATCACTCGCCGGGTCACGGCCTACGACTTGCGCCGGAAGCACCTGGCCGTCGGGTGTTTCGATCGCGAGATCTTCCTCGCGCTCCAGGACATGATCGGCGGTCAGGATATGTTCGCCACCCAGGGCGATCCCGCTGGCCGGCTGTCGCGGCCGACCCCGCACCTGCACCATGGCAGCGGCGGCCTGCTCAACTGCATCGGCCATCTGAAATGAGAGCGTCTGGAGAAGTTTCCCCGCCTCGATCTGCTCGCTCATGATTCTACTCCTACTTGCTATAATCGCGCTGTACGCATCATAACGCGCGGCAAGCGGAGCAGCATCCGTGACTCGACTAGCGCCAACCCGGTAAAATGGGGGGGGATGTCACCGGCCGATGAATGTTTGCAATGCGATCCAGCCATCGGTGATGTCGTTGGCGCCGACACCACTGCCGAGCAGCACAAGTGCGCCGACGATGCAGGCGGTGATCAGACCGACCCTGATGCGCAGGGTGCGGTCGCGCACATCCGTTGCGGCAGCGGCGGTTTTTGTGGTCGTGGTCGCGGTTGCCGGCGCCGCAGCTTGCACGGCCGGCTTCGGCTGTGTACGTTTGCGCCGCGTGGCGGGTTTGGCGGTGCTCGCCTCAGCCGAGCGCTTCGCGGTTGGTGTCGCCCCGGCACTGCTGGAACTTGCCCGCCCGGCGGCACTCGTTTTCGGCTGCGGGAGGGTTGCGAACAGCGCCTCGGCGAATGCACCGGCGCTGGGATAGCGCTTTTCCGGCTCTTTGTGGAGCGCGCGCAAAATCACGGCATCGACCGCCCTGGGCAGATCGGGGCGAAATGTGCGCGGCGCCGGCGGATCATCATACAGGTGCTTCAGAATCACGCCCATGGGCGTATCGGCCTCGAACGGTAATTTGCCGGTCAGCAGTTCAAAAGTCAGCACGCCCAGGGCGTAGATGTCGCAGGCCCGCGTAACGCCGCGGCCACCAACCGCCTGTTCCGGTGCGATATAGGCCGGCGTACCCATCACAACCCCCGGCCCGGTCGCGGTTTTCCGCAGATCATCCTCGCGCGCCAATCCAAAATCGGTCAGTACGATCAGGTTGCTGCTTTCGTCTTTAAAGATCGCATTATCGGGCTTTACATCGCGATGAATGACGCCCTGCGCATGGGCATAATCAAGTGCGGCAGCCAGTTGCGCAACGATTTTATGCACACTCGCCAGCGCCGGCCGGCGACCGCCGCGACGCAATTTCTCGGCCAGGCTTGGGCCGGGCAGCAGTTCCTGCACCATAAACAGCACGCCGCCGTCCTCATCGTAGTGGTACACCTGCACAATATTCGGATGGCGCAAGCCGGCCGCAAGCTGCGCCTCGCGCCGAAAGCGCGCCAACGCATCGGACAGCATGCTGCCGGCCGAAACAACCTTGATCGCCACATCGCGGTTGTTGGCGCGATCATGGGCTCGATAAACACTCCCCATACCACCGCTGCCGATCAACTCGCGAATTTTGTAGCCGCGCAGGCGGGCGCCAACCAGATTTTGGGTGATTGCCATAGGAATACATTTTTATGCAATAGCTTTCGCCGTCAGCACACGATTGATCCGGCGCACCAGATTGTTGACGCTGGTAGTGTACGACTCAAGGTAGTCGGCGGCAAGCAATTCAGCCAGACTGAAGCGATCTTGGGCCAACAGTGGATCAACATGGGCGCGAAAATCACGCAACGTCACGATCATCTCGCCCCGTGCGTCGGTCATAATCCCCCAGATCAGCTCTTTCGTATCGCCGTCGTCGCGTGAACTCATAAAGCGGCTCAGGCCGGAACTTGGCGCAACCTGGCCGATATTCGAGAACACCTCGCCGCCTTTGACGATCTCATTCAGCACGTCGATCTTTTGCGGAATCCGATCGAGCAAGCTCTGCATCTGCTGAGGGAGATGCGCCATCAAGCGCAGGGCGGCCGTCGTAAATCCTTCACCGCGAGTGGTGATCTCGCGCAGCGCACGCATCATCGCGCCAAAACGCAACAACTCGCCGCACAATGCCGTTCGCACCACTTCGAACTCGCGCTGTTGGGTCTGATCGCGGCTACGCTGGACGGCCCGCAATAACTGTTCACTGCGCTCAAGCAACGGCGCCAACTCGGGGCAAGGATTACGCAGCGCGGTTGGATGCAAGCGCTCACGCGGGTCGAGCGCACTTGCGTCCATCGGGATCAACAACACCGGCCCGGTACTACGGCGCTGTTCAAGTTGGGCGACAATCTGCGCCGCAAGTTCGTGGTTATCGCCGGCCGCCAGATCATCGAGCGCCGCCAGTACCGCCGGACCCGGCCGGTATGCGGCGGCATGGGCATAGCGGGCGATCAGCAGCAGATCATTGACCGTTAATTCGATCTCGCGGGCGAGCAGTTTGCGGCGCAGCGTGTTCATCGCGGCAAGCCGTACAGAGCGGCTTTCAGCGCCGATCCCAACCGGCGTGCGGACAGTCGGCGCAGTTGCAGCCCTGTGTAATGCCGGCGAACCACGAAATGCCAGCGTCGTCGGCGATCCGGTGGCCGGCGCCCGCCCGGCAACAGCCGAGATCTGTGCAATGGCGAAGCCGGTCATCATCTCGGCCAGGATCGCGCCCCAGAGCCCATCGAAGAAAATGTGCGACATATCGAAGATCACGCCCGAACCGGCCCGCAGCAAACTCAGGGCGTGATTACCGGCGCCGCGATTGCTACGCCGTAACTGGTGCAACGGCAGGCTCTGATCATGGTCGTCCCAACCGATCACGATCGGCGCCCGGCGTAATGCTTCAAGTACGTTGCGATCGGCAGGTGCCAGCAGTTCGTACAACGCTTCCTGGCGAGCGCGCTGTGCAGCGGCAAGCAGTTGATCAACACCGAGATCACGAGCGGCGCCGGCCCGGAGCGGCCGAACCGTTTTCAACGCCGCCGCAACCTGGGCCCGGATCACGCCGATCGGCGCCGGACGCAATGAACCAACCTGCATCCCGGCCACCCGCACCACACCACTGCGCTCAATCTGCACCGGTTGGCCGTAGCGATCATAAAGATCGCCCGCCGCATCGCGACTGAGGGGCAAACTCTGGCCGGGCCGACCTGGATCGGCATCACGCGGCGTGATCACAAAATGCCCGTCGCGATCCTGCTCGTAGACCGGGATGAGATGATACACGCCGCCGACCACCAGGGCGATACACAACCCCGCCGGATGCAACGCCTCGCGGTGCTCGCGGAACGAGTCGGGGCGCAAGGTAGCCAGAATACTCATCTGGTGCTGAAACGCAGTCAGTGAACGGCTTGCCCAGGCCTCATAGCGCGCCCGCGCGTCATTCCGTATCGCTTCGGGTATGCCCGCCAGGCGCCGCTGCAAAAAAGCGGCGAACGCGCTGCGCCGCGCCGAAATATAGCCGAACAATGGATCATCGGCCGGGCCGTAATAGGGCCGGCGGGCCGACCACTCGGCCGCCAGGCGATCCAGGCCATACTGCGTGCGCAACTCCGCAGTCATCTCCGCGATAATCCGCTCACGCGCGGCGGCTTTACGCGGCAGGCGACCGGAATGCGCCTCGGCGGCGGCAGCCAGAGCCAGATCGACGCAGCGGATCGCCGTGCGCTCGCGCCACTCCAATTCGAGCAGGTCGTAGTAATGCGCGATCGTAAATGCGGCCGCCGCAACCCAACAACTCGCCGACTGCTCCAGGCTAAGTTTGCCGGCAGCCTGAGCGAAACCGAGCGTTTCAACCGTATGCCGGGCCGAGTCTTCGCGCAGGCCGAATTCGGTATAAAACTGCCAGGTGCCGTCCGGAAAAGCACTATCGACATCTTTCCCGGCCAACGTCAGCAACTGCTGATAACCGAAGATGATCAGCGCCGGAGCAGCCAGAAAGGTGCCGTACAAACCGATCCGGCGCGTTTCACGGAACAACACCCGCAGATCGCCGCTGACCCGTTCGCGATCAAGGGCGCGATCATTCAGTTGCAGCAACCCCTGAAGCAGAAATGCCGGTAAATTCGAAGCCGGGAAGATTTCGGCGATCTCGCGCTTGAGCACGCGAATCTGCGGAATGCCGAGACCGCTAATACTCGCCAGGCTGGTATCCGTCACCGCACTGTCGAGTGATTGAAGCGTCTCACGGACGTTGTCGGCAAGTGGCTGGTGTTGGGCGACCGATAAATCCTGCACAACCATGCCTGGATAGTGGGTGTCGTACGACGAATATTAGTATAGCATACGCCATGATAGAATTGGAAAGATGCGTAGCGATACCCATTCAGGAGATCTTCATGGCCCACACCAATTCCTCCGGTCGCCCACCAGGCCCGATCAGCCCACAACAGATGGCCGGCGCCATTCGCCTCGGCGATGTGCAGTGGAGCAGCGACGGCAGGTTGCTGGTTTGGCATGAGAATCGCGGCGGCCATGGGGTATTGGTTGGCTTCAACCCGGATTCCGACGATGCGCCATTTGATCTAAGTCCGCCGGAACTCTCGGTGCGCGGGCGCGTCGGCTATGGCGGCGGCGAATTTTGTGCCGGCACGGATGCGATCTTCTTCGCCGCCGAGGCTGGGCGGATCTATCGCATGCCGCTGGCCGGCGCCGGCCTGTCGCTCGTCGTGCCGGGCACGCCGTTCCAGATCAAGGTGTGGCAGGCGCTTCTCGACATCCCGCCCGGGCACCTCGTGACCTACAACTACCTGGCGAAGAAGCTGGGGTACGAGAAGACCGCGGCGAGGGCGGTGGGGCAGGCGGTGGGCGCCAACCCGGTTTCGTGGCTGATCCCGTGCCACCGCGTAATCCGTGAGGACGGCGGCCTAGGCGGCTACCGCTGGGGTTTACAGGTTAAGCGCGCGCTGTTGGCCTTGGAGGGTGCGGGGTGCGCAAGACGACACAGCCGTGCGTCAGGGCGGTTGGTACGCAAGACGGCTCA
>JAAUQO010000093.1 GCA_012032775.1 Oscillochloris sp. | reverse complement strand
CTGGGTTCTAGGTTCTGAGTTCTGGGTTCTAGGTTCTGAGTTCTGGGTTCTGGGTTCTGGGTTCTGGGTTCTAGGTTCTGGGTTCCCGGTTCTGCGCATCGTATCGAGCGGCATAAACGTAGCCCGACCGGCGCCGCTGCGCTTGAGTTCGCCGATCGCCTCTTCGGCGTCGCTCCAGTGGGCCACAATAATATTTTGCAAGCGCGAGCCGAGGGCGGTCTCAATCGCGGTTTCGAGTTCCGGCGGCGTTCGTACCACCGATTGCACAAGTGCAAAGCCGGCGCGTTGCCGGCGATCGGCCCATTGCATTGCGGCGCGTACCCCGGCAAATGCGCCGGCATACGAACGCGCAAGCCGTTGCAGCGAGTCGAGGCGAGCTTCGGCATCGGCCAGAGTGCGCCGGACGGCGGCACGATGCTCCTCGGCGGCGGCGCGTTCCTGGCGAATCGCCTCGATCGCCCGGCGGGCGGCCTGCTCGGCCTCCTGGGCATTCCGGCGGGCTTGTTCGGCCGTGTCGTGTGCTTGCTTCGCCGCATCTACCTGCTCCTGGGCGCCACTGAGGCGTTGCTCGGCCTGGGTGCGAACGGCATCGAGTTCGCTCTGCTCGCGTTCGAGCCGAGCATGTTGGGCCTGCAACTGATCGATCCGGCTCTGCTGCTCGGCCACGGCAGCGGCGGCGCGCAGCGCATGATCCTGGGCCTGACGTAACTCACGGGCGAGGGCCTGGCGCGCCTGTTCCATCCCGGCCAATTCGGCCTCGGCCTCACGCAATGTGGCCCGTGTTTGATCGAGTTCGGCCTCGGCGTGGGCCAGATCGGCGGCGGCGACTTGATGTTGCTCGGCGGCGGCGACCCGGCGCGCGCTCAACTCGTGCGCCTGGCGCTCCAGGTCTTCGGCACGGCGGATCAGGGCCGTCAGCGTTCGGCGCCGACCATCAGATCGCGCTGGGCGGCCTCGGCGCGGCGATGGAGTTCGGCGCTACGTTGGTGCAGCAGGCTCAAATCCTCGCGGCGGGCGCGTAGGGCGGCGCGCAGCGCGTGGAGTTCGGTGCTCACGGCTGACTGAGCGGCGCGGGCCTGATCGAGTGCCTGCTCATTGCGAGCGGCTTCAGCGGCACTCAGGCTACTGCGGGATTGTGCGGCCCGCCACTGGATCGCGTACGATCGGCGCAACAGATCGTGGAGTTGCTCGCTCAGTTCGCGGTGCTGACGGGCCTGACCGGCCTGTCGTTTCAGCGCGCGCAGCCGCGGCTCCAGCTCAGCGATCAGATCGGCGACCCGCTGCAAATTCCCGTCGGTCTCGCGCAAGCGGCGCAACGACTCGGCCTTACGCAACTCAAATCCACCGATCTCGGCCGCATCCTCAAACAGCTTGCGGCGCTCCTCGGGGCGCAAGGTCAGTGCCGCATCAACCAGCCCCTGATTGATGATCGTGTAAGAACTGCCGAGCGGTTCGACCACCGCCAGCAGATCGCGCAGGCGCACCCTGGCCCGATTAAGCGTATACTCGGCCTCGCCGCCACGGGTAAGCCGGCGACCGACCGTCACCTCATCGAAATCGATCGGCAGTAGCCGGTCGCTGTTGTCGATCGTCAGATGCACCTCGGCCAGGCCGGCGGGTGCACGGCGACCACCGCCGGAATAGATCAACTCCTCGGCGCGCTTACAGCGTAGGGCGGCCAGGCTCTGCTCGCCAAGCACCCAGCGCACGGCGTCGGCGATATTACTTTTACCCGAGCCGTTTGGCCCCACCACGGCGGTGATGCCGGGGCGGAACTCGAAGACAGTGCGTGAGGCGAAGGTTTTAAAGCCCTGGATTTCGAGGCGCTTGAGGTACATGCAATCTGTCATTCTCTGCTAGCAGCGGTATTGTCAGTCGCTGTTCATAGGGCAGAACGGAGGGCCGCGCAGATTGTAGCATATCTCGTCTGCCGGGCATGGGCGCGCCTTCCGCACGCTTTCCGCCTCCCGCCCTACGCATACAGAAGCTGTGCGCGTTGCACAGGGTGTCATGATATGGTACAATTCGAAAGATCCCAGGAACGACAATCTCGATAATTGTAAGCACTTCTTTTTCGGTTATGTCGGTTTTACGACATTCAACCGTAGAAAGTATTTACAAATTCTACGCGAAAACGGATCTTGCGCCCTGGCTGCGCAAACGTCGGAAGCGACGTTTGATCGTGGTTCGCTGCGCCACCATGCATGCCGATATGGTTCGGCAAATGCTGATGGTTGCTGAGAATACTTAGAATAAGGAGATCGGTTCGCATGACAAAACGGCAGATGTTCCCGATTGTCGCCGCCCTGTTTGCGCTTTTGCTCGCAGCATGCGGTGGTGAAACCCCCCAGGCTCCCGCCACCGAAGCGCCGGCTGCCCCGGCCGCAGCAATCCCCCGCCACCGAAGCGCCGGCCGCCCCGGCAACAGAAGCTCCGGCTGCCCCGGCAGCCACCGCCGCTCCGGCCCCGGCCGGCGGCACCGATCAGCAGCCCGCCGCCGGTGGGCGTTTGCAGACGATCGTCAGCCGCGGTAATCTGATCTGCGGTGTGAACAGCGTGTTGCCCGGCTTCGGCAACGTCGATAGCGCCGGTGAGTTCAGCGGCTTCGATATCGATTTCTGCAAGGCGGTCGCCGCCGCGATTTTCGACGACCCGAATGCGGTTGAGTACCGCCCGCTGACGGCGCAGGAGCGCTTCACCGCCGTGCAGACGGGTGAGGTTGATGTGCTCATCCGTAACACCACCTTCACCCTTGGCCGCGATGGTGATGTCGGCCTCGACTTCGCCCCGGTGACGTTCTACGACGGCCAGGGCATGATGGTGCGTGCCGACAGTGGTATCACGACGCTGGAGGATATGGATGGTGCGCGGGTATGTGTGCAGACGGGCACGACCACTGAGTTGAACCTGGCCGACCAGTTCCGCGCCCGCAACCTGAACTTCGAGGCGGTGGTCTTCCAGGAGAGCGACCCGGCTCTGGCGGCGTTCGAGGCCGGCCAGTGCGACGGTTACACCACCGACAAGTCGGGCCTGGTATCGAGCTTCACCAAGCTCAGCAACCCCGGCGATTTCGTGATCCTGGATGTGACCCTGTCGAAGGAACCGCTTGGTCCGTCGGTGTTGCAGGGCGACGCGCAGTGGGCCGATGCCGTTGAGTGGATTGTCTACGCCACGATCCAGGCTGAGGAGTTCGGGATTACGTCGGAGAATATCGGCGAGTTCGAGGCCAGCGACAACCCCGACATCCGGCGTTTCCTGGGCCTTGAGAGCGAACTCGGCGCCGGGATCGGCCTGCCGAACGACTTCGCCGCCCGTGTGATCCGGGCTGTGGGCAACTACGAGGAGATCTACAACCGCAACCTCGGCCCCGACACGCCCTTCAACCTGCCCCGCGGCCAGAACGCACTGTACACCGAGGGCGGAATCTTGTATTCGCCGCCGTTCCGCTAAAAATATTAGCAGCACTGGTTTGTCGCTCTGCGGCAAACCAGTGCTGCTAATCAGACTGTTGTGAGGTATTGATGGCTGCTTCCTCACCCCCCCAACGTACCAGTATCCCGTTTTACCGCGATACCCGCATGATCGCGATCATCTTTCAGGTGGTCTTCCTGATTGGCGTGGTCGGGTTTCTCTGGTTTTTGTACAATAACATGATCGATGGCTTGCGGCGGAGTAATTTGCTGCCGAGTTTTCGATTTCTTGATCAACCGGCCGGCTTCCCAATCAGCGAAAGTCCGATTGACTTCGATCCGTCGATGACCTATCTGCGGGCGATTCAGGTCGGTATTTTGAATACGCTACGGGTGGCCGCAATCGGCATCGTGGTTGCGACAACCATCGGGGTTATCCTTGGGGTCAGTCGCCTCTCAAATAATTGGCTGTTGCGCAATGTTGCCACTGTCTATGTTGAGATTGTGCGAAACATTCCTTTGTTGCTTCAGTTGTTTTTCTGGCTTGCAATCACGCAGGTGTTTCCGGTTGTGCAGCAGGCCTTTAATGCCTTCGGCGTATTCTTTTTTCACAATCGCGGTGTCACGATGGCATGGCCGCAGGCGACCGATAATTTTGGCGTCTGGGTGCCCTGGCTCTGGATCGGGCTCCTGGCCGGCGCCGTCTTTTATGGCCTGCGACGCTATCAGTTCGCCCGCCGCGACCGCCCTGGTGTGGCTGCACCCTGGGCGTTTTTGATCGCCGGTCTGCTGGTGCTGATCGGCTTTTTTGTCGCCCGAGTTACCACCGGCGGCTGGCCGATCTACCTTGAGATCCCCGAACTCAATCGCTTTAATTTCCAGGGCGGCGTGACCCTGACGACGAATTTTGCCGCGCTGTTGATGGGCCTGGTGATCTACACGGCGGTGTTTATCGGCGAGATTGTCCGCAGCGGTATTCAGGCCGTTAGTAAGGGCCAGCGCGAAGCGGCGCGCGCCCTTGGTCTTACCCCTACCCAGACGCTGCGGTTGGTGGTGTTTCCGCAGGCGCTGCGGATTATGATTCCGCCCCTAACCAGCCAGTATCTTAATCTGACCAAGAACAGCAGTCTGGCGGTGGCGATCGGCTTCCCCGACCTGTTCTCGGTTGCCGGTACAACCTTGAACCAGACCGGTCAGGCGGTGCCGGTGATCATTATTGTGATGGTGAGCTACCTTTCGATCAGTCTGCTCACCTCGTTGTTGATGAATTGGTATAACAAGCGCATTCAGCTTGTTGAGCGTTAGGCGAGGGTATCTATGGCGACTGAGGTAAGTTCACAACCAGCACGCCGGGCCCCGCGCCAGAGTATCGGGGCGCTTGAGTGGCTGCGCCAGAATCTGTTCAGTAGCTGGTTGAACGGCATTATTACGCTGGTGATGCTGTTCCTGGTGTATCAGGTGCTGAGTGCCTTTCTGACCTGGTTGTTTACCACGCAGGGTTGGGCGGCGGCCCTGAACAATGTGCGCCTGATCTCGGTCGGGCGCTATCCGGCTGCGGAAGTCTGGCGGGTGCAGGTGTGTGTGGCGCTGGTTGCAGTGCTCACCGGCTTGAGTGGCGGGATCTGGCGCGGTATTCCGCAGGCGCTTGCGCTGAGCCTGGGGATCGCCCTAACGGTGATCGGCCTGCTGTCGTTCGGTTTTCCAAATAGCGCTACCGGCGGTTTGCCGGGCTGGGCCTTTCTGTTCGGCTCGGCGATATGTGTGGGGATCGGCTATGCCGTCGGGCGTGGCGTGGGGATTCGTTTGCGCTGGCCGGTGCTGATCGGCTGGTTATTGTTGTACCCGATCGCGATCATCTTTATTCGCGGCTTTGGTCCGCTGCCGATCGTTAATACCGATCTGTGGGGCGGCCTGATGCTGACGATGATCCTGGCGATCAGCGGTATCGTGCTTTCGTTCCCGCTCGGTGTGTTGTTGGCCCTTGGCCGGCGCAGTAAATTGCCGGTTATCAAGGGCTTCTGTATCGCCTACATCGAACTGATCCGCGGCGTGCCCCTGGTGACGGTGCTGTTTATGTCGGCGATCATGCTGCCGCTGTTCTTGCCGGCCGATGTTCGCGTTGATGCGGTGGTGCGGGCGATTGTGGCGGTGACGCTGTTTAGTGCGGCCTATCTCGCCGAAAATGTGCGCGGCGGCTTGCAGTCCATCCCCAATGGTCAGGAAGAAGCCGCCCGTGCGTTGGGCTTGAATACGTTCCAGACGATTATCTTGATCACACTGCCCCAGGCGCTGCGGGCCGTGATCCCGGTGCTGGTCAGCCAGTTCATCAGCCTGTTCAAAGATACGTCGCTGGTGGTGATCATCGGCCTGATCGACCTGCTCGGGATCGCGCAGAGTATTATCACTCAGCCCGAATGGCTCGGCACTCCCGGCGGTGTCTGGCGTGAGACGTACTTCGTGATTGCCATGATCTACTGGATCTTCAGCTTTACGATTTCGCGCACCAGCAAGCAGATCGAAGAACAACTGAACGTCGCCCACCGATAGTGTAAGGCCGAAGCAGCCCATGCACTGCTTCGTCTCAAGAGTAGAGAGATACCTATGAATGGCAATAACGGCAGCGAAGATATCATCGTCTGCGAGAATGTCAACAAGTGGTACGGTGAGTTTCACGCCCTACGCGATGTTAATATGCGGGTGCGGCGGGGCGAAGTGGTGGTGATCTGTGGGCCGTCGGGCAGCGGCAAAAGCACGTTCATCCGCACGATTAACCGGCTCGAAGAGCATCAGGAAGGCAAAATCGTTGTCGATGGCATCGAGATGACCAACGACATCCGCAATATCGATACGATTCGCCGTGAAACCGGCATGGTCTTCCAGCAGTTCAATCTTTTCCCGCACCTGACGGTGATGCAGAATGTTACGCTGGCGCCGATCTGGGTGCGGAAAAAGACGCGCAAGGAGAGCGATGCCAAGGCGGTTGAATTGCTGGAGCGGGTTGGGATCAGCGAGCAGGCCCATAAGTTCCCCGGCCAGCTTTCCGGCGGCCAGCAGCAGCGGGTGGCGATCGCTCGCGCTCTGGCGATGGAGCCGCGGATTATGCTCTTTGATGAGCCGACCTCGGCCCTTGATCCGGAGATGGTCAAAGAGGTGCTTGATGTGATGAAAACGCTCTCGCGCAGCGGTATTACGATGCTTGTCGTGACGCACGAGATGGGTTTCGCCCGCGAGGTCGCCGACCGGGTGGTCTTTATGGATCAGGGCCAGGTGGTCGAGGAAGGCACGCCGGAGCACTTCTTCACCAATCCGCGCCAGGAACGTACGAAGTTGTTCCTGAGCCAGATTCTTTAAGTTGTTGCTTCGTGTTTGCGGCCAGGCTGCAAACACGAAGCAACGATCGAACGATCAGGCCGGAATCACGATCAAATCGCGCCGGAATGTTGTGAGCGAGCGGGCGCCGTCGGCGGTGATGACGATGTCGTCTTCGATGCGGACGCCGAATTTGCCCGGTAGGTAGATCCCCGGCTCGACGGTGAAGGTGGTGCCGGGCGCCAGTGGCTCGTCGCTGCCGGCCATCATATTCGGCAGTTCGTGGGTCTCCATGCCGAAGCCGTGGCCGGTGCGGTGGATGAAGTATTCGCCGTAGCCGCTGGCCTCGATCACGCCGCGCGCTGCGGCATCAACTTCGGCGCCGGTGATTTCGGGCCGGCAGACGCCCTTGCCGGCTTCGTTCGCCGCCAGCACCAGATCGTATACCCGGCGTGCTTCCGGCACCGGCTCGCCGAGGGCAACTGTGCGGGTGATGTCGGAGATGTAGCCCTGGTAGCGCGCCCCGCAGTCGATCACGATCAGGTCGCCGGGCCTGAAGGTGCGGTCGCCGTTGTTGTGATGCGGATTTGCCCCGTTCGGCCCCGAACCGATCAGGTTGTCGAAGCTCTCGGCTTCGGCGCCGGCAGCCATGATCTCCTCGCTCAGAATCTTCGACAACTGGCGCTCGCTCATCCCCACCTGAATCTGGGCGATCGTGCGTTCCAACGCCGTCTCGACGATCCGTACCGCCGCTTCGATCCGCGCCAACTCGGCTTCGTCTTTCACCATCCGTAACTCGGCGATCAATGGATCGGCGTTGGTGGTGCGGATGCCGGGCCAGGCCGCCTCCATCGCACGCAACTCCATTACGCGCATGCTGGTGTGCTCAACCGCCAACGGCAGATCGCGTAACTCCGGCCCAAACGCGGCTGCGACTGCGGCAGCCAGGGCCTCGGCCGGGCCTGTGGCGTCGGCCCAGGGGAAATAGCGCATCGCCAGGGTGCTGGTGGCGGCGGCTTGGGTATGCTCCAGAGCCGGGATCACCATACAGGGCGTCGAGCCGTCGGCGGGGATGATGGCCAGGGTCAGGCGTTTGCCATGATGGAAATGCAATCCGCTCAAATAGGCCAGATTTGCGTCGGGCATCAGGGCGACGCCGGCCAGTCGTGCCTTGGCAAGGGCGGCGACAAAGCGGTTGTATCGGGTGGCTGCCATTGGTTGCTTCCTTTCGGTCAGTGCTGCGAGCGATCCGGGGACAGGGTGACAGGGCGCGCTCCATGGAATGATTGGCGTCGGGCATGTTTGGTTGGCGGAGCGTTACCCCTGCACTCGGTCGCCTGATTACATCGTTACATGATTGATTAGCTGCGGGCCGCCTGTTCCTGCGGCAGTAAGCTATTGTAGATGAAGCGATGCAATGGCGTATCGACGCCGGCCCCAGCGCCGAGCCGCACCAGGGCGCCATTTTGCGCTTCGAGTTCCGAGGGTCGGCCTTCCATGATGTCGCGCTGCATCGAGGCGGTGCCGCCGGCCTGAACGCCGTCGATAAACTTCAGCGTCGCCTCGACGGCGCTGTCGGGCAGGTTGACGCCATGGGCATGGGCGACGGCGAGCGCTTCACGCATGGATTGTTCGGCCATTGCGCGAGTGCCGGGCAGGCTGCGCCAGACCCCGATCGGTGCGCGGGTGATCGCGCCGATCCCGCTCCAGGTGACGATCAGCAGGAATTTCTCCCAGATCGCGCGCTGGATGTCGGGCGCGATCTCGGCGCCTACGCCGGCCTGTGTGAATGCCGCCAGAATCGCTTCGACCCGCGCACTGCGTGTGTTGTCGAGTTCGCCGAAGGTGACGGAAGGGGCGATGCCGGTATGCCGAATTAATCCCGGCGCGGCGATATAGGCGATGATCTTGCATAACCCGCCCAGGGTGTGTTGCGGCCCTAATACGTCGGACAGGATCAGGGCCGCTTCGACGCCGTTCAAAAGCGGTAGCACGGCAGTTTGCGGGCCGAGCAGCGACCGGGCCGACTCGGCGGCTTGGGCGACCTGCCAACTTTTCACGCCAAGCAATACCAGATCGACCGGGCCGATCGCGGCTGGATTGTCACTGGCCTGTGCCGGCTGAATCGTCGCATCGCCATTAATACTCTCGATCCGCAGCCCGTGGGCGCGGATCGCTTGCAGATGCGCGCCGCGAGCGATGAAATAGACATCATTGCCGGCGGCTGCCAGGCGCCCGCCGAAGTAACCGCCAACCCCACCAACGCCAAGCACTGCGATCCGCATCAAAACCTCCTGATCACACGTTTACGATACTCCAGGCCACCACATCCAGGCGGCGAACGAAATGGGCCAGCGGCGGGCCTTGCAGATCAATGCCAACCCGTTCCCCGATCGTGTTGCACTCGATCTCGACCTCGGCCGGCTGCAAGGGCCAGGGCTGATGATCGATCTCGCCGCGCCAGAGCCGGCCCTGCCGGTTCGCCGAGTATAAACAGTAACGCTCGGTGAGCCAATAGTCCAGGCTGCCCGCTGCGGCCGGAATTGCCGGCCCGGTCGGTCGATAGCGCGCCTTGAACGCGCCGCCGATTGCGCCGCGATGGGTGCGCCGGCTCGAATACACAATCTCCCGGCCCTGCTGATCACAGCCCATTGTCGCGTGAAAATAGGGCAAATGAAACAACAGGCGCGCCGCCTCAACCGCCGGCGGGTTGGCTGCATCAAGGCTGAAAAACCAGACGCCGGGCTTATTTTCGGCGACAACATAGGTGCGCAGGTTCAGTTCGGGGAAGGCCGACAATCCAGGCAGGGCCGGCAGAATGCGGGCGCGCACACCGGCCATGCGGAACGGTACCACGCCTAACCACGCCGCGCCATCGAAGGTTTGCAGGCGCAGCCCGGTCGGGATGAAGGGTTGCAATGCTTCAGGCCGCACCCGCCAATGCAGAAAGGCCAGATCGTGCCATTGCATTGCCATCACCCAGGGGAAGCGCGGACGAGGCCAGGGACGGTGGGATGGCTGCGTGGTCATCGTGTGCTCCGTAGCATAATCGGCCTGATTCAGGTGGTGTTGGCGGCAAAGACCCTCGCACCACCTAAAAGAGAAGATAGCACAGGTTTGAGATTTATGGGGTGCGTATGCTACGATTAGCTCCAGTTCCCACTGATATTCAGGTGCATGATGCCTACTCCGAACCGCCGGCCGAATCGTTTCCGAACCGCACTCGCCGCAACTGCGCGGTTCGTGCTGGTGTTGTGTGTGGTTTTGAACGGGTTGATCATTGTGCAGGCCCGCGCTGCAACCCATTTTGTCACTACCGGCGGGCGCCCCGAGCTTGTGTTGAGCATGCCGTTGCACCGCCAGGTGGCGGCACTGATCACCGGTGTGCCGGTTGCCCGTCCGGAAAATCGCACCACGCCGGCCGATCATTATCTGCCGTATGAGACCGTGATGATTGGGTTAGCTGATGGCGAGCAGCTTGAGGCGTGGCATGTGTCGCAGCCGCAGCCGCGTGGAATCGCGCTGATGTTTGTCGGCTATGCCGGGGCGAAAGAGGGCGCGCTGACGCCGGCGGCGAAGTTTTATCAGTTCGGCTACAATAGCCTGGTGGTGGATTTTCGTGGCGCCGGCGGCTCATCACGCAGCGATCAAACCCTCGGTATTCGCGAGGCCGACGATGTTGCGGCGGCGTTTGCCTATGTGCGCGCCCGCTGGCCGGAATTGCCGGTGGTGTTGTACGGCATCTCGATGGGCGGCGCAGCGGTGCTGCGGGCCGTCGCAGTAGCCGATGTGCAGCCGGCAGGTCTGGTGCTTGAGGCCGTATTCGACGAGTTGCTCACCACCACCCGCCATCGCTTCGATGCCCTTGGCCTGCCCGGCTCGCCGGTTTCCGAGTTGCTGTTGTTCTGGGGTGGGGTGCAATTGGGCCTCAATCCGTTTGCCCATAACCCCCTGGAGTATGCTGCTGCGGCCGAGATGCCGGTGCTGTTGTTGTATGGCGAACATGATCCCTGGATTTTGCCGGCCGAGCGCGATGCCCTTGCGGCGGCGATGGCCGGGCCGACCACGCTGGTGACGTTTGCGGGCCAGGGCCACGGCGGGCCGTATGTTTATAGCGACGCCCCGCGTTGGGACGCCGCAGTTCGTGCATTTCTTGATGGGTTGTGAGTCGGCGCCTGGGCGATGTACCGGTCGCCCTGCACCTGCCTGGTTTGGCCAGGGTATTATGCATGGCGGCGTATGCGTCGCCCCTATAGCGGTGCGCACAACGCTGGAGCCTGATCCGGGAGCGCACCCTGATTGGCGAGCCGCGCGGCAGCGCGTTCAGGCATTACGCAGCAGGCATCGTGCGATAGAGTCGCCTGATCCGGCGTACAGTGCTTTCGAAGTCGGCGAGTGCGATGCTCAGCCCGGCGTGCATCCAGGCGCGGCCGCTGCGGGCGCCTGCGATACCTTCAACTTCATATGGTGCGTCGGGATCGAGGCCGCGTAGATAGATCGGCGGCAGGATTGCCGGCGCCGGAATATGGGTGCGAAAGGCGAACAACACTGCTTCGCTGCGATCTTTGGCCACGTATTGCAGCGCCGAGAAGGCATGCTGCTGCGGCGAACGCAATCGATAGCAGTCGCCGAGTTGGACGAGCGGGCGGATGGTTTTGTAGCGCGCAATCCATTCGGCGGCTTCGGCGCGGCGCGCTGCATCCCAATGCTCCAGGTGTCCGCCGATGCCGAGCGCACCACACATGCCGACGTGGAAACGAAATGCCAGCGACAGATGCTGCGGCCCCATATCCGTGACCCAGGACTCCATGGTTCCGGCCGGAAAGAGTTGCGAAAACCCTTCCTGGATCGCCAGGCGCGCCGCCGGCTCGGTATTGTCGCTCGGCCAGATCTGATCGGCGTAGTGCAAGATACCGAGATCGGCTCGCCCGCCGCCGCCGGAACAACTTTGCCAGACGATATGCCGATGGCGCTCGCGCAGCGTTCCCCAGACGCGATACAGACCTTGTACGTAGCGCACCCATAGCTCGCGTTGATCGCCGGGGGCATCGGGCCAACCGGGTTCGCTGACGTTGCGGTTCATGTCCCATTTGATAAAGCTGATTGTGTGTTCGGCCAGCAGCCGGTCGAGTTTCGCGATCAAATAGTCCTGCACATCAGGGCGGCCCATGTTCAGGATCAACTGGTTGCGGCCCTCGGTGCGGGCGCGAGTCGGGAAGTGGATCACCCAATCCGGGTGGGCGCGATAAAGGTCGCTGTCGGGGTTGACCATCTCCGGCTCGATCCAGAGGCCGAACTGCATGCCGAGCGCAGTTACCTTGGCGATCAGTGGTTGCAGGCCGTTGGGAAACTTCTGTGTGTCGGGCCACCAATCGCCCAGCCCGGCCCGGTCGTGGTTACGACGATGGAACCAGCCGTCGTCGATCACAAACAGTTCGATGCCCATGGCCGCAGCCAATTCGGCCAGGCGCGTCTGCGACGGTTCATCGACGGCGAACTCGGTGGCTTCCCAGGAGTTGTAGAGCACCTGATGGAGTTGGCGCCCGTGCGGCAACACACCGTCGCGGATGTAATCGTGCATACGCCGCGATGCGCCGCCGAACCCATCGCCCGTGAAGCCGGCACAGCTCGCCGGGGTGCTGAAGGACTCGCCGGGTTTGAGCCGCCAGGCGAAATCCCAATCGTTGATGCCGAGGCTCAGGCGGGTTGATGCGAAGTCGGTCACTTCGGCGGCCAGTTTCCAGTTGCCGCTCCAGGCGCATGCGCCAAACCAGACTGCGCCGGAGTCTTCGTCGGCGTGGCCGCGATCCACGGCGAACCAGGAATTATGGTGGTGGCTACTGGTGATCCGGCGACTTTCCAGCACCTTCACACCATGGCCGAGCGGCTCGCGGCGCAGATGAAACTCGTCCATAAAGCGGCCGGTAAGATGGCTCAGGCGGTACGAATCGCCGGGCGGCAGGTGCCATTGCGCCGACCAGATCCGCTCGATCATGATCGGCGTAGGGCCTTCATTCACGGCGGTTACCCAGCGCTCGATCAGATCGTAGGCGGCGTGAACGCGGTAATGCAACGTGAGCCGGAACGGATAAACGGCATCGCGCAGGGTGATATGGAGTTCGGGCCTATCACCGTCAGGCATGGCGGCCGACTCGAAGCGCAATACCACATCGCGAACGCCGTCGGCGAAGCTGAGTTTCAGGCACGGCTCGCTGAACTTGATATCGGCGTAGCCGGGGTACTCCTCGGGCGTGAGTTGGGCCGGATTGTTGAACGAACCCCAGGCCGGCGGATTGGGCGGCGGCGGATAATCTGCGGCTGTGGTCAGGCGTGGCCCCCAATAACAATGCGCCAACAGACCGGCGGCATTCAACCCCAGCGCATAACCGGTATTGGCTGTCTCAAGAACCCAGCCTTGTGGAGTGGCGAAGATCGGCATGAACGTATTCCATATTGACACCGGCGGCACAGCATTTGCAGCCGGAAGGATATCGTTTCTCGACAAAAGGAGCAACTATGCCGCAAAATAATACACTGATCTGGGACATCTGGTATCCGCAGGCCGGCGCTACTGGTTTGCCGTTTGCCCGTGGCAGCATGGATGCAACCGATATATTGCTGGTTCACGCCGCCCCGCCGGTACTGACTGTTACGGTGCAGGATAACGGCACGATTGTGGCGCGCGGCGAGAACCTGGAAGCGACCGACAGCACACCGATCGTGCGACTGACGCGGCAGGATGCGAAGATCGAGCGCAAAGATATCTGGCCGGGCGAAGCAGAGATCGGGCGCCTGGTGTTGCTGCCCGGTGGCGAGGTTGGAACTTTGCTGAAATGGTGGAATGCCGACGACCACTCGGAGTGGCGCTGGCAGATCGAGCTATACAATCACAAGTGATCGGCTGTGGGTTCCAGGTTGAGCAGCTACACCGCTTAGCCTGGAACCTTTGCATACTAATTCAAGCTATCGTTGCTGGGGATATTTGGATTGAGCGGGCGGTAGCCAAGGCCGAGCGGCGTGCTGCGTTGGCGGCAGAGCGGGCGGCACAACTCATCGGCGGCCTCGGAGATAAGTGCCGTAAGCATGCGCAGATCTTCGCGGCTGAGCAGCAGTCCGGCGCCTTGGAGCCAGAGCTGAATCGCGCCGTCGGGGCTGTGCATCATGCGATAATAGCCGCGCCGCAACAGCGGCGGTTCCTCGTCGGCGTGCCAGGCATCAAGTACCGTCGCCAGATGCGGCAGATCGAAGACCGGCAGGCGGATGGCGCTGTTATCCCAGACCAGGCGCAATTCACCGTCGCGAGCCATGCCGATCATGCGTCCAGGTGCGGCTCGGACAACGGTTACGAGTTCCAAATTCATAGGTACTCCAAAACTCCTCAGACGTGATTACACGGATGCTTCAACGATCTTTTTCTTGCGCTTTTCGAGTTTGCGCCGATAGCGTTTCGGCATAAACTCGGGCACCGGTTCGCCGTCGCGGATGTGTTCAAGCACGATCCGCCGGGCCAGCTCCGGTGTCATTTCGATATATGGGTACCCGTCAGGGATGATAGTTAGCGCCGGTGAGTCGTCGCAGTGATCCTGGCATTTGGTAAGCACAAGTGGACAACGCTCGTCCAGCCCGGCTTCCGTCAGCGTTGCCTGGACGCTGCGAATAATCTGTTTCGCGCCTGCCCGCGCACAATGTTTCCCGGCGCAGACCCCGATACATGGCTTGCCATTCCGTTCCAACTGCTCGATCTTCCGAACGTCTTTCGGCTTCTCGCTCTTCCCCATGAACTCCCGGTATTTCTAGATTGACGCTGATCGCGCACACGCAGGCCGGTCGCAACCAGCGCCCCGATGGTGTAAATGTTGTTCCCTTTAGGTAGGATACCGATCGCGGCCGCGTTGTCTAGTTGTGAATTTATGAACTACTATTCCCGGCGTTCAGCACAATCTCGCCGACGACGCCCTGAATACTGGCGTCGAGATCTGTTTGCACGTTGCAAGGCTGACCGCAAGATCGAGGGCGACTTGTTCGTTGAATTGCAAACCCCACACGCGCAGCGGCGTCAGATAGATCTTTCCTTGTCCGATCACACTTCTCCTGCTCCTCAGCCTCAGGGCTGTCTTGATCTGGTGGTTTCGCCGCCAGATCAAGACATTCTGAAGTTATGGCTGCAATACGCCTTCCGTCTGGCCTTCGATCGCGATCTGGACCTCGTTGACGGTTGGGAATTGTTGCAGCGTGCGGGTGATCTGATCGCGGATGTGCTGGACGCGGGTGGAACCGCCGCCATAGGCCCGCAACTCCTGCGAGAAGTTGGCGGTAGCGACGCCATTCTCAATCGTCAGGCCAAGCAGTCGCACGCGCGGCCCCCAATCGTCTTCGCGGCCGGGATAGTTCAAGACCTCTTCCGGAGTTGGGATGGCGGTGCCGAAGCCGGCCTGATTGCGTGGCGCCGGCCCCCAGAGTAGTTCTTCCAGCGCTGTGGCGCCGATCTCCTGCGTTGCCGGCACCACTCGCTGCTCCGAGGCGAAATCCTCGCCGATCAGCCAGTACAGATCGACGCTGGTGGTTTCGGCGCTGTCGGGATCGAGGATGCGTACCTGGCGGGCGGCGAGATTGTTGCCTTCCGGCCCGCGAATAGTGAGCGTCGCCGGCTGGCTTTCATAGTTGGGCGGCGGGCCTTCGTTGCGCCAGTCGAGGCTGCCGATCACAAGTCCGTTGCCGTCGGGGCCTGCGAGTACCTGCAAGGTGTCGGAGAAGACGATGTTGTTGGCCAGGGCCAGTTCGGCAGTCACCTGCCGGCCCGGTTCGCCCAGATTGGCCTGGATATGCAGCGGCAAGGTTACCTGGGCATTGGCGGCGGGAACGGCGATCGGCGCGCCGTCGTCGGCCTGTGGCGGCGGCACCGGTCGGCCATTCTCGCAGAGCCGAATCTGGTTGCCGGTATCGGTGTGGTAGATGTACTCTGCGCCCTGAGCCACGGCAATTATGCGATAGCCGGGCGTAACCACCGTGGCGTAGGCTTCGTCGGGGGCCGGGCATTCGAGTGCGGCGTTGGCCCACTCAACCGGCTCGACGCTCTGGATTGTGACAGCGCCGGGCGCAACCCCCAGCCGGTTGGCCAGATCTTGCCGCACCTGATCGACCGGCGCCTGGCCGGGTTGCTGGCCCTCATTGCCGCCGATCGTCACCGGCTGGCTGGCGATCACGGTCTGTGAGCCGTCGCGGGGCGAGGAGACGACCACTTCCACCATTCCCGAGGTGGGCCGGGCGGGCTGCGCGAAGTTGAGCGTGGCGGAGAACGGCCCGTTGTAGTTGATATCAGGTCGCTGCACCGTGGTGGGCTGCTCGGCCAACACATCGCCGGCCTGATTGCGCAGGCGCACCAGAATCCCGGCCTCGAATGCCTGACCGCGCTCGAAGCCCTGCACCATAAGCGGGCTATTCACATTTGCCCCTGCGGACGGCAGCGTAATAATCGCCTGCCGGCCTGCGGGGATGGCCTGCTCGTAGCGCCAGGCGTAATAATGGCGCCCGATATTGCCCATCTCAACCTGGAACTGGCCGGGATTGGCCGGCGTATAACTCAGCACCCGCCGCTCGAAGGCCTGGAACAGCACATCGCGCTCGACCCCGCCGATCCGAACCCGCGTCCAGTGGGCGTCGGTGATCGGATAGCCGGTGACATAGAGCCAATCGAAGAGTTGGTCGGCCTGCTGGAACTGGCCGTTCCGATAGATTGTGCCGCCCTGGTTCATAAAATTCCAGAACGCGCGCGGAATCCCGAAGCCGCGTTCAATCCGCACGATCTGGGCGGCAGGATCATCGGCGTACTGCGCGAACTCTCCGGCGCCCTCGGGCAAAAACACGCGGCTGATCTGATCGCCGACCTGATCGCCGGCCGGGGTTTCGTAGAGCCGCGCCAGGCTGGCATAGGTTGGGAACTGGTTGTCGGGATCGCCGACCACGGCGATATTGGCCGGCGCGAGCGGCACAAAGGCGTCGTAGCCAATCTGCACCTGGCCGTCGATCAGTTCACGGCCAAGCAAGCCGCTGGTGACATACCAGGGCACACTCTGGTCGGCGTCGGGATTGTTGATCTCCATGCGGCCCTTATCGATGTACTGCACCTGGCGGGTGCCGGGCCGGCCGTTCTCGATAAAATACTCCCGTAATGCAGGCGTGAATGCCTCCGGACCCCAGATCCAGGAATGTTGGGCCAATCCAACCTGCACCGGGTAATCGGTGCGCTCCCAGACATCGCGGAAGGCCTGTGGGCCGAACGGTTCGGCGTGAACCATCGGCGCAGCGACCACGGTGAGCAAAAGGGCTAATGCGGCGATAACACGCATGTCACAACTCCTTTGGGTATGGTAAAACCTCGCTCCAATCCAATGGCATAGCGCAGGACTGCAACGCTACTCGCAAGCTGTGTACCACAGGCATAGCCATTGCAGTAGAAGCAGCAGGATTTACGCAGTCGGCGCGCCTGCAACAGCAGGGATTGCCGATCGTTGTCGGTTCGGTGTTGCAGCACCATTGCCGTACCGAACCGACATCAGTATGAGGTCGCTTATGATTCGCCAAAAACTTGCCAATGGACTATTCCGCGCCAAACGCGGCTATGATCGCTTCACCATGCACTGGAAGCAGCGGCTTGGTTGGCTGGAACCGGTGATTATCGAGCCGTACCGCAGCTACGGCACCCGCGAGCGCCTGCTGGTGCGCGGGCGGGTAATGGAAGATCGCGAGTTCGGCAAGGTTAGCGCCAATAGTTCGCGCTGGCGCAACCTGCTGCATATCTACCGCCATTTTCACACCGACGAGATTCCCGATGCACGGGTTTGCGTCCGGCTCGCTGATCAGGAATGTGAGGCGCAATGCGACGGCGAAGGCTATTTTACGCTTGAACTGACGCCGAAGCAGCCGGTTGACGGCGATAGCTTGTGGCAGGACATCGAAGTCGAGTTGATCGAGCCGAAGGCCGAGGGTCAGGGCAAGGTCGAGGCGACGGCGCAGGTATTTGTGCCGCCGGCCGATGCCGAGTTCGGGATTATCAGCGACATCGACGACACGGTGATTATCACCGGCGCGAACGATTTCTTGCGCAACCTGCGTGCGAACTGGATGAATAATGCCGAGACGCGCCGGCCGTTTCCCGGTGTTGATGCGTTTTACACGGCGCTCCAACAAGGCCCCGCAGAGCGCGGTCGCAACCCGATCTTTTATGTCTCAAGCAGTTCCTGGAACATCTACCCGCTGTTTGTCGATCTGCTCGATCGCCACGACATCCCGCCTGGGCCGTTGCTGTTACGAAACATCGGCCTGGATCGGCAAAAGATCCTCGATACCGGCCACAAAAACTACAAACTCGACCACATCCGCCCGATCTTCGAGACGTACCCCGAACTTTCATTTGTCTTGATCGGCGACAGCGGCCAGAAAGATCCCGAGATCTATCGCGAAGTGGTGCATGATTACGCGGATCGGGTTAAAGCGATCTACATTCGCGACGTAACCTCGCCGCAGCGCGACAAAGAGATCCATGCGATCGCCGATGAATTGGCCGAGCGCGGCGTGCCGATGGTGCTCGCCGATACGAGTGTGACAGCGGCGCAACACGCCGTCGAGCATGCTTTGATCACGCCGGCCGCGATGGAGAAGGTGCGCGCCGAGGTCGAGCGCGACCAGCAGCGACCGGAGAAGCGTGAGGAGTAAGTGGTGTGGCGTGAAATGTGAGCGATCTGCGACCCCAACCCACCTAAATGCTTCCTGGTTGAAGGTGCGGTACCGGTTTGCCGGTACCCTTCGACCGGCTCAGGGCACCGGCGCGCCGAGCGTTGCCTGAGCTTGTCGAAGGCAACGGCCATCTACCGCAAGATCTTTTGGGAAGCATTTAGTAGTCCGTAAATTAAGTCTTCTGGCACTTTTACAGCAAAGCAGCATGCCTCCTCGTACATTGAGCGTCAGCGGAGGATTCGAACGAAACGGTTGCGCCGCCATCTGCTTGGTCCATGCTCTCGGGCGCTGGTTGCGGTGGGGCAAATTTGGCATTGGCCTTCTGCACACGCTCATAGTGGGTGTTGAGCTTCGTACGGGCTGATTGGATGGAAAATTGCCAGTGAATCTTGATCTTCTTGGCGCTCCGCTCATTCAAGAGGGTCAGTACTGAGGTGCGAAGTTGCTCAATTGTGGGGATGCGCTGATGCAGACATCCCCGTGAAAGCGCCGAGAATTCACATTCAATCATATTTACCCAACTGGCTGATTTGGGCGTGTAATAGAACTCAAAGCGCTGCGCGAGCGCAAAGGCCTCATCAGCAGGAAGGTGCTCATAAAAGGCGCTGGCGTTATGGGTGTTCAAGTTGTCTTGCACCAGGCGAATCTTAATCGCGTCAGGATACAGCGCAGCGAGGGCCTGGCAGAACTGCGTGTACTCCCGTTTGGTGCGCTGTTCACGCACCTGTCCCAGCCGAAGACCCGTCAGTGGTTCAATTGCCGCAAGCAGGGCACACGACCCATGTTTTTCATACGCATAATGCTCCTTTCGAACCTTGCCAGGTTGCAGGGGCAGCGGTGGCAGCAGATCGCCGATCAGGAAACAGGGCCGCTCATCAAAGCACACCACGGGATACAGGGGATTATAGGGCAAGCCATAGAGCCAGAGGATGCGCTCCATGTGCGAAAGGAACTGGGCATTCAGTTCACCAATGCACCACGTCTGATTCCGATGCGGTTTCAGTTCGTTTTTTTTAGAATCTTGCCCACCATGGTGTGCGAAAGGGACTCACAGATCCCTGCCTCAACCACTTTCTCGGCAAGGAGGTGCAAGGTCCAGCGGGCATGACCCTCAGGAGCATCACTACAGGCCAGGGCAGTAATATACGCACGCTGATTGCCATCAATTTCAATCGGACGACCAGACCGTGGGGCATCATAGAGGCAGTCGAGCCCCTGGCTCCGGTAGCTATTCCGCCAAGCGGCCACGGTGTTGTAGTCCACATTGAGGGTTTCCGCTATCGCTCTCAGGGTCTTGCCCCGATCCAGTTCCAGCAAGGCCGTTGCCCGCTTGAAGGTTTTGACGGCCAGGGTGCCTTTCGCAAGCAGGGCTTCCAACGTCGTGCGGTCGGCGTCCGTTAAGGTCACATGCTGTTTCTTCATGCCTCCAGTCTATCTGAACCAGCCGAAGAAGGCAAGAAAACTTCGTTTAAGGACTATTTAGGGAGCGGGATTGGGGGTGCGGGCAATTGGCGATGTGTGGGTAATGGCTAGCGCCCGCAGAGCGGGGAGATTTGCACCTTACTGCGCAGCGGCATCACGTCACCCCCTCACGGCTAGTGAAACGGCACCTCCGTCATCCCGGCGGCGATTTCGGCGAACATGGCGGCGATCAGGTGCTCGATCGTCGCGAGTGCGTCGGCGAGTGGGATGAGATCGAGGTTGTCCTGGTCGCGCCGTTTGATCTCGATCGCGGCGTTTTCAAAGGTTTTGCCGCTGAGTGTGACCCGGATCGGCAGGCCGATCAAGTCGGCGTCGGTGAATTTGAGGCCGGCCCGCTCATCGCGGTCGTCGTAGAGCACTTCCACGTCGGCGGCTAGAAGCTGGGCGTACAGTTGATCGGCGGCTTGCTTGACGGCGGGATTCTTGCCGGCCAGAACCACCAGATGCACATGGAAGGGCGCGATTGAGATCGGCATACATAATCCGCGCTCGTCGTTGTGGTGCTCGGCGACACATGCCAGCAGGCGCCCGGTGCCGATGCCGTACGAACCCATCACCACCGGCTGCTGCTCGCCGTTCGCATCCAGGTAGGTCGCATTCACTGCGCTGGTGTAGCGCGTGCCGAGCTTGAAAATATTGCCGACCTCGACCCCGCGCGAAGTGTAGAGCGGTTCGCCGCACTGAATGCAGCCGAATCCGTCGCCGGCGGCGGCGATATCGGCCACATAGTCGGGCCTGAAGTCACGCGGGACATTCAGGTGCCGCATGTGATAGCCGGCCGCATTCGCGCCGATCACCAGATTCGCCGACTGCGGAATAATCTCGTCTACCACCACAGTTGCGTTGCGCAAACCGATCGGCGAGGCATAGCCCGGAACCGCGCCCACGGCGCGAATCTCCTCCTCGGTGGCCGGGCGCAATCCATCGGCCTGCACCAGATTGCTCAACTTGGTCTCATTCAACTCCATATCGCCGCGCACCACCGCGAACACAAACTGCTCGCGGGTGCCCTCGTTCTCTTCGTGGCTGGCGACCATCATCACCGCTTTGGCGGTACGGGTTCTGGGAATAGCGAGCAATGCGCAGAGTTCATCGATCGTGGCCGCATTCGGGGTTGCGATGCGCTCCAACGCCAATGATTCTTCGGCGCGAGTTGGGGTCTTGGCGAAGGTTGCAACCTGGCGGTTGGCGGCGTAGCCGCAATTACGACAGAGCACCAGCGTATCCTCGCCGACCGGCGTCAGGTACATGTACTCGTGGGCCAGGCTACCGCCCATCATGCCGACATCGGAGCCAACGGCGATCACCGGCAATGTGCAGCGGTTGAAGATGTTGAAGTAGGCCTGATAATGGGCGCGATACTGCACATCAAGCCCGGCTTCATCCAGATCCAGGCTGTACGAATCCTTCATAATAAACTCGCGCACCCGGATCAGGCCGGCGCGCGGGCGCGGATCATCGCGGAATTTCGTCTGGATGTGATAGATCAGCAGCGGCAACTGCTTGTAGGAGCGGATCTCGCTGACACACAACTGGGCCACAACCTCTTCGTGGGTCACGGCGAGCACCATGTCGCGCGCTTTGCGATCCTTGAAACGGCCCATCTCAGGGCCGATCGAATACCAGCGACCGGTATTTTTCCAGATATCGGCCGGATGCACCACCGGCATCAACAACTCCTGGCCGCCGATCGCGTTCATCTCGTCGCGCAGAATCTGCTCGATCTTCTTCAGGGAGCGGAAAGCCAGGGGCAAACTCGAAAAAATGCCCTGGCCAAGTTGCCGCACATAGCCGGCCCGCAGCAGCAATTGATGGCTGATCGCCTCGGTTCCGGCGGGCGCTTCGCGCAATGTAGTGCCGAAAAGCTGCGACATTTTCATCCAATACCTCTTCTTCTCGCGCAGGCGTAGATACGACGGCGATCATACCATACAAAAAGGCCGCCGACCGCGTGGGGCGAAATATGCTTCGCCTCTACACACGGCCGGCGGCCATTGGGTTAGGGCCGTGGGCGTTAGTGCCGGTTACGGGCGCGATCCCAGGCGTAGCGAATGGTGTCCTTGAACTGATCCCAGGTGCCGGGGTTCTCCTGCTCCCAGGTGCGCCGGGCCTCGGGCTCGATGTCGTTCCAGTCGCGGTTGCGATAGCGGCTGCTGGTTGCGAGCTGGGCGCCGTAGTTGTACACCGGGCTGTAGTCGTCGTAGCTGTAGCCGCTTGTGCCGTAGGTGCGATCGAAGTGGGTGTTGTAGTCGCGATCGTAGCTACTGGTATCGAAATCATCGCCACTGGTCTTCGAGATGTCCACATCGGTGCGGCGGGCGGTTTCGTGGATGTGTTCGGTGTGCTCACTCACGTCGCGGTCGATGATCACTTCTTCCACCACGCGGGCGCGCTTGCGCACCACCGGCTCCTCGGTGGTCTCGTGCATCTCGAAACTCTCTTCTTTGAACGCGGCGTGATCGCTATCGGTTACCGGGCGATCGGTGCGCCGACGCTCGACGTTCACCCGCTCGTCGCGCAGATGCACGTCTTCTTCGATCGGGCGCTCTTCGACCCGGGTGCTCACGCGCACGCCGCCCTTATCGACGCGGCGCTTGCCGATATCGACTTCTTCCTCAACCACCGGCAGCACGCGCTCGTCGTGCTGGCCGCGGCGATCGTGATCGCTGTGGCTGGTGTGCTGCTCGCTGCGGATCGGCTCGGCGTTCGGGTCGAAGCCGCGCCAACCCGACTGGCGCCACTCGGAGCCGCGACGATCGATATCGATCACA
>JAAUQO010000092.1 GCA_012032775.1 Oscillochloris sp. | reverse complement strand
TCGGGCGTGGCGCGATCAGCGAGGTGCTGTTGGATATGCGCGAAAACTGGTGGGGTGCGCCGAGCGGCCCGTATGCCGCCGGAACGCAACCCCCTCGGACGCGGCGATTCGGTCGGCGTGAACATTAACTTCGAGCCATGGCTATTGCTGCCGCCCGATTGCGCTGCGGCCGAGTAGCCCGAACGATCGCAGCCCATGATAGTTGATATGCATGTCACGTCATAAAAGCCCGGGGATTTGACATTTCATGCTACAATCCGCTCCACGTACTGAATATGTATCAGGAGTGCCGATATGTCGCATATACGTTCGGCGAACGAAACACTGTTACTGAAGCAACCTACGATCAGCGCCGATCATCTGGTTTTTGTCTATGCCGGTGAACTATGGCGAACGGGCCTGGATGGTGCGAACCCCCAGCGACTGACTGCGCAAGAGGGCCAGAAACTCCATCCAAGCCTATCGCCCGATGGGCGCTGGATCGCATTTTCCGGCAACTACGACGGCAACGTGAGTGTGTACATCATGGCGATCGATGGCGGCTCGCCGCGCCGCTTAACCTACCATCCCGGCGAGGATGTGGTGCGCGGTTGGACGCCCGACGGCGCGGTGCTGTTCGCCTCGGCCCGCGACGGGATCTCGCCGCGGGTACGCCGCCTGTACCGGATCTCGCCCGAGGGCGGGCATCCGACGGTGTTGCCGATGCCCACGGCCGAGCGTGTCACCTATGGCCCCGACGGGCGCCGGATCGCCTATACGCCCTACTTCGAAGGTTTCTGGTCGTGGAAGCGCTATCGCGGCGGGATGACGGTGCCGATCTGGGTGCTCGATCTCGATAGCTACGACCATGTTGAGATTCCGCACCAGAATGCGAGTGATACCTTCCCATGCTGGATGGACGATGGGATCTATTTTCTCTCCGACCGCAACGGGATCATGAATCTGTTTCGCTTTGATCCGGCCGACAATACCGTAACCCAGCAGACCTTTCACGACGATTTTGATATTCGCTCGCTGAGCGCCGGCGCCGGCCGGCTGGTCTATGAGCAGGGCGGGCGGGTACATCTTTTTACACCGGGATCGGGCGCGCGGCAGACCCTGACGATTCGCATTGCCGCCGACTTACCGGCCACGCGCCCACACTATCAGCCATTGGCGGCCCACATCCGCAATGTCGCTATCTCGCCGACCGGTAAGCGGGCCTTGTTCGAGGCCCGCGGCGAGATTGTTACGGTGCCGGCCGGCAAGGGCGATATTCGCAATCTGACCCATTCGCCGGGGGTGGCCGACCGTGATCCGGCCTGGTCGCCCGATGGCCGTTCGATCGCCTATTTCTCCGATGCAAGCGGCGAATATGAGTTGGTTGTCAGCGATCAGAAGGGCGAGCAGAAGCGATCCTACACCCTTGGCAAAGCCTCTTTCTTCTACGAACCGCTCTGGTCGCCCGATAGTAGGCGGATCGCGTTCAGCGACAAAGCGCTCAATCTGTACTACCTGACGATTGAGAGCGGCGAGATTATTCAGGTCGATAGCGATACCTATGATCACCCGGTACGCAGCCTCGATCCGGTCTGGTCGCCGGATAGTGCATGGCTGGCGTACACCAGGCGTTTGCCGAATCATCTGCGGGCGGTGTTCTTGTACCGGCTGGCCGATCCGCATGTGCATCAGGTGAGCGACGGCATGAGCGACACGGTTAACGCGTGTTTCAGCCGCGACGGCAAGTATCTGTATTTTGCGGCCAGTGTTAATTATGGCCTCAACACCGGCTGGTTGGATATGTCGTCGTTTGAGCGGCCGGTGTATCGCAATCTGTATGTGGCGGTGCTGAGCGCCGCAGATCCGTCGCCGCTGGCGCCCGAAAGCGATGAAGAAGAGGAGTCCGACGAGCGGCAAGCGGCGGAGAAGGCGCCGGCGGAGCATGGATCGGATCCCGGCGAGAAGTCGGGCGAGGCGGGCGGGCACAAGCCGGCAGCACCGGTGATGCGGATCGATCTCGACGGGCTCGACCAGCGCATTGTGGCCTTGCCGTTGCCGCCCGGCGATTATTTCCGGCTTCAGGCCGGCGACGGTAAACTCTTCTATATGCAGAGCGGCCCCGGTCGTTGGGTTGATCCTGATGGCGCGCCGAACGGGAACCGGCTGCAAGTGTACGACACAAAGACCCGTAAGAGCAGCCTGTTTGTCGAGCAGCTACGCAATTACTGGCTCACAGCCGACGGCAAGAAGCTCATGTATCTGGCCGCCGCGTCCCCAACCTACGCGATCGTGGATGTGGAGAAGCCGCCGCAGCCCGACGAGGGCAAGCTCAATCTGAACGGCGCCGAGATCCTGGTCGATCCGCAGGCCGAATGGCGACAGATCTACCAGGAGGCATATCGCATTCAGCGCGACTATTTCTACGATCCCGAGATGCACGGCCTGGATTGGCCGGCCACAGTCGAGAAGTACCGGCCCTTGCTGGCCCACGTCGGCCATCGCGATGATCTGAACTACCTGCTGATGGAGTTGATGGGTGAACTGGTAGTTGGCCACGCCTATGTCGGCATGGGCGATATTCCCGCGCCGCGCCCGGTACAGGTCGGCCTGCTCGGCGCCGATTACGAAGTTGTGGATGGTTTGTATCGGATCAGGCGCATCTACGCCGGGCTGAACTGGCAGCCTGCGTTGCGCGCCCCCCTGACCGAGCCGGGTGTGAATGTCCGTGAGGGCGAGTATATCCTGGCGGTGAACGGGCGGCCGCTGCGGGCGCCGGCCAGCATTTTCCAGTTGTTCGAGCAGACCGCCGGCCGGATCACGGAGTTGCGCGTCGGTTCGACGCCGAACGAGGCTGATGCGCGCACGGTTACGGTGCGGCCGATCGACAGTGAAGCCCGCTTACGGCACTGGTCGTGGGTGGAAGAGAACCGGTGCAAAGTCGATCGCTTATCGGGCGGGCGGGTGGCCTACATCTACATGGCCGATACCTCGTGGAGCGGCTATGAGTCGTTTAATCGTTACTACTTTTCGCAACTCGACAAGCAGGCCGTTATCCTCGACGAGCGTTACAACGGCGGCGGCTCGGTTGCCGATTATGTGATCGATCTGTTGAACCGGCCGTTGCTCAGCCGCTGGGCCACGCGCGAAGGTTTACCGTTCAACACGCCGAACGCCTCGATCCCCGGCCCGAAAGTGATGTTGATCAACGAGCGGGCCGGCTCGGGCGGTGATGCCTTGCCGCTGTTCTTCCGGCGGCGCGGGTTGGGTAAACTGGTCGGCACCCGCACCTGGGGCGGGCTGATCGGCATCTACGACTACCCGAGCCTGATCGACGGCGGCTTCCTTTCTGCGCCGCGCCTGGCGATCTTCAGCCCCGAGGGCGAGTGGGAAGTGGAGAATGAAGGAGTCGCGCCGGACATCGCGGTCGAGATGACGCCGAAACTGGTGATCGCGGGCGGCGATCCGCAGTTGGAAAAAGGGCTCGAACTGGTGTTGGCGGAACTGGAACAAGCTCCGCCGCAGATCGCGCCGCGCCCGACTGCGATCCGGCGGGCGCTGGAGAAGGGCTAAGATGGGCGGACAGAACCCAGGGGCGGCGAGCGCAGTAGGCGTGCGTGCAATGCCCTCTTTCGCGCCGATCAGCCGAAAAAGATCCAGCGCTTTTTCCAGGTAGGTGCGGGCAGCGACATCATCTTTGTGCCGCAGCAGTGGCTTTGCGGTTCAACCGCCCAGCCGGTTCATTCTTCGTGGCGGCGAATATCGCCCGCACTATTGGCGAAAATCTCATTCTGCCGGGTCGAAATCTGCGGCGGAACCTCGGTGTTCAGGTAGATGCCCCACCTCGTTGCCGTAGATCCGGTTGCCGGCCCCAATGTGATTGGCGGGGCTTTTCACATAGATGCCGTATTCTGCGTTGTTGGCCACAATATTCGCGCTGATCATGGTGTTGCGCGCCTCGCTGTACAGATGAATCCCATGGGCGCGATTCTGGTACGTCATATTCTCCTCCAGCAGATTATCGGCGGCCTGTTGCCCAACGCCGATCCCATCACTGCCGTTGGCGTAGGTTGTGTTCCCGCGGATCACGTTGTGGGCGGCGCTATTGATATTGATGCCCTGCAGCCCGTTATTGTAGGCAACATTGCCCGCAACGAGATTGTGGTTCGAGTCGTCGTAGAGCACGATGCCATGCTCGCCGTTGTCGTAGGCGCTGTTGCTGCGGATGATACTGTTGTTGCAGGCGTCGGCCAGAATAATGCCATGTTTGCCGTTGGCATACACCCGATTGCCCTCGATCAGCAGTTGCTCGGAACCGGTGTGTGGATCAATGCCGTACAGCACATTATGATGCACATCGTTATTGCGGATCACCAGTCCATCAACCTCGAAGCTATAGAACCCGTAATAGTTGTAACTTAAATCGCTGTTGACGATCTCGCCGCCGGTGCCTGGTAGCCGGTACGAAACCCCGTACGACTCATCGGCCAGATAGCCCAGGTGATGCAACATCGAGTTGCGGATGTGCATGGTTGCGCCGTCGCGGGCCAATACATAGCTGCGGCCATCTGCGGGGTTGCTGTCCAACGCCGCGCGGGTCGGATCCCACGAACTGACACAGGTGTCGCTGAAGTTCAGATTCCCGCCGAGCGCCTTCAGCCAGATGTAGTACGCCGGCTCGCTGCGTAGCTTGAGCCGGCGTACTTCCGGGCCGGCGATCGTCAGTTCGGCGCCGGGATCGATCTGGAGATTCGCCCCCAGCAGCCATTCACCCGGCGCGATTTCACGCAACAGTTCGGGTTGATTCAGGGCTGCGGCAACTGCGGCTAATGTGGTCGGCTCGCCGGCCTGTACCTGAATAGTGTTCGCTTCGGCGTTGTACACGACATTGGCCGGGCGCGGGTTTGTGCTCGCTCCCGGCGAAGCGGCCGGGGCAGGACAGGTGAGCGCGACTGCGGGGCCGGCGTTGATCTCGACCGGCTGTATGGTTGGCGCAACCGTTGTTGCCGTGGTTGGGACAAGGGTTGGCGGAACGGTTGGAAGCAAATCCGGCGCGATGGTTGGCGGAACGGTTGGCGCCGGGGTTGCGCTGGCGGGCGGCGCAAGGGTCGGTGCAGCAGGCGGTTCGTCGCTCGGCGCAAGCGCCGCTGCTTCCGGGTTCGATTCGGCTAAACCGCTGCATGCACCAAGCCAGACACTTGCGAGGAAACAAACAACGGCAGATAAAAGGCGTGGCTGAACCACAGATACTCCTGTAAGTGCTATTGTTGCGCACGATACTATCACTGCATTCTTGGGCAAGAATGATGCCATGCCGGCGGTTGCCCAGGCAATCGGCGACCTGTGGGTACGGGGGATGGGTCAGGCGGAGCAAAGCAGGAGGTGAGGGCCGAGCAGGGCGAGGGGATGCCAACAACCTGTAACTTGATGATGCGGGGTGTGCATGCACACCCCGCATCATCGTCATTCGTACTTCGCGATCCAGGCGTCGAGTTCAACCAGTTGCGGCGCGGTTGGTGTTCGGCTCAGATACTGCTTGAATGCAGCGACCGCCGCATCGTAGTTGCCGAGTTGGCGCTGGCTAAGGCCGATGCCGTAGAATGCCTCGCCGTTTGCGGGCATGTGATGCAGGGCCGCCTCGAAATCGGCCAGTGCCTGGTTGTATTGCTCCAGGTTGTAGTGCAGCTTGCCCATGCGCAGGTAGATCGGGCCGGGATCGGCAAGTTGCGGGATGACGGCGTTGTATGTCTCGAACGCCAGTTGAAAGCGACCCTGCTCGGCATAGATTTCCGCCTGCGTCAGGGCAATTGCGCTATTGTTGGGTGCCAGGCTGCGAGCCTGCGCCAGGTCGGCCAGGGCGGCGGCATAATCGCCGCGATCGGTATGTAGCCTGGCCCGCTGCACATACCGATCGCTGTCGTCGGGCCGCAGTTCGATCAGCGTGTCGTAATCGGCGATCGCGGCGGCGTAAGCCTCGCGTTGCTTGTGGAGCGCTGCGCGCTTCTCCAGGGCGGCGCTATGTTGCGGATCGAGCAGCAGCACCCGGTTCAAGTCGCGGAGCGCCGGATTGCTGCGATCGAGATCAAGGAAGGCCCGCGCCCGCTGCATGTAGATCTCGGGATCGGCCGGTGCGAGTGCCGCCGCGCGATGAAGATCTTCCAGCGCCGCCGTAAATTCGCCGGTCTGCCGGTAGATTTTCGCGCGGGTCAGATACACATCCGGCGAATCCGGCCGGCGTTCCAACACCACTGCAAGATCTTCCAATGCATCAGCGAAGCGCCCGGCGGCGGCCCGTACTTCGGCCCGCCGCAGATAAGCCGCGTTATCGTCGGGATCGAGCGCGATCACTCGACTCAGACTTTCTTCGGCCTGCGCATACGCTTGCCGATCGGCCTGTAACAGGCCGAGCCTGGTATGCGCCCATTCCAGATCGGGGGCGAGCGTGATCGCATCTTCGTAATCCAGCAGCGCACGCTCGTGCTCGCCCCGGCGCTCGAAGAAGCGCCCACGCAGTGCGTACAGTTCGCCATTGCGCGGCTCCAAGGCCAATGCCTGGTTCAGATCGGCCAGTGCGCCGGCCTGATCGCCGCCAACTTCGCGCAGTTCGCTGCGGCTCGTCAACGCCTCGATATGGGCGGGCTGAAGCGCCAGCAAGCGGTTCAGATCGGCCAGCGCCGCCTCGGGGTTGTCGCTGTTGCTGTAGTAGCGCGAGCGCTCCAGCAGGTGGGGCGGGTCGTTGGGACGAATACGCAGTGCCGCGCTCATATCGTTGATCGCCGCCGGCCACTGCGCACGTTCGGCATACACCCGTGCCCGGCCGACATAGGCCGGAACATTGCGTGGATCACGTTCGATCGCGGCCGAAAAATCGTCCAGGGCCGGTTCAAGCGCACCCAGTGCGGCGTGGCTGCGTCCGCGGGCCAGATAGCCGTCGGCATCAGCGGGCATCAGCCGGATATAGGCTGTAAAATCGGCCAGTGCAGCCCGGTGGTCGTCGAGATTCTGGCGCGCATAGCCGCGGCCCAACACCGCATGTTCATCACGGGCGTCGAACTGCGTGGCCCAGCTATAATCGGCGGCGGCGGGCCGCCATTCTTCAGCGGCGAAGTGCAGATCGGCCCGGCTGACAAAAAACTTGTTCACCCGCCGTGCGCCGAACCACAACATCATGGTGATCAACAATGTCACCACAAGCGCAACCATCACCGTTGTAATCACACGGCCGGTGAACCAGACTCGATCAACCGTGACGCGGTTGTTCGGGCGTTCGCCGGTGGATTGTACATGCATCTCGTTTCCTTCTTTATGCCAGATCAGTATGGCGGCGGCGGATCTCGGCCACCAGCGCCTTCACATCCTGGGCGCGGTCACGCGGGCAGATCAGCACCACGTCGTGGGTATCGACGATCACCAGATCCTCGATGCCGATCGTCGCCACCAGGCGGCCGTTGCCATAGATCAAGGTGTTCTGCGTATCAATATTGATCGTGGTGCCCTGAAGCACATTGCCTTGCTGATCGCGCGGCAACACATCGGCCAGGGTAGACCAATCGCCGACATCACTCCAGCCGATGTCGGCCGGGATCACGACGGCGCGTTCGGTTTTCTCCATCACCGCCACATCGATCGCCACATCCTCTACGTCGGGCCAGATCGTGGTCATGGCTGTTTTCGCAAAGGGTGTGCCGAGGGTCTTGCCGATCGCCAGCATATCGAAGGCCAGCCGCGGGCGATACAATTCCAGTTCCTGCATGATCCGGTCGGCGCGCCAGACGAACATACCGGCGTTCCAGACGAAATTACCGCTCGCCAGGTAGCCTGCGGCAGTGGCCGCATCGGGCTTCTCGACAAAGCGCTGCACCCGGTAGACACAGTGCTCGCCGGCATCGTACATCGCGGCGCCGCGCTCGATATAGCCGTAGCCGGTCGCGGCATGGGTCGGTGTGATGCCGAGCGTCACCAGCGAACCGTATTCGGCGATCTGGGCGCCGAGGGCCAGTTGTTCGCGGAAGCGCTCGCCGTTGCTGATCTGATGATCGGCGCTCAGCACCGCCATCACGGCGTCGGGATCGCGTTGCAGCAGATGCAATGCGGCAAGTGCAATACACGGGGCGGTGCCGCGACCACACGGTTCGGCCAGGATGTTTTCGAACGGCAGATCGGGCAACTGCTCGCGTACCAGATCGACGAAGATCTCGCCGGTGGCAATAAAAATACGCTCGATCGGCACCAGCGGCGCTACCCGCTCCACTGTCTCTTGCAACATCGTGACCCCACCATTCAGTGGTAGGAATTGCTTGGGCCGGTTACTTCGACTGTGGGGCCAGAGCCGTGTGCCGCTGCCGCCGGCCATAATCAGGACATACATTGTAGGATCCTTCCTTAAAAACGATGTTATTCGCCCGATGGAATCGACAAACATACACCACAGGCGTTGTTTTGCAGCAGCGGGAAGAAGATGGTGAATTCGCCCGGTGCAGGCGCCGGCGAGCCGGTCGGCGTCGGTGATGCCGTCGGCATGGCGGTCGCGGTTGCGCTCGGCGACGCTGTCGGCACTGCGGTCGCGGTTGCGGTCGCCGTCGGCGAGCCGGTTGCCGTGGCCGTCGGCGTCGGTGTACCGGCTTGCGCCGGCCGGTCGGTGCTGAAGCCCGATGATCCGAGTTCGGGGATGGTGATAAAGGCGTTCAGCTTGGGCGCCTGCCAACCACTGCTGTCGAGTTGGAAATTGCCGTTGGCGTCGGCAGTGGTTCGACCTTCGAAGTACTGCCCCTGGAAGCCGACATCGGAGTAGATTTCGACGGTTGCGCCGGGCACCGTTACCCCGCTTACCAGGGTTGGGTTGATGCTGACGAGTGTCGGCGGCTGGATACCGCTGTTGGCGCCGTCGGTATTCCAGATCCCGCCCTGGGCATTCCCGCTGACGCTGTTCTCACTCCAGATATTGCCGCTGCTGGCAACCCCATTGGAGCGAATGCCGCGCCCGCCGTTGTTGCGGAGCAGATTGTTGCCGACCGTGGTATTCACCGCGCCAAACCCTTCGTAATCGGTGAGATAGACGCCGTTCGCCCCGTTGTCGCTGATTGTGTTGTCGGCGATGATCGTGTTCGATGCGCCCTTCAGCTCGATTCCGTCATCGAGATTGCCGTTGATCAGGTTGTTGCGCACCTGGTTGTTCTCCAGGATGCTGGCCAGATCGTCGCCGGCCACCAGTTCCGGATCGGCAGCCGCCAGGCTTTCGCCCTTGCCGGGCAGCACCAGGTCTGAGACGGCGCTCGCCGGTGTGTCGGGCAAGAACGCCAATCCGGCCCCCTGCGCCACGCCGTTTTCGATACTGCCATTGTTCAGCAGTTCGTTGCCGGCGATCTCATTGCCGCCCGTTTTGACATAAATCCCGTGCCGGCCGCTGCCGCTGACGGTATTCACCAGCAGCCGGTTGTTGTTGGAACCGCGGATTATGTAGATCCCGTAAAGACCGCTATTGCTGATTGTGTTGCCCTCAATCAGGTTGCCGGTACTGCCGCGCTCCAATGTGATGCCCTGCAAATTGTCGCGGAACTCGTTGTTGCGGACGATGTTGTCTACCGAGCCGAGGATACGCAGGCCGTAGCCGTCGTTCCCCCATGCCTGGTTGTTCTCGAACAGATTGTTGAACGAGGGCTCCTGCGGATAGCGGCTGTTCGGCGAACCCGGATCGAGCATAAAGCCGTGGGCATTGCGGTCGAGTCCATCGACGCTATAACGGTTGTTGTACGACTTGTTGTTGCGGAAGGTGAAGTTGTTGCAGCCGCGCGAGATAATAAAGCCGTGGTTGCCGTTCTCGTAGGCTTCGTTATCCTCGACCAGAAAGTTGGTCGAGAAGTCGTGCGGGTCGAAGCCGTAGCTGATATTATTGTGGAACGTGTTCCCGCGGAAGATCATGTCGGCGGCCTGGTAGGTGTAGATCCCGTAGTAGTTGTAGTTGAAGACGCTGTTGATCACTTCGCCGGTGACGCGGGTGAGCAAGGTATTGGGCGCCTCGGCGTCGTTGACATCGCGCCACGCGATGCCGTAGCTTTCGCCGTCGGGCGAGCCAAGGTAACTGATCTCGGAGTTGATGATGTCCATCCGCGCATCGTACTTCGCCAGCAGGTAGCTGCGCCCATTGCTGATGTCGCGATCAAAATCGTTGCGGGTCGGATCCCAGGAAGTAACCCGCACGCCGTCGATCAGGATCTCGCCGTTGTAGGTGCGAAGATTGGTGAAGCTCTGGTAGTTGTACAGATCTGCGCCGCCCTGGCTCAGGGTAATATCGCCGCCCTGACTGCGCAGTTTCAGCCAGCTTACGCCGCTCGCCGCCGTGACCTCCAGGCGCACGCCGCGACCGATAAACAGGCTCGCATTGGCCTGCCAGGTGCCGTTGCCCTGGTTCTCAATCAAGGCCACGGTCGGGCTGATCACCTGCAACGCCGCCTGCATCTCGGGCAGCGTGATTGTTGCGCCCTGGCCGCTGACAAAAACCGTCAGTTCGCCATTACGACCGGCGCCCACTTCATAGCGCGGCTCGGAGACGATCGGTGCATTGCTGCCGAAGGGCGAGGTGTTGCCGTCGGCGTCGATCGCAAGAACCGACAGGTAGCCCTGGGTTGCCGGATCATCGTCGGCCGGCAGAGCAAAGCTCCAGTTTCCGGCGCCGTCGGCAGTGCTGCGGCCCTTGTAGATACGGCCCTCGCCCTGCTGATCGCGATAAATCTCGACGGTGGCCCCGGCCTGCGCGCTGCCGGTTGCCGTTTTTGCGCCGAAAAGGCTGTTGATGCTGGGCGCGGGCATGTTGGCGTTGCCGCCGCTCACCAGCCGGATTCCGCTGTTGCCGTTGGCGGCGATGCTGTTTTGCGTAATCAGGTTGCGCAGGCTAGTGATGTCACGCACTTCGACGCCATAGGTGCCGTTGGCGTGAATGGTGTTGCCGCTGAGCAGCGTATCGACAGTGGCATCACTCAGCCGGATCCCGATCGTGCCGTTGGTGCGGATCAGATTACCGCGATCGGGATTCGCCGCCGGATCGGCCGGGCCGATCTGGGTTTCGACGCCGGTTCTAATCTGAATCCCCATCCCAACATTGTCTTCGATCGTGTTCTGATAGATCAAATTGCGAAAACCGGGGTAACTCTCCGCCGCAATCGGCTCGGGGCCACTGGGCGGGAACGGCGTATTCGCGCCGCCGAGCACCACAATCCCATTGCTGTTCTGGCGAATAACATTGCCCGCGATCTCGTTCTCGCCGGTTTTGATATACACGCCGTGGCTGCCGTTGCCGGTGATTGTGTTCAGGGTGATAATATTCTTGTCGGCGCGCTCGTACAGGTAGATCCCGTATTGCGTGTTGTTCGTGATCGTGTTGCCGACCATCAGGTTGCCGGTCGAAATCCCGTCGTAGATGTCGTCGTTGTCGTAGGTGGCATTGATGCGGATGCCGCGCTCGTTGTCGCGCAGTTCGTTTTGCTCGATCAGATTGTCGGACGACTGAAAGATCGCGATTCCGTCGCGGTTGTTGTAGACAATGTTTTCAGTGATGCGATTATTGTTGCTGCCGCGATCGAGCATAATCCCATGCTGGGCGTTGCCGTACACCTCGTTGTGGTGAATCCAGTTATCTTCGCAGCCGCGCGAGAAGATGATCCCGTGGTTGCCGTTGTTATACACCCGGTTGTACGCAACCTCGAAGCCGAACGAGTAGTCGTGCGGGTCGATGCCGTAATGAATATTGCTATGCACCTCGCTATTGAGAATCTGCATCCCGTAGGCTTCGTAGGCGTACTGACCGAAGTAGTTGTCGTGGATATTGCTGCGCAAAATATTACCGGTTGCGCCGGTCTGCGGATCATCCTGGGTAGCACGCTTGCGCCACGAAAGGCCGCTCGGCTCGCCGGCGGCCCAGCCCAGGTAGGCCACTTCGGCGTCGATCACATCCATGCGCCCGCCTTCCAGGGCCAGCAGATAACTGCGACCGTCGAGGTATGCGCGATCGACATCATTGGCCTGGGCGTCCCAACTCACCACCTGCACGCCCTCGATCAGCAGATGGCCGCCATCGGCGGTGATGCGGGTTAGCGACAAACTACCGTTGGGCGTGCTGTCGAGCCGCAACGCATCGACACCCACCGCCGTTACCTCAAGCCGGGCATTCTGGTTGATAACAATATCGCGGCTGAGCAACCAGTTCCGGCCATCGGCGCTGCTCAGCAGATCGGGGTACCCGAAGGCGGCGAGGGCGGCGGCAAGATCGGGGATACTGATCGCGGCTTTCGGCGCATCGGGATGCGACGGAAAACCGACATACGGCGCTTCGGCCGGATCAGCGGCGTCATACGCAGCACCGATCGTAATAATTCCGGTGGCGTCGTCGTAGCGCACATCGGGCGCAACACCGCTCTGGGCCAGCGCCGGATTTAGCGTTACGCCGGGCACGCTGAAACTCACGATAACAAACAAACACACCAGCAGCAGCCGGCTTGTGTGATTCAAGGGATGTAAATTTGAGTTGCTCATGAAATACTTTCTTGCTGAACGGCCTACTCCCGCTCACGCACAACAATGGACGTGAGCCGGGATTTGGCAAAAGGCATGCTCGTTATTCGGCGCGCTGCAAGCGGCCGGTTCCCAGTGGCACGCAGCACTCGGACCGGTCGGCCTCCGTCCGTCGCGGGTTTGTAACGGTTTTTAGGCCGTCACCGTGCGCTGTGCGCCGGAGACGTACGGACGCTTGAGCGTCCTAGGCGCGTACCTGGCCCTCGGCAGTGGCTTTGCCCTCCTGGGCCGACTCCGAAACCCGCGACACCTTTCCGTCAACCACGGCGACGGCGCGGGTAAGCCACTTATGCTCGTTGATCGTGAAGAGTGCGTAGGCTTTGATCAGCGACATGTAGTAGGTAATCGCGATGTAGAACGGCAGAATCAGCAGATCGCCGGGGCGCCGCTGCAGGTGCGCAAGGATTTTGACCGCCCGGCTCAGGTGCCACCAGATCAGCAGGGCGATCGCCAGTTGCCAGTAGCCGATCGCCAGCGAGAAGATCAGGACGATTGGGCCAAGCAGCAGCGTAAACGGCGCGATCGTCTTGTCGATCAGCATCACGGCCAGGTAGGGATAACGCCAGACCCAACCTTGCCAGAGCGCCCGCAAATCGGAGCGAAAACTATTGCGGCTCCAGCGAATGCGTTGTTTTTGAAAGCCCTTGAAATCAGGTTTGAAGGTTGAATAGACCTGGGCGTTCAGTTGGTTCCAGGTGTGGTAGCCGCTCTGCAACACCAGGCAGGTATAGCGCTTGTCGTCGCCGCTCATACAATGCCGACCGTTAAAGGTCTCGTTCAAAAACGGCTCACGCAGCGATTGCAGCAACCCGCTGCGGTAGGCGGCGGTACGCCCGGAAAGGCAACTCACCGCTTTGCCGACAATCGTAGTTGCCGGCACTTCGTCGGAATAGCGAATATCGAGATAGATATCGGCCATGCGCTCCCAGAACGTGGCCCGCTTCCCATCACTGGGATACATATTCTGACGGGTGCCGACGCCACCGATCTTCGGGTCGGCGAACGGCATCTTGAGCTTTTGCAACACATCGGCTTCCCAGATCACATCACTGTCAACCAGCACCACAATCTCGGTTGTGGTGTGATCGACCCCCAGTGCCAGGGCCGGGCGCTTGCCCGGAACATCGATCAGCATTGTTTCGACATGTTCGGCATATTCCTCTGCCACGGCCTGGCTCTGCGTATCCGTCACATCGATCACCGCGATAATGCGGTCGGGCTTATTTGCGATCCACGACTCAATCGCCAGCCGAAAGAGCACCGGGTCTTCGTTGTACACCGGAGTTACAATCGTCGCGCTCGTATCGAAGTCGTTGTACACCGGGCGATAAAACAGCGCCGGGATGCGCTTGAATAACCACATTCCCCAGCGGATCAGCCCGAGCAGGCCGATCGGGATCAGCAACCAGAGTTCGGTTACGAAGCCTGTCAGCAGCGTAATGAGTTGATCCAGCATCATGTCACCTTATAATCCATAACACCTCATCTTTGGCGTGTTCGTACAGACGAAGTGCATACGAACAGCCAAAGCCACGTTTTTTCTCCGGCGCAGCACTACAGAACCACGTGCCGGTTTCCGCCGATCTCGATCTCCAACTCCTTGCCCTGGGCGGCGGCATTGTCACGGGCCTGAACTGCCGCCAGCACGTCCTCGATCAGGTCGGGCGATGTGGCGGCAGGAACGGCGCGCTCCAGGCGCGCATTGACTTCCATGGTCGCTTCGAGGATCTGGTGTTCCCAGCCATGGTTACGGACAAACTGCATAAAGGCGGTGGTATCCTTCGGCAGGCAGGCGCCGCCGTAGGGTACGCCGCCGCGGGTGCCGTACAGCGGGTTCCACATACTTTCGGCACTACGAGCGACGGTCGAACTCACCAGATTACTGTCCACACCCAGACTCTCGCAAATCTGGTGTACTTCGTTGAAGTAGCTGATCTTTACCGCGTTATAGACATTGTTGACATACTTAATCATTTCGGCTTCCGTCGGCGTGCAGCGGACAATCAGGGCGCCGAACGGCTTGTAGATCTCGTCGAGCAGTTCCGCCGTGGTGCGGTCGCAGGTGCCGAGTACGGTGATCCAGGGCCGGGCGAAATCCTTCTCGTTGCTGACGGCACGCAGGAACTCGGGGTTCATCGCTACGCCGAAATCGACGCCGGCCCGCTTGCCCGATGCCCGTTCCAGAATCGGCGTGATCCGCTGCTCGGTGGTGGTGGGCGGCACGGTGCTGCGTACGACCACGGTGATGAAATGGTTCACAGCGGCAATGCCGCGACCGACATCTTCCGCAGCCGCCTCGATGTAGTCGAGCACGATCTGCCCATCGACACTCGGCGTCGATACCGCCAGCATCACGATATCGACCTGTCGCCACGGCACTTCGCCGGCGGTGCAGGCCTTCAAGCCTTCGCTGCGGAGCCGTGCGATCACCTGGGGGTTGATATCGACAAAGGTGACGGCATGGCCTTTGCGAGCGAACCCTTTTCCGGTCGCTTGTCCGACAACTCCGGAACCGATAATTACCATCTCTGCCATGAATCCTCCAATATCCTTCAAGGTCGCTTGTCCGAGTCAGTGCGGACACCAATCGGTGGGAGCAGCCGTTGGAGCCTGCATTGGCACTGTAAAATGTTTCCCTTGCAATCATCTGAGCCATCAGCAGCGAATGTATGAATTTTTGTTTATCCCTGTTTCCAGCCTGGTCTAAAAATGCTTGCTGTTGCTACCCGAAAAAACCCATTCCGTCGAAAGAGGCTTTTAAGATGAAGAAAATGTCATTCAATATGGCACGAATCTTGCTTACTGTTTACATGTGTATACAAATTCTTCGGCCATGGCACGCTTTCTGGAGCAATGATTCGGGCAGGGGAACCCGTATCTTTGTCGAATTTCGGGGCGTTAGCTAGATTGGGAGGATTCGCAACTGGGGGAGAGCAAAGGGGAGAACATTGGTGTTTGTAGATGTGCTCAAGACAACCTATGCCGTGAAAGTCGGGCATACCGGATTGGCATTCGTACGCAATGATATTCGGGAGCTGCGAGTCGATGCGGTGGCCTGTTACTCCAGCACATCACTCACGCTTCACAGTCATCTAGCACAGCGATTGATCGCCGGCGGCGGAACATTCATCAGGGCGGAAAGCAGCAAACACGCACCGGCGCCGTTGGTACAGCGGTGGTTTTGCCGGCGGGCAAGTTACCGTATCGCTATCTGATCGCCGGTATTACCAATCATCTACGCCAGGCGCCTTCCTTGGAAACGATCAGCGATTGTATCGCGGCGATCATCACCAGGGCCGAGCAGCTTAATCTGCATTCGCTGGCAATTCCGATCTTGCGCGTGGGGCGCGCCCTCGAATGGAAGATGTTTTGCGGGCGAGCCTTGCGCCGCTGTTCGATGTCTGTCATAAGCCGGTCGCACTTGAACACCTGTTTATTGTGAGCGATGTCGAGGATGCGCCCAACACATTCGATGGGATGTATCAGAATGTGCCCGTGATCTTCGCCGAGTTACTTGTACTCGGCCGATTGCGCGCCCAAAGCCGCGCCTTGCGTGCTCTGGAAGAGCGCCTGGCGCCGCGTACGCTGTCGAGTGCAGATCTGTTCAAAACGGTGATTGAGCAACAGTTCGAGTTGCAGCGCGCGATTCAATCCCAGCTTGAACAGAGTCTTGCCCGCGGCAGACCGGGGCGTCAGGCGATCGAGTTGGAGTTGGCGCGGTGTGAGGCCGAGCAGGCGCGACTGTGGCAGTCGCGCACGGTATCAGCAGATCTGGGGCTTCAGGAGCGCAGGATCGGCGAGTAAACGGCAACTCGGACCGGTCGGCCTCCGTCCGTCGCGGGTTTGTAACGGCCTTGAGGCCGGCACCGGGCGCTGTGCGCCGTAAACGTACGTACGCTTGAGCGTCCTAGATGTATGCGTTTGCCACGTCGCGTAACGCATGCACCAGTTCCAACGAAGCCGCGATCTCATCGCGCTGGATGGACACGCTCTCGATATTGATCCCAAGTGGGATCTGTTCGGCGTAGCCTTGATCGAGCAGGGCGCGTAGATTTGCGGCGCAGATCCGGATCGAGCGAGTGAACGGCGCCGGATCGTCCAGGATGCGTGTTGCCGTCGTCGGTGCGATCGCGACACCCAGCCATTTCAGGAACGCCAGGGTCTGCGGTCTGCCGCATGGTGCGAAGGTGAGTATAATGCGGCGTGGCCGGGTGCCCTGGGCGCGGCATGCCTGGGCATAGTCGTGCAACAGGCGCTGCATCGGCTCAGGCTGGTAGATCACCTGCGAGATAAAGAAACGGCATCCCTGGGCCGCCTTGCGCAACAAGCGCCGGCTCTCATCGTCGGCAGGGCTATGCCGCTCCGCAATCATAACTCCGCCCAGAGTCAGGGCGTCATCCTCGGCCGCGATCTGCAAGGCTCGATCAACCGCCAGCGATCGCCGCGCGGTTGGGCGTCGCCGATCCGACCAGGGCCAGGTGATCGACGCCGTACTCAGCGCGAGTTTCGGCGAGCCAGTTCCGCCAGCCGGCCTCGCTCATGTCGATCACGCATTTGTAGCTGATCGCGGTCAGGCCGCTGCGTTGTTGCAGCAACCGGGCATAGGCCCGCGATTCGGCGGTGGGCAAGAACGGAAACGGCCGCGGCGCATCGGTGCGCGCACCTTCGTCCTGAACGTCGTAAACCACCAGACCGTCGAGCTTCAGATCGCGTACACGTTGCGTGAGCCGGTCGGCGGCGGCGGCGATCTGCTCCGGCGGGGCCGCTGCGCGCGGCGGGGTCGTACCGTAGAGGGTTATGAAGCGGCGAGGTGCGGCAAGCTGTTCGCGCAGGGTTGGGTTCGCTGGTGATGGCTGATTCATCAGTACCATTATGCCGCGCCCTGCGGCGGCGACAGTGCCGGTTCTATTACGCGGAATGGGGACATAGCAACTGTTCGGCGGAATACGCCCGGCTTGCGGCAGCGCGCATATTCACAGATTGCTACCGGAAAACCCGCGCCGTTCGCCACCACTGGAACGCGAGTTGCAACACCCTGCAGAGTCGGCGTATCTGCGGAACAATGCTGTCGCAGACAAACAACCGCCGACTACGTAAATCCTGTAAGCGACGGGAGGATCCAATGACGGAACAACAACGCGATAATTATCGCCTGAATACAGAGATGCAGCATCTGGAAGAGCGGATCGCCGAGTTGGAGGCAGAGGCGATCAAGCAGCAGCGCCGGCTTGATGCCGCCCGTAACAGCAATCAACGGCAGGAAAACATGCGCGGCAAAGGCAACTCCGGTACGGTAATGGCCGACACCCAGCGCGGCGAAGTGGAGAGCGTCGAAGAAGAACTTGCCGAACTCCGCGTCCGGCTCGACCGGCTCCGTTCCGGCGCCGCCGTCGATCAGCGGTTGCTGGGCGAGGAGTTGCCGGCGCCGCCCGAGCTGCGGGTCGGCGGCGTTGCCCGCGTAACCCGCTCGGTGCATGATACAATGCGGCTCCGCACCCGTCCCGGCCGCGATGAAGGCACGGTCGCGCAACTGGTGCCCGGCGAGCAGATGACGCTGCTGCAAGGGCCGGAGTTTATCGATGATCTACGCTGGTGGCGCGTGCGCACAACCAGTGGCGGCGAGGGTTGGATCAGCGACGAGGGCTTGCGGGCCACCGCCGATAACAGCGCCTGATCCACGCAATATTCGCCGGAAAATCTGGTGGTCGGTTGTGTCGTTTTGCGGCACAACCGGCCATCACAAGCCCTCGAACCCCGGGAGCGTTTGCATTTCGCAATCCATCCGGCACTGGCTCTTTCAGCTTCCGATGTTGAGGCGCCGCCGGGCTAATTCGACATGGCGGCGCTGCAACGCGGGCAGAGGCCGAACAGTTCGACCAGGTGCGCGTTGATATGAAAACCGGTGCGCTGTTCGAGGAGTTGCACCAGGCTTTGGACACCGCAATTGTCGAAGCGCTCCAGGGTGCCGCAGTTGGTGCAAACGAGGTGATGGCCGTGGCCGCCGCCGAGCGTGTAGCGGTGGCACTCATCAAGACCGTGGATTCGCTGGATCAGGTTGAGATCGCCGAGCAACCGGATCGTGCGGAAGATACTGGCGATCCCCGGTGACTCACCGCGCTCGTTCAACCACTGCTCCAGTTCATGCACACTGAACGCGCCCTGATGTGCCGTCGCCGCCATGAGCACGGCCAGCCGCGGCCCGGTGACCTTGTAGCCCGCTTCCGCCAGGTGCTCGGCCAGATCGGCGACCGCCGGCGGCAGGGTTTCGCGTCGTGATTCGAGATAGCGGCTCATGCCAGGCTCCTTTCGTTCAGCACACGCTCATTCTACCACGCCTCATTGATACCTGCTCTCGCTATGAACAGATACCGCCTGACATGTTTTGTGCGGCAAGCCTTCTGCCAGGAGTTACATTTCTCGTGAGTCCGTGCGCTGAATTGAGCGTCGCTTAAGACGCAAGCCAAGCGCTATTGCACCAAGGGTCAGTGAACTCAGGATCGGCAACAAGGTCTGGCCGACGCCGGCGCTGGTTTCCGGCAACTCCGTTGGTTGGCTGGTTTGTGTCACCTCGATCGTCTGCGGATTCTGCACCTCGATCTCAGTCGCATAAGCCGCCATGGTCTGATCGCCGACCTCGGTCGGGGCATAGAGTGCGCCAATCGGGTGATAGAGCGTCAGCGTCTGATTCGAGGTATTCTCCACCCGCAGGGTGCCGCGGCCATAGAAATGGTCGGTCAGATCGCCGATCTCGACCGGCTGCCCGATTGGTTCCCAGGAAGCTACACTCACCGTCACCTGCCCAGCCTGCACGGCGTCGAGCAACGAGGTTCCCGACGGCGCCGGTATGCCGGTATTCGCCGCATTCACCACATTCGCCGCGATCGCGCCGCCCTGAGGACTGTCGGCGGCGCCAATCACCCGCCACAGGCCGTACTGCGCATCAAGGGCGTCGGCTGCATTCGCGGCAAGACCCTGCTCCTCGATATAAGCCAGGGCCTTCTGCAATTCAGGTTGCGCCAGTGCGTCGGGCGCTTCGATCTGGTCGGGAAAATTCTGACCGTAGTTCGTGCAGAAGGCCTCGAATGTGATCGTCGCAGTGCCACCCGGTTGCAGCGTAAAACTCTCTGTCTCCTGGGCCGCAACTCCGCCTGATCCCAGCAATCCCGCAATCACCGCAACCACTATTGCGCCGAAAAACCGTGCAGATCGCGCCATACCATACCCCTCCATTCATCTTTTCGCCGGCACTGGATCGAGCGATCACGCAGTTGTTCCGACTCCGCTTGTGCGCCTTGCCTGACACGCTCCGTACGTCGTCGATCCATCACGGCATCCCAATGGTGTTATGCCGGCTAACGCGAGCATGATGTGTTCCAGAGGGCGGATTACCGCGCCCGGCCGTGGAAATGAGCCGTGCCGCAGCAGAAGTTGTTAAACCACGCTACGAACTACATCCGCAGATAAACGTTCTGTCATCTTTATCTCCTCGGCGCTATGCCAGCCTGTAGTTGGTTTCCAGGCTTGATACTCAGCTCCCACCGTGCGCGCTACCTGGAAAATGATAATTTTTTTGTCATTAAAACCCACACTTGCAAGTCGGGGCGCGATCGGCCGATTGCGCACTGCGGCGCGCAACCTTGCGGCACGGAAGCTGCAAGAACGGCGGCAAATACTCGTACCGGTCGGCCTACATCCGTCGCGGGTTTGTAACGGCCTTGAGACCGTCACCGTGCGATGTGCGCCGTAGACGTACGTACGCTTGAGCGTACTAGCTTTGTTCGTAGGAGTAGAGTGATGAGTAAAATTTATGCACCCGTCATTTTGATTGTTGAGGATGACTCGGCGATTGCCCGCATGATCGCCGCGATGCTGCGCGGCGAGGGCTATCAGGTGCAGATCGCCCCCGATGCCGAGACCGCCATAGCCGAGTTGCCGGCAGTCCGGCCAGCCCTGATCACGCTTGATCTAAGCTTGCCCGGCCTGAGTGCGGCCGCCTTTTTAGAACAGTTGCGTGCGGCACCGCATACCGCAACACTGGCTGTGATCCTTATCACCGCCGAGCAAGCTATTCGGCCCGATATTCGTGCCCTCGCCGATGACCTATTGCCGAAGCCCTTCGGCATGGATGAGTTGATCGCCCAGGTGCAAGCGACAATGTCGCGGGCCGGCTCGGGCTGGATGCAGGCAGTGGCATAGTGCTTGCTGAGGGTGGGTTCTCGAAACTATTGTTCGACCGGGCGCCGGCATATGCGGCGCTCCGTCCACGGCGACCTAGTGGGAGGGAACCATCCATGGAAGACGTTTTTGTGCAGGTGTCGGATGTTGTTCGCACGTATGTACCGAATCTGCTCGCCGCTCTGGCGATTCTGGTTATCGGCTGGCTGATCGCACTTGGCGTTTCGGCACTGGTACGAGCCGGGCTGCGACGCACCAGAATCGACGATCGGATCGCCGGCTCGCTCGGTTCTGATGGCGGAACCGGTCGGGTTGATGCGTCCGGCTGGGTCTCGACCGCCATATTCTGGCTGATCATGTTATTTGTGTTGATCGGGTTTTTCCAGGCGCTCCAATTGCCTGCGATCAGCGCACCGCTCAACAACATGCTCAGCAGCTTTTTAGCCTTCCTGCCGAATCTGATCGGCGCACTGATTCTGGCCGCGATCGCCTGGTTGCTGGCAACCGTCTTGCGTCTCATCGTCTCACGTGGGCTGCGGGCCGTGAATTTCGATGAGCGAGTTGGCGGCCAACTCCGCGACGATGGCGCGGCCAGTCGGGCTGAACTTGCCGAAAGTGATCCGGCGCGGGCCGATATTCAGCGCATGCTCGCGCGCGATCCCGAAACCGGCCGGACGATCGATTCATCTGCTGAAGGTTCTAGCGCTTCTTCAGCCGGCATCAATCGGGCGGTTCAGCGTGGAGCGATCTCCGAAAGCATCGCCAGTGCGGTATTCTGGTTGGTGCTCTTGCTCTTCTTGCCGGCCATTCTCGGCACGTTGAACCTTGAAGGCCTGCTTGCGCCGGTGGTGGCGTTGCTGAACGAGGTGCTGGCCTACCTGCCGAACATCCTCGCTGCCGGTGTGGTGTTACTGGTTGGCTGGTTTGTGGCGCGGATTGTGCGCCGGATTGTGACAAACCTTTCGTCCGCCGTCGGCGTCGATCGGCTTGGCGAGCGGATCGGACTGCAACGCGCCCTCGGCAGCCAGCGGTTGTCGCGGATTCTTGGTACGCTGGTGTATGTGCTGATCCTGGTGCCGGTGCTGATCACCGCCCTGAATGCACTCGCCATCGAAGCGGTAACGGCGCCGGCCAGTGCCATGCTGGCAACCTTTCTCGCGGCGCTGCCGGTGGTGTTTGCCGCCGTGCTGGTGCTGGTGATCGCCTATTTCGTGGCACGGATTATTGCCGAGTTCGTCACGAATATGTTGCGCAGCTTCGGTTTCGATCGCTTTGTGGAGCGCATGGGCCTGAGTGTGCCTTCGCCGTCAGGCTCGGCGGATAGCCCGGCCGACCCCAGCGAGTTGCGCACTCCCGAGGTTGATCGCGCGGCCGAGAGCGCCCGCCGCACCACCCCTTCCGATCTGATCGGCACAATCGTGCTGGTTGGAATCATGCTCTTCGCGGCGATTGCGGCGCTGAATCTGCTTGGTTTCGCCGCGCTGACGGCACTTGTCTCCGAGTTCACCGTGTTGATCGGCCGGATCTTGTTGGGCCTGGTGATCTTCGCTATCGGCCTGTACCTGGCGAACCTGGCGGCCCAGGCGATCATGGCCACCAACACCGAGCAGCGCGGTTTGCTGGCGATGGCGGCGCGGGTGGCGGTGATCGCACTTGCCGGCGCGATGGCCCTACGTCAGATGGGCCTGGCCAACGAGATCATCACCCTGGCGTTCGGACTAACCCTTGGTGCGCTGGCGGTGGCGTTCGCGCTGGCCTTCGGGCTGGGTGGGCGCGAGGCGGCCGGGCGTGAGGTCGAGCGGCTGTTCGAGTCGATCCGCGCCCGCCGTATGACGAGCGGGCGGTCAACGCCGAGCGACATATTCAGGGTGGCGCCGACCGGCGCGGCTTCAACCCCGGCGACTGATCTCGGCATGCAAAACGACGAAGCATGGCACGCAAACGCCATGCTTTCGTCGTTTATAGCGGTGAGCACAACACGTGAGCCTGATCAAGGAGCGCATACCGGACTGGCGAGCCGCGCG
>JAAUQO010000345.1 GCA_012032775.1 Oscillochloris sp. | reverse complement strand
TTTGAACCCGGCACCGAGGTGCTTCAGGCCTTGCGCTGGGAGTGTTTGTGCGATCCTGAAGGTGTGCCGGTTATTGCCGAGGGGTGAGTTCGATTGCTCCGCTATGTTCCCAGCACTGATCTGCGGCGGGTGAACGCGGTCAGTCGCGAACAGTTGCGGGTAGTTGCCGCGATTGCTTCACCAAGCAACAGTGCTCAATTTGGCTTGCAGCCGTTCGATACGGACGCCGAGCGGCAGCGCGCTGCGACGGCCCTGCGTGATCTGCCGCAAGTGCTATTCTATACCTCCGGATCACCGACGGGTCGAGCTACCCCCGACACACTCCTTACCGCACTGCAACGTGGCTGCGACATGCTCTACATTGTGTGTCATGGGGCGCTGGTCAATGGCCAAGCACTGCTGTGGTTGGAAAATGATCAGGGCGAGGCGGCACCACTCGGCATTGACGCAATTACCCGTATGCTGCGGAGCCTGCCGGCGGATCTGCGCCCTTTGCTGGTAGTGATCGGCGCGTGCCATAGCGCGGGGCGTAACGATCCTGCTGAGGTCGTTGGCGCGCTGGCTCCGCAACTCGCCCGCGACGGCGTGCCGGCGGTGTTGGCTATGCAAGGCTTTGCACCGGCCAAACTGATCGAGCGCTACCTGCCGTCGTTTTTACAGGAGCTTGTGCGTAGTGGGCGGATCGACCAGGCTGCGGCAATGGCCCGCCTGAAAGTGCCTGCCCATGAGGCATGGCTGCCCGCACTGTACCTGCGGAGCCAGGACGGGCGCTTATGGGATGAACATTTGCCGGTTCCGCCGCCGATCATGGTTCCAATCACACCACCGTTAGCAACCCCGCTTACCATTGCGCTGCTCGTCGATGAGGTGACTGCCGAGATGGCTGCATTGCGTACCCAATTACAGCTCCGCGGCTTTGTCGTGAACCCCGGCGACGATGATGACGCAGTAGCGGCACGGTCAGCGGTGTCGTACGCAGCGGCGGCAATCCTGCAAGTTTCCGCCGATCGCCTGGACGACGATCCGGCCTTTGAAAAGGAGCTAGCTGCGGTAAAGGCGTGCCAACAAGCAGATCCTGCCTTTAGTTTCTATACCTGGTTTGATGGGATTACTGAAAAGACGGCCCGGCGAGCGGGAGTGAACAGCGAGGAACTGGGGGCTATTGGCGTTAAAACACTTGCCGAACCGCACATACTGGCACGACGCATCCTGAAGCAGCAGATTGAGCGTCGGCGGGATCGCATCGGCCATGATCAGCCGCTTGAGATTGGGATCTCTACATTTGCACCACAAAACGATGCGCTGCTGTACCTTGATTGGCAATCGTACCTAGCCAAAGGGCAACCTGAACCTTCGATAAAGATCTGGCAAACAAAACTCCTGCCGGCACTACATGATCTCCACACAGCCCTGTTGGGGCGCGTCTCCATGATCCGGCTCCATATTGCGGCGCGCAACAGCATGGCCTGTGCCTTCGGCTATGTGTTTCGTGCGACAACCAATATTCGCTTACAGATTCCCCAGCGCGATGGAGATTGGGATACGCGCCCGTATGAGCCGTGGGCCGAGGCACACCGCCAACGCCAGGCAGCCGATGAGCAGGCACGTACATCCGTACCTGTCGGCGAAGGAGTAATGCCACTGGTCGTGCGCGTTACTGAGATTGACCCGAACGGTAGCGATATCACAATTGAATTACCGCTTACCCAGAACCGAGTGATGAGCGATGTTGATACATGGATCGCCAACGAACAACCTGCACTCCGCCGGCGGATTGTGTTGGAGAAGCCGGCCGAAGGGGCATTTGCCTTCGATGCCGACACCATGCATAACGTCGCGTGTCAGGTGCGCCACACGATTTTGCAGTACGGTGCTTCCGGCACTGTCCATCTTATTGGAGCAATTCCCGCAGCCTTAGCCGCGCTGATTGGCTGGCATCTGAACACCTGCGAACCGGTGCAATGCTATGAGTTGGAACGGAATACTGTGTTGAAGCCATCGTGTTTGCTACAACGGTAAGCTGAATAGTATCAGTGCGTCTAACGGCGTTGCGATGTGACTTTGCCGCTACTATAGCGATCGTTGAGAACACTTACGTTATAAGGCATCAATGCAGCCCTTCTCTTCAGATGAACGTGCCGTACTCCAGGCGTTTTTGGCCGTTCGCGAAGCTGGAACCGCCTGACCGGGCGCACTCGGCCGCAGGTTGCGGCCTGATGTGGCTACACCGGAGCGCATGGCATGGATTCGTGCGGTCTGTGCCGATCTGTGTGCGCGTGGCCTGGTGCAGATCACGCAGCGCGGGGTGATCGTGGGGTGGATAGGATATCGTGGGCCGACTCGGATTGCCTTGACGCCAAGCGGCCGCAATGCGGTGCTATCACTCGGCGCTGCGTGATCGTACCTCGAACGGGGTAATCATGCTTCGCGGCAACATGGAACACGATCGTCGGCAACTTCGGCGCTGATTGGTTTCGTCGGCTGCCCGACAGCGCGTTGAGTCGCCGCGAACGATACCTTTTCTGAAATGGCGCTGTTTCACCGCCGCCTGATCGCGTCACATGAACATATACTGGGCCAGGGTTTTCTGCACGCCGACAATATCGGTGCCACGCTTGAACTCGCGTTGGATCGGGACGGGGTTGCTTGAGATATAGATCTTCAACTCGGCGTCGCCATCGAAATGGCCGGCGGTCTCAACGGTGAAGTGCGTGATCGCCTTGTACGGAATCGAGTGATACTCGGTCTTCTTGCCGGTGGCGCCCTGCTTGTCGATCAGAATCAGGCGTTTACTCGTAAAGATGAACATATCACGAATCACGCGAAACCCACGCACGATCTGCTCGCCTTCGGCCAGCATCGCACCAAGTTCCTGCTCCAACTTCTGCACATCGACTTCCGAGGCGTTCCCGAATAAACCCTGCAACATGATCAAGCCCCTTTCAAAGCAGTATCAGTACTGCGGACTCTCATCGCACCACTACCGGATACTTGAGATAGATACGACGTGTGCATGCAGTATGTTGCAACCTGGGCTATGATGCGGTGCCAAGCTGTGATGTACGCACCAATTCCTGCTGATGCGCTAGCCCCAGGTTTGCAGCAAGGGCGTAGAAGCGCTGTGCCGCCGCGTGATCGCCGATCCGTTCGTAGGCAGCGCCGAGATTGACGTAGAGCGAGGGATAGAAGGCGGCAACTCGATCATCGGCGACGCGCTCGGCGTGTGCCAGTGCCTCCTGATGCCAACGCAACGCCGCGACGGCATCGGGTTCACGGTGTCCAAGGTAATGTGCGGCGACACAGTACTCGTAGTGATCAGTCGCGACATCCCAGGCATCCTGGTAGCATTGTCGTGCGGTCGGGAGATCACGGCGATACTCGGCGGCAATCCCGGCCTGGATGTGCTGAAGGGTGTTTGTCATTCGCGCACCGCTGATTATGCTTTGGTATCGGGTTCGGCTTCCTGCGCGATGTCTGGGAACATCGCGATCACCTCGATGGTGCCGACGATGGCGGCGTTGAAGTCGGCTAACTCCTCGGCGGGCACCCAAAGTTCGGCATGGCTGCGGTTGCCGACCACCTGCACGGGGTAGCGTTCCAGTACGTCGTTCTGCACCGCAAAGCGCGTGACATAGCCGCGTTTGCCGTCGCGGGCGTTCCAGTCGCGGGCGATCTGTGCGGCATAGGTTTCGTTGAGTACCGGGTAGAAGATCGGTTGCTCGGGCAGTCGGGGCGGAAAGGCGCGATAGTTGTTCGCCGCGATCAGCGCCAACTCGGCTTCGCCGACCGGGCGATACAGCGTTGTCGTACCCTGATCGGCGTCCACAAACGGCCAGTTCGGCAGCGGCTCACGACTCTGGCGCCACACGGCGGGAATGCCGTCGAGTCCCACTGCGGCAGCGACAATCCCGCCGACAATCGCGCAGTTGGTGTCGATGTCGCCCAGGCCGCCCGCCGTATGCCAGAGCGCCGCTTCGTAGTCGGTGAGGAATGAGCCGGCGCACCACAGGCAGTA
>JAAUQO010000091.1 GCA_012032775.1 Oscillochloris sp. | reverse complement strand
TCATGGGGTCGAGTCCGGCGATCCGACCCATCACCCACCACTCCACGATCAGCGGCCGCGCCGCATCGACGGCTTCAGCCGTATTGCCCGCCCTGAGCGCGGCGATGCCGACAGCCTGGGCGTCCATCACCAGGGCATAGGCCCGCCGGTACTCGGCATCCGGCTCTCCAAAGAAGACCGAGCGCCCGTAATCGTAGCAATAGCCCCGGTAAACCGCACCAAAGTCGTAGGACACGGCAACCGGCGGATTGAGCGGCAAGCGCAGCACCTCGTCGCGATTATGGAAATCGAACGGGAATGTGGGACCCATATTGTAAAACGAGGTCGTAAAAGAGTTGGTTTCGGCGCCGTGAAGCCGCAACTGATAGTTCACCTCGCTGATCAGATCCAGGGTCGTCATGCCGGGCTTAAGTTTGTCGAGGGTGGCCTGGTAGGCCAACTCGGTAATCTCGCCGGCCCGGCGCATCAGCGCGATCTCCTCGGCATCCTTGATCATCCGCAGCGGCATAATCAGCGGCGCACTTGAGCGAAAGCGAACCCGACCAAGAGTAGACTCAATGGCGATCAATGTTTCGGCCCACGCCCGCTCCTCGACCGCCACATTCGCGCCCGATCCTACGCCAAGATCGCGGAACAGATCGCGCAACAACGCATAAGGATCGGCAGTATCGCCAAGCACGCGCACATCGTAATCGGCGACGCCCAGGTGAAAATCGGCCGTCATACGCGGCAATGTGAGCACCGGCGCCCGGCTGGGGCTGATCCACGCCCCGGTTACCCACTCGCCGGGATGCACCGTATTGCCGAAGGGCTGTTCATCGCGGGGGATGCCGGTAAGGTAGTGCAAACTGGCTGATCGCGGCAGGAACATGAGGTCGATCTGATCTGCGGCCATCTGTTGCTGCACGGCGCCAAGGCGAGCACGATAAACTTCCATGGGTACTTCTCCTGACAGAGCGATGGGAGCGGGAAAACGCCCGGCTATACTCCCGCAATCACGGTGGATGCTGATGGCATGTTCGTCGCTTTCCATCAGGCCATCTACAGAATGGCCCTCGACGGCACCGCTGCGGTTGCGTTGCCGAACAATACGTCAACTATCACCGGATTGCACACCAACGCCGGCTATATCTATGCCTTCAGCGGCGCCGGCGTTGGTGCGCCCGGTGCCACCGACCCTGATCCAGACAACGCTGCTGCCTTTTGAGGGCAAAATCACCTACGACAGCTTGCTGCGCGGCTACAATCTCTACTTCGGCGCGGGTATTCGCTCCAGCCTGAATGAAACCTACAAGGCAGCGCAGGAGCGGGGCCGGCTGATCACCAGACTGGATGGCGACAACGAGAGCGCAACACCGCAGGCCATCAGAACGCGGAACAACAAACTGCTCGCCCTGTTCCAGAAGCACATCACCCGGGCCAACTCAAGCCCCAAAACATTAGAGGCCCATCGCGCCACGATCGCGCGCTTCGGCGAGGATTACCTGCTACACCAGCACCCGCCACGCGGTTTGATCGAAAGCACCGCCGACGATATCATGCACTACATCGGCACGCTGGGCGACAACGTCAACCTGATGAGTTTCAAGCATTTGTGCGCTTCCTACGCGATACCGGGCGCGTTACCTGGGAAGATGCTGAAACGATGCTGGATACATTGAAAGGATAGCACATGGGGAAACAGCAACGAAAGAAGGACAAAGCCAATCTGTTGAACCGACCGGTCGGTGGTATGGCGATCGCGTCGGGATGGCCTGTACACGAGGTTTTGCTTTCGCAGGGATGGAACAAAGAAGCAGCCTTGATCACAATCCTGATCGCTCGCCGCTCGCCAAACTCCGGGAAAGTAGCCTCCACATTGCTGCTGGTCGATCTGGCCTGTCTTGGCGTCAAGAGTGCTCAGGTTAAACTTTTCAAGGAAGTGACCGAATACAACGCAGGACTACGCGCACACGCGCTGCGCCTCCAGACCATGGAACCCACAAGCCTCGACCTCGCAGCGAAAATCGTTCGCGGCGGACTGGCCTATGCCGGCGCCCTCGGCTTCAAGCCCGACAACGTCTACGTATCCAGCAAAGTAGTTAGCGCGCATATAATGGCCCTATGCCGGATTCACTCCTAAAGACCAAACTCTTTATTCCGCCGCCGCGATCTGATGCCATTCGCCGCGACCACCTTATTGCGCGGCTTGATGCCGGCCTACCCCGGAAACTGACCCTCGTCTCGGCCCCGGCGGGCTTCGGGAAGACCACGTTGCTGAGTACGTGGCTCGTCCGCTGCGGACGACCGGCTGCATGGCTATCGCTCGATGCGGCCGATAGCGACATTGGCCGCTTCCTGAGCTACCTTGTCGCGGCATTGCAAACGTGTGCGCCGCAACTTGGGACAGAGATCCCAGCCCTGCTCGAATCGCGGCAGCCACCGCCGATCGAGGCGCTGCTGACCACGCTGCTCAACGAGATCTCCGCCCTTTGCGACAATGTTGTCCTCATCCTCGACGACTACCACGCGATCGAGGCTACGACGGTCGATCACGCCATTACGTTCCTGCTCGATCACCTACCGCCCCAACTCCACCTTGTGATCGCTACCCGCGAAGATCCCAACCTCCCTCTGGCCCGCTTCCGCGCCCGCGACCAACTGACTGAACTACGCGCCGCCGATCTGCGCTTTACCCTCGCCGAAGTCGCCGAATATCTCAACCGGGTGATGAACCTGAATCTTGCGGACGAGGCTATCGCCGCCCTGGACGCACGCACCGAAGGCTGGATCGCCGGTCTGCATCTCGCCGCGCTCTCACTTCAGGGCCAGCCCGACACTGCCAACTTCATCGCCTCGTTCACCGGCAGCCACAAGTTTGTGCTGGACTATTTAGTAGAGGAAGTCTTGCAGCGGCAATCTAAGCCGGTACAGAATTTCATGCTGCGTACATCAATTCTCAATCGCCTGTGCGGCTCGTTGTGCGACAGTGTGCTGAACCGGCCGGCCGAATCCGGACAAACCCTCCTGGAAGATATCGTCCACGCGAACCTCTTCATCATCCCCCTCGATAACGAGCGACGCTGGTACCGCTACCATCATCTCTTTCGAGATCTACTCCGCAAGCGAATTGGGCAGATCTATCCTCCCGAACCACTAGCCGAATATCAGATCCGCGCCAGCCAGTGGTTTGAAGATCACGGCCTGATAGCTGAAGCGTTTCACTATGCTGCTGCCGCCAGCGATGTCGAACGGGCTGAACGGCTGATTGAAAGCAAAGCTATGCCTTTGCATATGCACAGCACTGTGAACAGCATCCTGGACTGGCTGTGGTCGCTGCCCGCAGCGGTACTCGACAGCAGGCCCTCGTTGTGGGTGAAGTCGGCTACGCTGGCGCTGATTGCCGGCCGAACAACCGGTGTCGCAGCGCGGCTCCAGGCTGCTGCTCGAGCCTTACCGCCGGGCGAGCCGGATGCGACAACCCGCAACCTGATTGGGATCATCGCCGCCGCACGCGCGACACTGGCCGTGACCCAATACCAGTCCGAAAGCATTCTGGCGCAGTCACGCCGCGCCCTGGAGTACCTGAACCCCACCAATCTGCCGTTCCGCTTCACCGCATTCTGGGCGTTGGGCGTTGCCCACCAGCTTCAGGGTGATCGGGCCGCAGCCGTCCGCGCCTACCGTGAGGCAATCACGATCAGCGAGGAATCCGGCGATCGGTTCTCCACCATTCTGGCAACCGAAAGCCTTGGCGAGGTTCAGGAGCAGGAGAACCAGCTCTACCCGGCTGCCGAGTCGTATCGGCGGGTGCTGGAGCTGTGCGGCGACTCTCCGCAGCCGAACGCCGGCGAGGCCTATCTTGGCCTGGCGCGCATCTGCTATGAGTGGAACGACCTGGATGCCGGCGAGCATTACTGCCGGCGGAGCCTGAGCCTGTTGCAACAGTACGATGCCGTGATCGACCGCTGTATTCTCGCCGAGCTTTTTCTAGCGCGCCTGCATCTGGCGCGCGGGGATGTTGCCGGTGCGGCTGCCCAGGTCGCAGAAGTCGAGCAGTCTGTACGCCGGCGCAGCTTTCTACAGCGTATGCCGGAGGTTGCCGCCGTGCAGGTGCTTGTGCTGCTACGCCAGGATGATCCGGCGGCGGCGCAACTGGCGCAGCGCTACGAACTTCCGCTCAGTCAGGCGCGTGTGCATCTGGCCCGTGGCGAGCCGGCCGCAGCGCTGACGCTGCTGGAACCGCTGCGCCGGCAATACGAGACAAAGGGTTGGCAGGATGAGCGGCTCAAGGTGCTGGTGCTCGAATCGCTTGCCTTGCACGCCCAGGATGAGCGTGAGCAGGCCCTACAGTTGCTGGGCGAGGCGCTGGATCTGGCCGAGCCGGGCGGCTTCATCCGCCTATTTCGCGACGAAGGCGAATCGATGCGACAGTTGCTGACAATGCTGCATTCGGAAACGGGAAGGCTGAGAACCTACATCGGTGCCTTGCTCGCCGCTTTTGCCGCGCCGCCGGAGCTGCATCCGGCATCCCTTGGCGCGCCGCCTTCGCCTGAGCCACTGAGCCGGCGCGAGTTGGAGATCCTACGGTTGATCGCTCAAGGTCTCTCGAATCAGGAGATTGCCGAGCGGCTCTACCTGTCCCTGGCCACTATTAAAGGCCACAACCGGCGGATCTTTGCCAAGCTTCAGGTGCAACGGCGTACCGAGGCGGTTGCTCAGGCTCGCGAATCGGGTCTGCTCTAGCCGGCCTCGGAACAATACCTCGATCGATACTTAAGGTGCTATCCGGCACTGCCGTGTGGCCGCTATGCTAGCTATGAGTGAAGCAGGCGGCACAGACGTGGTGCCTGGCCGTATCGGGGCATGCCCATGCCACACGAGCACCATCCCCAACACGATCCGCATCGCGGTGTATACCAGATCAGGCTGAAGGGCCACCTGGGCCGGGAGTGGGCTCAATGGTTCGACGGCCTGACAATCGCCCTGGAAGACAATGGCGAGACACTGATCGCCGGTTCGATGGACCAGGCCACCCTGCATGGCGTGCTTAAAAAGGTGCGTGATCTGGGGATGCCCTTGCTTGCGGTCAACCCGGTCGCCGCCTGATCGCTGATCGGCTCGTTCACACAAGGAGCAATACAATGCCTACCTACCGCAGAAGCGCAGCTATTATCGGGGCGCTTTTTATCATCGGAACCGTCGCGGGCATTCTTAGCGTCGTAGCGACGGCGCCTGTGCTGAATGATCCCGATTCCCTCGCCAGGATCGCCGGCGACGGCAACCGGCTTGTGATCGGGGCGCTGCTGGTGCTAACGATGGGCCTGGCGTTGGCGCTCGTTCCAGTTGTGCTGTATCCAATCGCCCGCAACCACAACCACCCGCTGGCCCTTGGTTATGTCGTCTTTAGGGGCGCACTTGAGCCGATAGCCTATATCGGGATGGTCATTCACTGGCTCGCCCTCATCGCCCTGAGCCGGGAATACCAGGCGGGTGCCGCAGATGCCGCCGCTGCGCAACTTGTAAGTGCGGCGCTGCTGGCGACTAACGACGCGTTGAGCAAGGTTCTGATCTTGCTCTTCGGCCTGGGCGCGCTGATGCTCTACGCCCTGCTGTATCAATCACGGCTCATCCCACGCTGGCTATCGGTCTGGGGGCTGATCGCCATCGTCATGCATCTGGCAACCGCCTTCTTGCTCCTGTTCGACCGTGTTGATCAGATGGAGCCTATCCTGTTCGTCCTGAACTTCCCGATCTTTCTACAGGAGATGGTGATGGCGGTCTGGCTGATCGTGAAAGGGTTTAGCCCAGCGGACGCCACGCGCGCAACCCCGGCACCCGGCTATGAACAACGCGTCCAGGGGCACATTTGATCGTGCCACTTGTGGAAGGAGCGCAGCTATGAACACATTCACCAAGACCTCCCGGATCCTGGGGTTGGCCTTCCTCGTGCAATTCATAACCTCTTTCAGCAGCGGGCTGTTTCTGCAGCCGCAATTGATCGTGCCAGGCAGCAGCAGCGAAAGCATGATCAGGATCGCGCAGAATCCCACGCTGATGAAGGCGTACATTCTGGTGGATATGCTCACGGCCCTGGGCGTTATCTTTCTCGGGGCAATGCTGTTTGTGACCGTGCGAAACGTGCATGAAAAGCTGGCCTTAACCGCCCTCGGATTCTATGTCCTGGAAGGTGGGCTGCTGGCCACCAGCCGATCCGACGCCTTCACGATGGTTCGAATCAGCCAGGAATATATCAGCACCGGCCGGCCCGCCGCGCTTGAAACGATGGCAACGCTGACTCTGGAGTCCATGGACTTTGTGGGATTTACGCTCCACATGCTGGCCTTTTGTGCGGGGGCCATCCTGTTCTACGCACTGCTCGTCCGTTCCCGCGCCGTGCCGCAGTGGATGTCGCTCTGGGGCCTGATCAGCGTCATTCCGCTGCTCATCGCGACATTGCTGGGCATCTTCGACTATCAGGTGTCATTTATAGTGGCTCTGCCCTATATCCCCTTTGAACTGGTTATCGGGATCTGGATTGTGATCAAGGGCGTGCCGGAACCGGAGCCGTCGTTGCGCAACAGCCTCGTACCGGCATAGACGTATGTGAACGGAACCTCACCCGGTAACCCTCCAAACACAAGAACGCCAGGGACATGTCCCTGGCGTTTTTGATGGTACACTAAACAGCGATAGATCGAACAGGGTGCAGACCAGACTGCGGATTCGAACAGGTGGCGCGAGGCTCGCCCCTGGGCTACAATGGAGCCAGCAACGCGAGGAGGTTACCGCGATGACGGTTGAAGAGATTGCCTGTAGTGTCCAATTCAGCCTTGATCATAACGGTCGAACGACGGCGGTAGTGCCGACGCCCGAACTGTGGCGCCAAATTCTGGAGGCGCTTGAGAATGCCGAAGATCGTGCGCTGCTTCAGGCGCTGAAAAACCGGATCGCGACCGGCCCGGTTGCTTCAAGCGCCCTGCGCCGGCAGGATGGCTCAGAGGAATAACCTATGGCTAAAAAATCAAAGCGTACCGCACAACCGCGCAACCCAACCAGTTCACGCGATATCGACCGCTGGTTGGCGAAGGCAACGCAACATCTGCTCCAAGCCGATTACGAGCGGGTCATCGCGACCGCACAACGCGTGCTACAGGCGCCGGTTGCGTCGCAGCAGCACCGTATCGAGGCCCTGGATCGCTTGGGCGCAGCTTACTCGATGCAGCAGCGCTACTTTGAGGCCTACACCGTCACAACGATGCTCGTTGCACTTGCACCCCAGGATGCGATGTACTGGTATAACCGCGGCATCGCCGCCCGATTCACGATGCGAATAGGTCAGTCGTTGCGCGATCTGGAACGGGCGCAAGAACTCGATAACGACAGCCTGCTTGCCGATAGGCTTGCCAAAGATCTTCCCTTCGCCCGTGACGCCGCCGAGCAAAGTAGAGTGCTGCGCGGCCCTGACTTCACGCTCGATCAGTTGATCGAGCAGGAGGAGTTGTTTCAGCAGGCGGTGGAGGTGATGGCCGCCCACCGCTGGGCCGACGCTGAGACCATGCTGCGTAGGGTGATCGCAATCGGCGATGTACTGCCGCAGCCGTGGGGCAATCTGGGTCTCACACTCATCATCAGCGCCGCTTCGACGAGGCCGAGGCCGCCCTGCGTCGTTCCCTCGAGATCGACCCGAACTACACGATCGCCCGCCAGAACCTTGTCGGGCTACCACACATCCGAACTTCGGGCAAACTGCCGGAGATGCGGATCACCAGTCCGTTCCAGGGCCAGAAGATGAAACAGACCCTCTCACTACTGCTCGAGGGCGAACAAAAGTTCCACGATCTGAGTTGAGCAATAGGAACACAATGAGTACCGACCCCGAGCTACATGCCTATGTTGATAGCCTCAGCCGCGCGGCAATGGCAGGCCTGCTGCTGAACCTGGCCGGACGCAACCCCACCGTCGCTGAGGCTCTGGCCGCGCACCGCAGTGCGTCAAGTGGCACGGCTGGAAAAATTGTTGCCGGCATTCGCGCCGACCTCAGCGCATCCCGCCGGCGCTCCGGCCCCTGGCCCGACTTCGCGTCCATCAGAAAGTGCATGAACCAGCGTCATCAATCAGGTGATCACGCCAACTTCCCATCCCCCGATGAGCGCGAGCGCATTATCGAGCGTCGCAGCGCCCTGTCGTAGGCACTGCATCTTCACCTTGTGCTCCAGAGAACCGACCCCATACAACGCAGGACTACGGGCGCACGCGCTGTGCATCCAGCCGATGAATCCGGCCGATTTCAACCTTGCAGCCAAGATCGTCCGCACTGGATTGGCCGACGCTGGGTGATGGAACAGGCGCAAGCGGGAGGATGAAGGTTTGTGCCGAGTGTTGTCGGCAGCCATTGGAGCCGCAGCGTGCAGGTGAAGGCAAACATATGTGTTACAGGCTATCATAGATCGCCAACAGCTTGTATACTGAGGCAAAGAACGAGCAATGATCTTGGGGCGAAGCATCACGAAAGATGAGGTGAGCGATGGCTGTTCAAATGCGTACCAATACGTTGCGGATTGTCGATACCGACGACGATACCGTATTGAGTCTGGAGCCGATTCAGGGGCTTTGGACGGAGGAGCAGTACCTCGCGATGACCGACCATAGCCGGCGCTTGCTGGAGTTCGACGATGGCGTGATTGAGGTGCTGCCCATGCCAATTCCTGAACATCAAAAGATTCTGGCTTACTTGTATCGTCACTTTTTCGTGTTTCTTGAATTATTCGGCGGAATCGTGCTGTTTTCGCCCTTGCGGGTGCGAATCCGTTCGCGCAAATTCCGTGAGCCGGATCTGGTGGTGTTGCGCAACAAAAACGACCCGCGCCAGCACAAACGCTATTGGATGGGCGTCGATCTGGCGGTCGAGGTGGTAAGCGCCGACGATCCCGAACGCGACACGAAAGTAAAGCGCCGGGATTACGCCGAAGCCGGCATCCCGGAGTATTGGATTGTCAATCCCCTCGACGAAACGATCACGGTGCTGGTGTTGGATGGTGCTTCGTACAGCGAGCACGGTATCTTCGCGCGCGTGATCAGGCAACCTCGCACCTCCTGTCAGGCTTCAGTATCGGCGTCGATGAGGTTTTTGACGCGAAGTAAGCCACTTCCAGCACCCCAAACACAAAAACGCCAGGGACAAGTCCCTGGCGTTCTGTTTGGTAGTCCAAACCGCGCTAGATCGAACACCGATCAGACCAGGCTCCTGATTCAAATAACGCCTGCGTATCCGGCAAAACCGCTACAATCCGCCTTGACACTGCAAACTCAGATAAGCCACGAGTAGTGTATAATACATGAGCGGTGGCTTATTTGGAGATACAACCATGTTTGTTGATCGGGAGCAGGAACTGGCCTTTCTCAACCGCGTTCTGGAACGCCGACGGCCAGGACCGGCGCAGTTATTGTTACTCTATGGCCGCAGACGGGTCGGCAAGACCAATCTGCTCATGCATTGGTCGATACAGAGTGGCGTACCAACCACCTACTGGACGGCTGAGAAAGAGCCGGCCGCGCTGCAACGCCGTAAACTCTATGCCGCACTGGTTGGCTTGCCGATTCCACAAGCGCCGACGTTCGAGAGTTGGGCCGAGGTATGGGATGCAGCGGCGAACCTGCTTGCCGGCAAACGGCACATCCTTGTGCTCGATGAATTGCCGTATGCAATGGAGTCTGATCCTGCTGCACTCTCAGCCTTGCAACATGCCTGGGATCGCCACTTTCAGCACACGGAAACCGTGATTGCGCTATGTGGCTCACAGATTCGCGTCATGGAAGGGATTCAGGCGGCCCAATCACCGCTCTTTGGGCGCCTAACCGGGCGCTGGCATCTGCAACAACTCCCCTTCGCGGCGCTGAAAGCCTTCTTCCCATCCTGGTCGGTTGAAGAACGCATCGCCGGATACGCCGTCGTCGGCGGTATTCCCGCGTACCTGGGCTGGCTCGACTCCGAACTGAGTCTGGTTGAAAATATCCGCGAGGTGATCCTTGATCCGGGCAGTATGTTCGGCGCCGAGCCGGCATTTCTGCTCTACGACGAACTGCGTGAACCGCAACCGCACCTGGCTATTCTTAAAGCAATCGGCGCCGGCGCACATACGCTGGACGAGATCAAGAATGCTGCGCTGATCAGCAAAGCACACCTCTCCTCATATCTGGTGCGCCTTCAGGATCTCAAGATGGTCGAGCGAAGGCTCCCGGTCACAATCCCTCAATCGGAACAGCGCATCTCGCGCAAGGGGCGGTATCACCTGTGCGATGCCTACTTCCGCTTTTACTTTCGCTTCCTGGCGCCGCATCATGATCGACTGGCGTTTGCGCCGCAAACCGTCCTCCAACAGATCCAGTCCGGCCTGCGGGCCTTTGTCGGCCAAACCGCATTTGAGGAACTGAGCCGACGCTGGGTGATGGAACAGGCGCAAGCGGGAGGATTAGGGTTTGTGCCGAGTGTTGTCGGCAGCCATTGGAGCCGCAGCGTGCAGGTGGATGTTGTTGCGATCAATTGGCAGCACCGCGAGATCCTGCTCGGCGAATGCAAATGGGGCGCCGACGCAGTGGATCGGCAGGTAGTGCGGGAATTGATCGAGCAAAAAACACCCAGGGTCTTGCGCGATCTACCGAACGGAGGCGCCGATTGGACGGTGCGCTATGCCTATTTTGCTCGCACCGGTTTCACCAATGAGGCTCGTAACGAAGCGACACGCCATAATGCATTGCTCATCGATGCCGCAAGCTTGGATGCGCAGTTGGGGTAACCCAATAAGATTCGAACCGTTTCAACTACCTGAGCCACCAGGTTTAGCTCATCCCAAACACAAAAACGCCGGGGACATATCCCTGGCGTTCTGGTTGGTACCCCCAGCGGGATTCGAACCCGCGATCTTCACCTTGAAAGGGTGACGTCCTAGGCCGCTAGACTATGGGGGCGCAACGCGGCGCATTATAGCAGCAGACGCGAACTATTTCAAGTCGCCGGATTGCCGCGCCCACCGCCGGTGGGAATCGATCCCCTGGCGTAGTCGCATCGGCGAGCGATAATCTTGTTGCCGGCGCTGGATCAGGTTATGTTGTAGCTCGGCTGATCTCCGCCCAATCTTCGCTCAACATCGCGTACCGCTCATGATCGCGCCATTCGCCGCCAATAAAGAGGTAGCGCCGCGAAAAACCTTCCCGCGTGAAGCCGAGCCGCGCCACGAGTTTGATCGACGCCCGGTTTTCCGGCTGAATATTCGCCTCTACCCGGTGCAGTTTCAGCGGCCCAAAGGCATAATCGAGCGCCGCCGCGATCCCCGCGCTCGCATATCCCTGGCCCGCATACGGCAATCCAATGTAGTAGCCCATATATGCGCTCTGCAACGGGCCGTAGAAGATCTGGCTTAAATTGATCACGCCAAGCAGCGCGTTATCTGGGTTGCGACAAATCAGCAGCGCGGCAGTGTCCGCACGGGCCGAACGCTCCAGGTATCCGGCGAATTGCGCTTCGTCCAGCGGTGGATTCACCCACGGCTGGTAATGCTCGATGCTCTGGCGGTTGAGCGCGATCAGCGTTGCGGCGTCGTCAGGCGCCGGCGGGCGCAAATATATCCGCGCGTCGTTTCGGCGCTCCGGTAATGGGTGCAGGCTATGTAAATCAGCATTCATACCTTGAAATCGGCGAAAAGCACATCAACGCCGGCGAGCCGTTGATGTGCTTTTCGTATCCCTCGTCATGGCTGCTAGCGGCACTTCTTCAAGCAGTGTACGAACTATGTACAATCACAGGTTCAGCCCTGCGCCCGATTGATACCCCTTGCATATGCCGTAGTTCGCACATAGGCCAATGACTGATGGTTGTGCTGGGAAATTGTTTGCGCCGGTACGCTGCCGCATACCCGGTGTAAGCCGCGTAATCAGGCATATGCTGCGTTACTTCAGTTTCGGCTGCGGTAATCCTTCCATCTCGGCATAATCCTGCATGATCTTCAAGACATGCTCCAGATCTTCCAGGATGAAGTAGACATTGTGCATCTCATACACCGCCGAAGCCGTCGTGGCCGCCGTCCGTACATCAAACTCCAGCCGCGGTGTCTCAGGCGCAAATGCCTTTTGCAATTCGCCCGGCGATGAAAGCAATCCCGCGCCGAACGCTTTCAGCTTTCCACCCTCACGGATCAGCCCGAACTCCAGCGTGAACCACCATAACCGCGAGATCTCAAGCCGCTGGCGCTCGTCGCCATGCAAAAATAACGGCCCGAAGGCCTGGGCAATATCGGCGAAACGGCGGTCGGCAAAAAAACCAAGATGGCCGAAGTATTCGTGGAAGAGATCGGGCATTGGTGTGAAGTCCAGTTCATGTGGCCCACGAATATAGTTCGTCACCGGAAATCGCCGCGCCGTGATATGCTCGAACCACTCCTCGGGGTTCAAATACTCGTTTTGGGCATCCGCCAAAGTCCAACCGGTCAGCCGATCGAGACGCTCGCTTACCTCAAGCGGGTCGGGCAATCGCTGCGGATCAAGCTCCAATTTGGGAAAATTCTTCAGGAAGATGCTACTGGCCTGTTCGTCCATCAACGGCCATTGGCGCGCATATAACGCCGCCCAGACCTGATGATCTTGCTCCGTATAGTTGGGCAAGGTTGGAACGTACTGCATCATGGATCTCCTTTCGTTGGCCGGGGCGCACCGGCAGCTCAGCATTGAGTCGATCGCGCCGTTGCGATCCTGACTACGCCCTCACACGCTCAGATCATAGCGGCACTGCCGATTTGGGTCAAGCCGAGTATCGAGTTCCGATTTCCCAATTTGCAATTCATGTTCCGTTGCAAGAATGATGGTTCAGCGGACAGAACGAAGCGGCGCCTGATTGCAAGCGCCGCTTCGTCCCGCCGGTATTACTAACCGCTCGCCATCCCATCTTCGCTGCACTCTGCTGCCGTTACGACCGCACATCCACCCGCAAATGCAAACTGCGCACATCCTCGCCGAGTCCTTTCAGCGTCGCCGTCCATGTCTGGCCGGCGATCAGTGGAAAGGCCGGCGTAAGTGTGCCGGTGGTAACAATCTCGCCGGCCGCGAGCGGTTCGGCCTCTTGCAGCGTCAGGGTACGCACCAGATGGCCAAGGGCCATGAGCGGGCTGCCAAGAGCGTTCGCGCCCATGCCAGTGGCGATCAACTGCCCATCGCAGCGCAATGTCAGGCTACAACGCGCCAACGCATCAAGGATGCCGGCCGGGGCGAAGCTGCTGATCGGCAATTGCGGGCCAACGATCAGCGCTGCGTGCAGGCCAAAATCGGCGACTGCGTCGGCCAGCGTAAAGCGCCAATCGGCGAAATGACAATCGACAATCTCAAATCCAAGTGCTACCCAGGCGACACAATCCAGCAGCGCCGTCGCATTCAGAGCGGTAGGTGAAGGTGCCGCCGCAAGCCCAAGCACAAGTTCCGGCTCGATCTGCGGCGCCGTCAGGCCGCTGGGCGTGTATGTAACATCTTCGCCGCCGGCATGGATCACGGTTGTGTCGTATATGTGCGCCCAGAGCGGGCCGCCAACGCCGTACTGTTCCCAGATCGCGGCATTCGTAAACCCGATCTTGCGCCCGATCGTCCGTTCGCCGCGGGCTCGTCTGGCGGCGGCAACAGCTGCGCCGACCGCATAGCCGTTTTCAAGATCGAATGCCGGATTGGATTGGGCGGGCGGAGTGATCACCACCGCATTGGCCTGGGCGGCCAACAATTCGGCGGCGATAATGTCGATCGTCATACACAAGATCCTTACTGCTTCACACTGGTCGCAACTCAGCCAGAATAGTTTCGAGTGAACAAGGTGAACAGGCCGGCGGTTCGCTCTGAGCCAGCACGTTTTCGGCACTGCGCCGCACCTCAACCAGATCCCCGAAGCGCTCAACCAGCGCCTGCGCCAATTCCACCGCCGCTTCCTGCCGGCCCTCGACGCCAAGCGGAAACTCGACCGGCGCCGGCATTCTGCGATGCCCGCTCCGCACGCACTGCCTGGTAGAGCCGGGTTGTCTCTGCCTCGGGTTCAGCCCCAAGCTCGGCCTGAAGCACACGCACGCACTCATCGTACTGGCGTTGCCCGGCGGCAGCATACAACCGGATCAAGCGGCGATGGGCCGGCTCGTGCAGTTGGTCGAGCGCCAGCCGGCGGCGGGCGAAATCCAGCGCCTGCGCGTACTGATTGCGGGCGGAATACGCCTCGCCAAGTGCATCAAGCGCCCAGATCAGATCGGCCCGCAACCCCTCGGACTCAAAAAAGCGCCACTCATCGAACGCTTCGGCATCGCGCAATGTCAACCCGGCCAGCAGATCACCGCGATAACGCGCAACTGCGGCGGCAAGAATATCGGAATCGAGCGCCTCCCGGCGAGCGCGCTGCACCATGCTGCGGAAAGCATGCACGTCGAGATCGAGATCGGCGGCCACCAGTTCCACCCGCACGCGGTCACTGGCGATCCACTCCGAACCGAGGGTAGAACCGATCGTCCAGAGCGCCTGACGCAGGGCCGCCTGCGCACGCGGCGCAGCCAGATCGGGCCAGAGCAGCGCAGCCAGATGTTCGCGCGATTGCGGTTGCCCGCCGATCGCCAGGTATGCCAGCAGCGCCAGGGCTTTCTGGCGCTCCAGGGTTACCGGCCGACCAGCGAGCCATAGCTCAGGTGCGCCGAGCAAATTCAGTCCGAGTCGGGCCAATGCTGCCTCGTCAAGCGTAGGTAACGACACAGCCATTATACGACGGAAGCGTTGTTCTGAGACGCAACACGAGACGAAGAAGAGACGCAGCGCACGTATTCCGGCACTGTGAATACATTCTGCATTGTCTTACGGAGGCTCGCGATGTTGATGGAGTTACAGACAGCCGGTGTACGCATCAGCAGTGGTGACAGCGACCGCGATCGGGCGTTTGCGCCGGCACAAGAACACAGCCGCGACCGCTGGTTGAGCATCGCAGTTGCGCGGCGGCGCAGCATCGGATTGCCGCCGGTTCAACTCATTCACGGCGCCGACGGCTATTATGTTCGCGACGGACATCAGCGTATTTCCGTGGCGCGGGCACTCGGCGAGGCGTTTATCGAGGCAGTGGTGAAGTAAAGGGCGAAGCATCGGTGAGGCGTTTATCGAGGCAGTGGTGAAGTAAAGGGCGAAGCATCTGATCAGATGCTTCGCCCTTGCTGTGGTATCTAGTACAGACCGCGTAGTTCGGGGCTACGACGCAAACGAGCCAGGATGTTGCGCTTCAGCATATAGACTTCGTTCACACTCGCGAAGAGATCGCTGCGGGCCTCGAAGATGTCACCCGGCTTCATCCCCAGCACAAACGATTTTTGTACCACAACCCGCTCGGCCTCACTATTCAGTAAGCCGTTCACCATCTGCCAGAACTCCTCACGGGCCACGCGATCGGTCGCTTCCTCATCGGCGTGGGCCAACTTCTGATTGTTCCAGTTGATACTCTCTTCCGGCAGCATATCAGTGGCGGCGTGCGAACGTGCGCTGTCGATCACGACACAGGTGGCGCACCGGCGCAAATAGTTCAGCAGTGAAGCCAGTGTCGGGAATGAATTGAAGCGTTCCGAGGGAATGGCGCGCCAGAAACGGGTAAAGGCGGCGGCCACAAAATACTCGCTGCTCTCGCCGCTTACCACGAATGCGCCGCTGCGACGAACCCAATGCTCGACCAGCAGATGGTAATGTTCGTAGATCACCTGCCACGAACCCTCACAGCGCTCGACTAATGCCCGCCGGAAGAGTTCGTAGGCGTAGCGAGCATCGTACTCTTCGTGGCGATAGAACAGGCGGCTTTCCGCCAGAGCCTGGCGCGTCAGCGCCATAAGATCCATCTGCGTCGGGTCGGTGTTCTGGACGATGAAGGGGTTCGACGGGTTGGTGAAGGAAACGGTGCTCAGCTGGGTCATCTCTGGCCTCCTCTCAGCAGGTCTGTCGCTGTTGTGCTACTGAGAGCAGTGTAGAGGTTGGGATGCGAAATTCACCGGAGCGGAAGCTCCTGAAAAGCTGAGTGTTTGCGGAGGTTACGGTTTAGATCATGCGCGGGTGAAACAATCAACGCTGCGATGCGGGGTTTTTGGGGGTGAAGAGGATCATCCAACCGCCGGCTCATACGCCATCACCGCGCCATGCACGGCGATCTGAACCGCATCGCCGGGATTAAACGTAGCCCAGGCTGGAGTACGAGCCTGGATACTGTTGCCGTTGCCTAAATCCAGGCTAACCAGCTGATCGGCGCCGAAGTAGTTGCACGCGATCACCCGATACGGCCCGGCCGGATCGCGGCTGAGACGCAGCGCCTCGGGACGTATCAGCAGATCGACACGCCCTTTGTGCGGGTAGATCAGCGGCAACGGGCCGAGCAGCGAATTTGCCGTGGAACCGCCGGCCTGCGCCGGAACAAAATTGGCCGCCCCGACAAATGCCGCCACCGCCCGGCTCACCGGTCGCTCGTAGATTTCGCGCGGCGACGCCGTTTGCACCACTTCGCCCGCCAGCATCACCGCCACCCGATCGGCAAGACTCAACGCCTCCTCCTGGTCGTGGGTGACAAACACCGCAGCCACACCTTCGGCGGCGAGGATGCGCTGAACTTCGGCCCGCACCGAACGGCGCAACCCGGCATCAAGGTTCGAGAATGGTTCGTCGAGCAGCATGAGTTCCGGGCGAGGTGCGAGCGCGCGGGCCAATGCGACCCGCTGCTGCTGGCCGCCCGACAACTGGTGCGGCATGCGTTTCTCGGCGCCGGCAAGCCCAACCAACTCCAACAGTTCCGCCACCCGCGCATCACGCTTGCTGTTGCGCGGCAGCCCGTATGCGATATTCTGGCCGACGTTGAGATGCGGGAAGAGCGCGTAGTCCTGAAATACCATACCGATCCGGCGTTGTTCCGGCGGCAAACTCACACCCGATTCATCAACGACGATGCGATCAGCGATCCGGATCGCGCCGCTGTCGGGCACTTCAAAGCCGGCGATCAGCCTGAGCAGCGTGGTTTTGCCGCATCCTGAAGGGCCAAGCAGGGCCAGAACCCGGCTATGCTCCAGCATAAGGGCGGCATCGACAACAGCGCGAATCGGGCCATAGCGCTTACTAAGGCCACGCAGTACCAGCGCTTCGGGAGCGGTTGATCGGGTTGAAGTTGTGGAGGAACCAGGCATGCTGCGGATTGTAGCATACGCAGGGCGTAGGATTGCACTGCGCACAATCTTGCGCCCTGACAGGTTCGATCGCAGTTACCGATCATTGTCGTGGATATGCATAAACGCCATCGCCAATGCGGAGACAAGCAGCAGAACAAGTGCGGGCGCGGCGGCGCGGGCGAACATCGCCTCGCTCGACGCACTCCAGATCGTGGTTGCGAGTGTGCTGAAGCCGGTTGGTCCGAGCAGCAACGTAGTCGGCAACTCCTTGATCGTCGTCAGGAAGACCAGGGCGGCGGCGGCGAGAATACCGGGCGTGAGGATCGGGACGGTGACTTCGGCCAGCACAGTGAACGGGTTGCGGCCCAATGAGCGCGCAGCCTCTTCAACCCGCGGGTTCATCTGCTGAAGCGCATTGCGGATACTCCCACCGGCCTGTGGCAGGAAACGCACCATATAGCCCACCACCAGGAGCGGCAGGGTCTGATACAGCCAGGGGGCGTAGTTCGCGCCGAAGAATACCAGCGCCAACGCAATCACGATGCCCGGTATCGCATACCCGATGTAGAGGGCCCGCTCGATCAGGCGGCTGAGACGGCCGGGATGGCGGGCGGCGAGGAGGGCGGGCGGCAGCGCGCAAACCAGGGTGAAGAGAGCCGCGAGTCCGGCGGCCAGGATCGAGTTGACGGCAGGTTGCCAGAGCGTATCGATCACCTGGCCGTTCAACAGGCCGCGCAGCAACCAGTAGCCGAGCGTGAGCAGCGGGAGGCCGAGGCCAAGGCCGACCAGAATGCTCAGAAAGGCCAGTGCCGGCCAGCGCCACCACCCCAGGGCGACCAGACGGCGGGGCCGGGCCACAGCACATGTGGTACGACTCATACTCTGGCGGCCGCGCAGCCGGCTCTCCAACAGTAACAAGCCGATCGTCAGCACAACCAGCAGCAACGCGAGCAATGCGGCGCCGTTACGATCGAACGAGCCGCGATACTGCATATAAATGGCCCGCGTGAACGAATCGAACTGAAGCAACGAAACAACGCCGAAGTCGCTCAGACTGTAGAGCGCCACCAGAAGCGCACCAACCACGATCGAGGGCCGGATTTGCGGCAGCAGAATACGAAAAAACACCTTTATCGAACCGTCACCCATACTGCGAGCCGCCTCTTCCACGGCCGGATCGCAGCGGCGTAGCGCGGCGCGGGTGCTGAGCAAGACATACGGATAAGTGTAAAGTGTCAGAGCCAGCACTGCCCCGCCAAAACCATAAATCTCCGGCAGGCGCGTAACACCGAACGGGGCAAGGGCCTGTTGCAGCATACCGGTGGGGCCAAGCATGGCGATAATCGCAAACCCGCCGATATACGAAGGCACAGCGAGCGGCAGCACAGCCGCTACGGCCCAGAAACGACGCAACGGCAGATCGCTGCATACCGTCAGCCAGGCCGCCGGCACAGCAAGCAACACACTCAGGGCGGCGGTTGTCAGGGCGAGCGCCGCACTACCGCCGAACACCTGCAAGGTACGCGGACGCAGCAACGTGGCCCAGGCATCGGCTCCGGCACCGGCAGCCCGCAGCAAAAGATAGCCCAGCGGCAACACCATCAGCCCCGTCACCAGCACCGAGAGCCCGATCAAGATCCAGGGCCGGGCCGGTTTCCGGCGGGCCTGCGAACGGCTAAGCGTGACGGTTTGCTCTAGCGTTGCCATTGATGTCCTTTGTACCAGCCACGGACATACGCAGATAGTGATTATGTTCAATGGTTACCCACTTTGCAGGCAACCATTGAACAAACGATCGTTCCTACAATGCCCCCGACTCCTGCAACAACTGGAGCGTCCCTTCCAGATCGCGCAAAGTGTTCAGATCGATATCGGGCGTCTGGATCGCGTTGAGCGGCTTAAGATCGGCGGCCGGCGCAACTTCCGCCGTGAGCGGATACTCGAATGTCTGCTCGGCGAAGTACCGCTGGCCGCTTTCACTGAGCATGTAGTCGATCAGGCGTTGCGCGGCGGCTGGATTATCGGCATTGCCGAGAATGGCCGCGCCGGCGATATTGATCAGCGCGCCGACATCGCCGTTGGTCGGATAATAGTTGGCGGCACTGAGCGTATTACCGCTCTCGCGCTGCAACTGGTAGAGATAGTAGTGATTGACGAATCCGACATCGATCTCGCCGCTGGCGACTGCATCTACAATCGCCGCATTGCGCTCGTAGACGCGCACATCATTGGCGATCATGCCGGTTAGCCAGTTGCGGGTGGCTTCTTCGCCGAGTTGCACCCGCATCGCGCTGACAAAGGCCTGGAATGAGCCGTTGGTCGGCGCCCAGCCAACCCGACCGCGCCACTGCGGATCGACAAAGGCCGTGATCGACTCAGGCAGATCGGCCTCACTGAGGTTGTTGGTGTTATACACCACAACCCGCGCGCGACCGCTCACGCCAACCCAATCGCCGGCGACCGAGCGGAAGCGCGGCTCCACGACATTAAGGGTCGATTCGGGCAGGTCGGCAAGCATATCGGCGGCGCTGAGGGCGCCGAGGGCACCGGCATCCTGCGCAAAAAACAGATCGGCCGGGCTGTTTTGCCCTTCTTCCAGAATGGTCGCGGCCATCTCGGCGGTATCACCGTAGCGCACCTCAACCTCGACGCCGGTATCCTCGGTAAACTGCGTGAAGAAGGGCGACACCAGGCTTTCACTACGACCCGAATAGACAACAATTTTTTCCGGTTCACTGGGTGCAGCGGCCGGCGCACTACAGGCGGCAAGAACAACCAGCGACAGCAGCAGGAAGGCAAGCGAGCGGGTGGTCCGCATGGCGACAGAACCTTTCGTCGATTCATCGTGATGGTCGGCACAAGTTTGCCCAGGCGCGGGTTAGTATACGCTAACATGCACAAACGATCAAGGCTAATATTACAACCTTTTGCATAAAAAAAGTTGAGAAACCGCCATCAATGACAGCGGCTCGGCCACAGTTGCGTACTGAGCGATGTTCGGTTATCCTGAGCGCATCCACGAACCATAGCGTTGGCGCCGGGCGCTGCACGGGCGGGGGCGATCGCCCCCGTTTGCTGTCTTTCGCGCGGCGTCGTGCCGGAGGATCAGGTGATCCCCACCAGCGCGCTCGACGAAATTTCTTGCTACGTCCCGGCGCTGATCCTGCGCCGTGTTACCGCCGATAGCGGCGCAACCCTGGCGCCGTCGGTAGAGCGGTTTCCGGCCGCGGTGCTGATGGCCGATCTTTCCGGTTTCACCGCCCTTACCGAGTATCTGACCCGCCACAATCCGGCCGGCGCCGAAGAACTGACTCGCATCCTCGATCTGTATTTTGGGCATCTGGTACGTGTCGTCAGCGCTCACGGCGGCGATGTCGTGAAGTTCGCCGGCGACGGCTTGCTTGCCTTGTGGTATGGCGACGAGGCACCGGCGGTTCTGGCCCAGCGGGCCGTGCAATGCGGCCTGGCTGTGCAGATGATGATGGCGCCCGATGTCTGGGGCGTGAGCGATAATGGTCAACCACCGCCCGCGCTGAAGGTGCGCGTCGGCGTCGGTGCAGGCATGGTTACCACCATGTATCTGGGTGGGGTGTTCGCGCGTTGGGAGTTGCTGGTAACCGGGCCGGCGGTGCTTGAGGCCGGACAGGCCGAAGCGGCGGCCAAACCGGGCGAGGTGTTGATCGGGCCGGCGGCCTGGAGTTTCGTATCCGACGCCTGTATGGGCAGCGAGGCTGCCGGCGGCGCCGTGCGCCTCGACGCACTGCTCGCCGATATCCCGATGCGTGCGCTCGTTCCGCCGCAACTGCAACCGGAAACGGTCGATATGTTGCGGGCCTATGTGCCGAAGGCGATTCTGACCCGTCTGGATGCTGGGCAGACGGCATGGTTGGCCGAGCAGCGCCGGGTGACGGTGCTGTTCGTCAATCTCCCCGATCTGCGCGCCGATACGCCGCTCAGCCACGCGCAGTCGCAGATGCGGGCCATCCAGTCGATGTTGTACCGCTACGAGGGCAGCATCAGCCGGCTCGGCACCGACGGCAAAGGTCCGACGCTTGTGGCGGCGCTGGGTTTACCGCCGTTGTCGCATGAAGACGATCCCGAGCGCGGCGTGCGAGCGGCACTGGACATTCACAACGCCTTACGCGAGTTGGAATTCTCATGTGCGATCGGGGTGACGACCGGCATGGCATTGTGTGGCGCCGTCGGCGCCAAAGAGCGCCGCGAGTACACGATGATGGGCTCGATTGTGAATCGTTCAGCCCGCCTGATGCAGGCATCGGCAACCCTGGCTCAATCAGGCCGACCGGCGTTGCTCTGCGATGCCGCCACCTATCAGGCGGCGCGCCGGCGCGTGCCGTTCGAGCCGTTGCCGCCGTTGCGCCTGAAGGGTGTCGCCGAGTTGGTCGATGTTTATCAGCCGCTCGAAGAGTCTCGCGCCGTGGTCGCAGTCCAGCCGGCGCCACATGTTCCGCTGATCGGTCGCAGCCGTGAGCAGGAGACGCTGCAAACGGCGCTGGGCGATCTGCTGGCCGAACGCAGCAATCTGCTGTTACTCGAAGGCGAAGCCGGGATCGGCAAGAGTCGCCTGCTCGATGCGCTGCGCGAAGCGGCCCAAGCGGCGCATGTACGTGTGCTGAGCGGCGCCGCCAGTCCGATCGAGAAAACACCCTACTTCGCCTGGCGTTCGATCATCACTGCGCTCTTCGATCCGCAAGCACCGGCGAACCTTCTGGGCGATCTTGCGCCATTAAGCCCGCTGCTGGCGCCGATTCTCGGGCGTGATCTCCATGAAACCCCGATCACCGCTCAGATGACCGGCCAGATGCGGGCGGAAAATACGCGCGAATTGTTGATCCGCTTGATCACGCAATTCGCCGATCAAGCGCCGCTCTTGCTGATTTTGGAAGATGCGCACTGGCTCGATATTAGTTCGTGGATCTTGTTGCGACATATTCTCGACCGGGTTTCGCCGTTGTTGGTGGCGCTGGCGCTACGCCCGATCGCCGATCTGCCGGATGAGTATCAGCGCCTCGCCTACCGGCCGCATGTGCAGCGCCTGCAGTTGCGCGGCCTCTCGCCGGAAGAGGTCGGTACTCTGATCGCGCACCGGCTGGGCGTACTGGATGTGCCGGAGCCGCTCTGGCGGTTGCTGGCCGAACGCGCGCTCGGCAATCCTTTTTTTAGCGAAGAGTTGGCCCTGGCATTGCGCGACAGTGGGCTGATCACGATTGTCGATGGGCGCTGCCGGCTGGCGCCGGGCGCCGGCGATCTGCACCATGTCCTCGCGGCCATGCGCCTCCCGGATACGGTGCAGGGCTTGATCATCAGCCGGATCGATCGCCTGAGCGCGGCGCAGCAACTTACGCTCAAAGTCGCCAGTGTGATCGGCCTGAGCTTCAATTTGTCCGATCTCACCGTCATCCATCCTGTTGAACGCGACCACGAACGGCTGGTGGATCAACTCTTCGCACTGCAACAGGCCGGCTTGATTGCCATCGAAGGGTTTGAAAGCGAACTTACCTACAGCTTTCGCCCGGCGGCAGCCTGCGAGGTTGCGTACAACTTGATGAGTTTCGGTCAGCGCCGGCAGTTGCACCGCCAACTCGCCGAACGGGCATCGCGGCCCGTACCGGCACGTAGCCGGCCCCGTTC
>JAAUQO010000344.1 GCA_012032775.1 Oscillochloris sp. | reverse complement strand
CGTCGCAGTCGGCACGGCGTTGGTCGTCGGCACCGTTGTCGGCGTACTTGTTGGTGCAGTCGTCGCGCTCGGCACAACCGCAATCGTGTTCGGCGTCGGATTTGGCGCAGCCGCCGTACAGGCCGCCAACAACGGCAACAGCAACAATGTGGCAATCGTCCGAATTGAATAGTGCATAGCAGAAATTACTGTGATGGGCGCCCCGGCGGACAAGAACGCATCACAACCATAGGCGAAGAATCGAAAAAGTGGAGCGCAAATCGCTCCACTTAATCAACGACAATCGATGGCGGAATGTTCCGCCATCGAAGGCAAGCCACTGATGCACGACAGCCGGTTCACGAGCCGCGCGGCAGCGCCTTCAGGCATTAGGCATCAGAGATCCATGGCGCCAATCATACCCCCGGCGAAGCCGTCACCAGATCTTCGGCGGCCACCAGAATCTCGATCTCGCCGGCCGACTCGGCATCGCTGCGCAATGCGTCGGCCCAGGGCAAGAACGTCGACTCGAACGCCACCTGACCGGCCTGGGTATTCAGCAACTCCATGCTGTCGAACGAGCGCAACTCCGGTTCGTCCAGCACCTCGATAATATGCCAGCCGAACTGCGACTCAACCAGGCGCAACTCGCCCACGTCCATACTGAAGACCGCCTCATCGAACTGCGGCACAAAGATACCACGCGGCGCCCAACCAAGATCACCGCCTTCGACCGCCGAACCGGGATCGTCGGAGTGCTCGGCCGCCAGTGCAGCGAATTCGGCGCCGTCTTCCAGTTGCGCCAGCAACTCCTCGGCCTCGGCTTCCCGTTCGGCGATCGCCTCGGGAGTTTCGCCGGAGAGCAGAATATGCCGGGCATGCACATGTTCGGCCTGCGTATGGCGCAACACCATCTGCTCGATCAACTGATCGCGGCCGATCAGGGCGCGCAATTCCTCAACCGTGCCGATCTGGTTTTCGGCCAGAAACGCCTCAAACTGCGCATCATCGCCGCCAACCTGCGAGAGCTTGATCTGGTCGATCACGGTCGTCACCTGCTCTTCGTCAACCGTCACGCCTTCGCCGGCGGCCGCCTGAACAACCAGTTCACGCATCACCAACTGATCGAGCAATTCTGTCGGATCGACGCCGGGCTCGTACAAGCGCACGAAATCACCGCGCGTAATCGTCACATCACCGACCCGCGCGATCGGCTCATCGCTGGTGTAATCACCAACCGCCGACGGCAAGCCGGGAGCGACCGGCGCATCGGCGGCCGGTGCGGGGATCGCGGCGGTCGGTGCAGGTGCTTCCGCTTGCGGGCGCGGCACCAGGGTTCCTAAACCCACACCCAGTGCGATCAACAATACAACACTGACGGCAATCAACAGCGGCGACGGGCGCTTCGAAGCCGTCTCCTCAGTCTGCGCTTCCGTCTCAGCAACGTCTGCCGCTACAACATCATCGTCGGGCACTTCAACATCAGGCGCCTGTAGCTCATCATCCACAGGCTTGCGATTCTCATCAGTCACTACATACTCCGTATCACGCCCAAGGGACGTTCTTGAAACCTGTCAGCGCCCGTATCCTACCATATCTCCCTCATGTACTGGGGACGTTTGGTTAAGGGGATAGTTAATATCCTGGCATACAACGTGGGGCGCAGGAACTGGGATGGGCGGGACGCACGCGTTTCTCATACCCCTACCCGCACCGCTCCCACTAGAACAGCTCGGCCTACGTCCGTCGCGGGTTTGTAACGGCCTTGAGGCCGTCACAGTGCGATGTGCGCCGTAGACGTACGGACGCTTGAGCGTACTAGAGCAGTGAGCAAACCGCTTGAACCTGATCGAGGAGCGCATACCGGACTGGCGAGCCGGGCGGCAGCGCGATGGCGCGTTGGGCCGACGCGAAGAGCGGTATCAGGCATCAAGCATCAGGCATCTTGCTATATGGTATACTGCCTGAGCATTTCCAAAGGTACACCGATGGGGGTGGAGACGCCGCATGCCTCTGCTGCGCCTGCTGGCTCGTATCTGGACTGTTCTTCTCGGACTGACGACACTCGCACTGTTTTTCGGCTTGATGGCGCGGTTTCTGCTGCCGTTGGCGCCATGGACTGAGGCGCCCGGCCTGCCGGTGATCATGCCTTCCGATAGCAGCGCCGAGGTCCTGCCCCGTAGTGAGATCAGCCTCCGTTTCAATACACCGATGAATCGCCGCACCACCGGCGCTGCGCTGCGGATCGAGCCACCGACACCCGGCAGTTACCGCTGGTCGGACGATGCGCAAACGCTTACTTTTACGCCCGCCGGCACCCTTGCACCGGCGGCAACCTATACGGTTACGCTCGAAACGACCGCACTTGATCGCTGGTGGCGCCCGCTCCCTGTGCCGGTTCAGAGTATCTTCCGTACCGCACCATTGCCCGCAGTTGTTTCAGCCTTGCCCAACGATCTGGCAGCGCTACCGCAGAACACTCTTGCAGTGGTGTTCAGCCAGGCCATGGTCGCCGCAGAACAGGTCGGTCGGGACATCGAGGTACCGCAGCTCCAATTTACGCCGTCAGTCGATGTGGATATGCAGTGGATCGATCAGCGGACATTGATACTGCTGCCAGACACACCGCTCCAGTCGGCCACACGCTACACCGTAACGATCGCCCCCGATCTTAGCGATCTGCGCGGTGTCGATCTCGGCACACCATTTAGCTGGAGTTTCGCGACAGCCTGGCCAAGTGTCAGCGAACGCAATCCACCCAGCGGCGAACGCTGGGCCGGCCCGCGCCAAGCGCTTAGTTTCTACCTCAGCGCGCCGCTCGACCGCGAATTGCTGCGGCGGAGCCTCCAGATTAGCCCCGCCGTCATCGGCCGGGTCGATGTCACGCCCGCCGGCGCCGGTCAGCTTGTCACCTTCACCCCAACCAACGGCTGGACACCCGGCAGCAGCTATTCGGTCACGTTCCAGACGCCCGACGATCTTGCGATCGGCGCACCACCCGATCTCCGCTGGCGTTTCACGGTTGAGCCGGAACCCGGCCTGGTGGCGTTTTTCCCCGGCCAGAGCCAGTTGTTACCGCCGGATCAAGCAGTACGCCTCGTGTTCAGTACGCCGATGGAAGAGGAGGCGTTGCGGGCCGGGTTGCGGATTGAGCCGCCGGTTGCCGATCCGGCAATTACGGTCAGCGGCACCGAAGTACGGCTGCGCCCCGATCTGGAGCCATCGACTAACTATACAATCACGATCGCCGCCGGCACCCTTGATCGCACCGGCGAACCCCTCGCCGACCCGGTTATCGTGCGGTTGCGTACTGCGGCCGCCGACCCTTTTCTGGCTGCACCGGATGCGCTCGCCAATCTGATCACGCTGCCGATCAGCCAGAGCGCCGTCGTCGATCTTGAGCGGGTTAATCTGAGCCGGCTCGATCTTTCGCTCTACAAACTCGATTCGCCCACTCTGCTGCGTGCGTTCGGGTTTTCGGCCGATGAGTGGCGCGAATTCAATCCCGAGCGTTATGGCCAATCCCTGGCCCGTCGTTGGCAGGCCGATCTTGACGATCCCGATGATAGCGCCATCAGCAGCGGATTGCCGATCGGCTTGAATGACGGCGGTTTGCTCGACCCCGGAGCATACTATCTGCGGGTGCTCAGCCGCGAGGGGCCACGCCTTGATCTGATCGTACTGGTCTCGGATCTGCGTATAACCCTGCGCCATAGTGATAATCAGGCTCTGGTCTGGGCCACCGATACGCGCAGCGGCGCCCCCGTGGCCGGTGTGCCGGTGGCGATCTATGCCGGTGATGCCCTGATCACCCGCGGAATAACCGGCGACGACGGAATCTGGGAACAGCCGATCCGCCGCAATCCGCAAGATCCGCCATATCTGGTCGTTGCCGAAGGTCCGCAACCGGCGATCGCCGATGCTCGCTGGTCGCGGTCGCAACCGGCGGAACCACGCCATCGAGCATTACTCTGAGCGACGAACTGAGCTACCGCGCCGGCGAACTCGTTCAGGTGCGCGGGCAGGTGCGACGCCGGGCAACCGGCGGTGATCTTATTCTGCC
>JAAUQO010000090.1 GCA_012032775.1 Oscillochloris sp. | reverse complement strand
GCACGCGAGCCGCCACCGCCACCGCGTACGCCTAGCCCCATGCCGACGGCGAGCGCGACCGCGACCGCAACCACTACGCCCAGCCCTACCAGCGACGGCGAGCGCGACCGCGAGCGCAACAGCCACCGCCATTGCAAGTGCGACGCCGGAAGCATGTGTGGTACGGCAACCGATCGATGTCGTGCTGGCGCTCGATGTCTCGCACTCGATGGCAGGCGCACCACTGGAGCAACTGAAGCAAGCCGCGCTGGATTTCATCGCCCAGATCGACATGGATCAGGATCGGGTTGCGATCGTCGCCTTTAGTGATGAGGCGGAATTGCTGTTAGGGCTAACAAACGACCCGGCGGAACTCAACCATGTGATCACAACCTTGATGCCGCAGGACGGCACGGATATCGCCGCCGGGATCAGAGCGGCCGGAGCCCATCTCCACAGCGTCGCCGATCCTGAGCGCAGCCGGGCGCTCATACTTTTCAGCGACGGGCAGATCAAGGAACCCACTGATCATGATGATGCGATCGGCGCCGTTAAAGAACTCGATGAGCCGATCGCGCTCTTCACCGTTGGATTGGGTGACGAGGTGAATAAAACCCTGATGCACGACCTGGCAGGTGATCGAGGCCAGGCCTATTTCGCGCCGACGCCGGATGATCTGGCGCAGATCTATCGCTCGATCGCCGCAGAGTTGACGTGCAGCTAAATACTTCCAGGTTGCAGTCAGGCACACGCATCAGGTATCTTGCTATACAACCCACCACAATGTAAGCCCAACTCGGCCAGCGTGACGGCGATCATAGTGCTCGTGCCGGTTCCTGCCTATAATGCGTTCAGGAACGGAACCGGAGAGGAGCACCGATATGAACACCCTTGCCATCTTACGCAATGTGCCGCTCTTCACCCAACTCGATGACAGCCAACTGCAACGCCTGGATAGTGCGCTCGGTGTGCGCCGTTTCAAGCGTGGTGAGACGATCTTTCACCAGGGCAGCGACGGCGATGAGTTGTACTTGATCGTCGATGGGCAGGTACGCATCTACACGATCAGCCAGTTGGGGCAGGAGATCAGTGTTAAGATTTTTCGCGACGGCGATTTCTTCGGCGAGCTGTCATTACTCGACGGTCTGCCGCGATCAGCGGGCGCCGAGGCAATGAGTCGCACCACCACCCTGACTCTGAAACGGGCGACGTTTCTGCGGATCATCCGCGACGATCCGGAGATTGCGGTGCGTGTCTTGAGCCAGCTTTCGGCACGATTGCGCAGCAGCAACATCTATATCGAATACCTGGCCAGTCACTCGGCGCCGCAACGAGTGGTACGCAGCCTGCTCGATATGGCCGAGCAACACAGTACCGAATGTTCGGATCACGATCGGATCGATCTGCTGCTCACCCAGGACGATCTGGCGAGTCTGGCCGGTACAACCCGCGAAACGGTTAACAGAGTGCTGAGCAGCCTGCGCGAGCGTGGACTGATCAGCGTTGATCGCGGGCGGGTACGTGTGCTTAACCTGCCGCAACTGGAGCGAAGTTTGAGCTGAGTAGTCCAGCATGCAGAATCCTGCATGTCTCCAACCCGTTCCTACGCCATAGCTTGCGCGATATTCGGCATTTCCGCATTCCGCATTCCGCACGCACATCACCCGGAGGTTGCCATGTTCTACCTATTTTTGCTTGCGCATCTGGTGGCCGATTTTGCGTTACAACCACTCTGGTTGGTGCGGCGCAAACAGCATTGGGACGGGTTGCTGATTCATGTAGGGATGGTGTTGCTCTGTATGCTGGCGCTGATCCCGCTGGAGCCGCAGGTTAGCGAATTATGGCCGGCGATGCTGATTATCACGGCGATCCATCTGGCAGCCGATCGCTGGAAGGTGCGCTCCGCCGATCGCTGGTTGCGCCCGCCGCTGTTGCCGTTTCTGCTCGATCAGCTGATTCACCTGGCGACACTCGTACTGGTGTTGAGCCTGTTCCTGCCGGCGGCGCAGGTCTGGTCGCTGCATGCGTCGGTGTTGACGGTGCCGGCATTGTATGTGGCAGCCTACATATGTGCAGCCCTTGCAATCCCGATCGGCTTGATTGTGGCCTATGATCCGAGTTTTCGCCACGCAACGCTGGCTGCTGCGGCTCGTACGCGTTCGTTGCTGGCGGCAAGCAGCGTGCTGAGCCTGGCACTTTTTGCCGGCCCATTGGCCTTGCCGCTCACGCTCGCCGGCTATCTGGCCGTCGCCGAGCGCCCGGCTTCGGCACATCCGCTTGATCGGCCACGCGGTATGCTGGCGGTGATCGCGCTGGCGGCGTTCCTTGGGGCGGGGCTGGCGCTGCTTTAGGCTACAGGATCCAGCCGGCAGGCAGGGGCGAAGCTGGAATGCGGCATGCTGCATGTGCCGGAGGCATCTTGGGTTAAGATGGACGCTCCGGCGCAGACGTTTTGAGCATAAGGTTGTGTATGAACAGCATTCGGTGGGGTATTCTCGGCACAGGGAAGATCGCGGCAGGCTTTGCGCGCGGGTTGGAAGTGTTGCCCGACGCCGAGTTGACGGCAGTGGGATCACGGACGCAGGCGACGGCGGAGGCATTCGGCGAGCAGTTCAATATTCCGCAGCGCTACGGCAGTTACGCCGAACTGGTGAATGATCCGCAGGTTGATGTGGTGTATGTGGCCTCGCCCCACAGCCACCATTTTGAACATACCTTGCTGGCGCTCCAGGCCGGCAAGCCGGTGCTCTGCGAGAAGGCATTCACGCTCACCGCAACCCAGGCCGCGCTGCTGGCCGCAGAGGCACGGGCGCGCAAGCTGTTTCTGATGGAAGCGATGTGGACACGTTACCTGCCGCATATCGTTGAGTTGCGCCGCTTATTGGCCGAAGGCGCGATCGGCGAGCCGCGCATGCTGAATGCCGGTTTCTGCTTCAATGCGCCGTACGATCCGCTGCATCGCCTCTTCAATCCCGAACTCGGCGGCGGTGCATTGCTCGATGTGGGGATTTACCCGGTGGCCTTGAGTTGGATGATCTTCGGCGCTCCCGAAACAATCCACAGTTCCGCGTACCTTGGTGAAACCGGGGTTGATGAGCAGGCCGCGATCATCTTTCGCTACGACCAAGGCCGCATGGCGCTGCTGAGCGCCGGGACGCGCATGGTGTTGCCGGCCGACCCGGTGATCGGCGGCAGTGCAGGTATGATCCGGCTGCATCATCCCTGGTGGATGCCCAGCGCCCTGACATTGATCCGCCCTGGCGAACCGGATCGGACATGGGGGCCGAACCACGTTGGCAACGGCTATAACTACCAGGCCGCCGAAGTGCAGCGTTGCTTACGCGCGGGGTTGCTGGAAAGCCCCCTGATGCCGCTCGATGAGACCGTGGCGATTATGCGTTGTCTGGATACGCTGCGCGCGAATTGGGGCGTGCGTTACGCCGCTGATGCGGAATAACCGCTTTGCGATTGGTTGCGGTGTAACAGCTGCAACCAACCGCAACAGTCACGGTATGCCGAATTTCCAGACGCGGCGCAAGACGAGGATGATCAGGGCTTCGGGGCCAATGGCAAGCAGCGGCGCAAGCATCACGCCGAGCAGCGGCTCGGCCCAATCGGCGGCAGGCAAGCCGGCGGCGCCCAACAATCCGGCGTAGTAAACCCCAAAACCCTGATAGGCCGCCACACAATCAAGCAGCACAAGCGGCAGCCAGAAGATCCACAGCAGCCGGTTGCGCCTGCCGCGCGGCCAGAGCGCTAATTCAAGGGCACTGATCAACAGGTAGATCCCGCCCAGGGCGATCAATGTGAACAGCCCACTTGTCTGCAAAGTCGCGATCACCAGGATCACGATCTGCTGAAACCATTCGTTGCGTCCAAGCAGCCAACTGGTGGTGAGGGTCGCGGCGATCCACCAGATCCAGCCGGCCAGTGCGAAGGCCGCCACACTGATCAGCATTTGCAGCAGCCGGTTGCCGCTATGGGGTTGGGTTTCGGTCATCATGATCGTGTCCGGCGACTTTGTCAACTTAGTTAACAAAGTCGCCGGAGGCTCTTTCTAGCGATGCAACAACGTTCGTTTGAAGGCCGTTCTGCGCTGCACATCCAGGGTTGGTGTCGCGTAGCGCAACGTGTCGCGCAGGAAGAATGATACCAGTTCGGCGTAGGAACCTTGCCCGAAGAAATGCTCACGGTAGGCGCCGCTGCCCAGAAAACCCTTGTCGCGATCGAACAGACTCAGGCGCAATTTGTTCGCGGGCAGGTGCTTTTTGCCGTTTAAAATCTCCTTGAACGGTTGCGGCACCCAGCCCGGCGCACTATAGCGGGCGCGAATCTCGGCCACCGCCGCTGTTACCAGGGTCTCATCGGCGGGATCAAGATTCTCAACCAGGGTATCGATCCAGTCGGCGATCGTCAGAAATTCAGCGAATCCGCCGCCGGTAAGCTGCAACTGGTCGATTCGGGCGAAATATGCGTGGCGGTCGCGGGCCTGACTGCGGGCGCTGATCAGATACACCAGTTCCAGATAGGCGCCCAGCATCCACTGTACCGAGTAGGCCGACCAGAGCCGCTGGTTCGACCAGGACTTGAACGAGTTGGCGACCAGCCGATCATTTGCGGCGACATAGCGCTGAGTCAGGCGCTGCAAGGGCATGAAGCGCGCGGCCGAGTAATCGCCGTCACGGTGAGCGTCGAGCAACAGATGGGCGAGCAGCGCCGTACTCATCAGGGTGATATACAAGCCCTTCGAGTAGAGCGGATCGATAAAGCCGGCCGCATGGCCAAGCAAACAACAGCGGTCGCCGACGATCTGCGTAGCCGTGTATTGCAACCGCTCGGTGCGGGTCCAATTGCGCACGGCGCGGGCCTCGGCGAACTGCGGGGCGATGCCGGGGAAACGCGCAATAAAGTCGTAGAACTCTTCTTCGGGGGTAAGATCGGCGCGCAGCGGGTGGATGCGCGGATCGAGCTGCAAACCGACGCTCACCAGGGGATTGGTTGCGCGGGCGTGGTTGTTGAAGGGGATCACCCAGAGCCAACCGCCGTGGAAAACATGGTGCAGCGTACCCTCGGAGAAGCGAAACGGCACGCCGTACTGCTCGCGGGTGGCGCCGACGCTATTGTAGCAGGGCACATTGAGCATATGGGTGAAGATCGTGCGTGAGTGCGCCTGGAGTTCGCGGCTGCGCCAGCCGAACTTGTCGGCGAGCAGCGAACGAAATCCACCGGCGTCAACCAGGTAGGCGGCCTGATACTGTTCGCCGCGCACCGTCTCGATCGTCACGCCGCCGGCCTCAACCGCGATCGACTTGACCGGCGTATTTTGCAACACGGTTGCGCCATACGCGATCGCCGTGGTCGTCATCAGGTAATCGCTATCCTGGCGGAAGATATGCAACTCGTGGCCGTGGGGCGCCTTCGGGATCACCGCCTGAATAGTGTGATCGGCGTTCTGGGTTTGGCCTTCGCGGTGATGCAGATAGCTAAAATGACGCTTGACGCCATGGGAGGTGCCGACGTGGTTAAAAAAATGTTCAGAGCTGAAATAGGCCAGTTCCGGCACATCGAACAACTCGGCCATCGCCCGCATTGTCTCCGATGTCTCCAGAATCATCGATTCGCCAACGGCAAAGCGGGGATGCACGCCGGACTCGAAGATCAACACCCGCAGCCCATGACGGGCTAGAATCGTTCCCAACGTCGCGCCACCCATCCCTGAGCCGATGATCGCCACATCGTACACGTGCTCGCCGTGCGCCATAGCCCCTCCATGAATGAATACGAAATGCGAAATGCAAAATGCCGAATTGGGAACTGCCGAACTGCCGACGATGCAAAATACCGCACTGCCGAACTGCGAACCGCCGAGGATGCGAACTACAAAACGCCGAACTGCCCACGTCCACCTGCCGATCGCGCCGGATACCTGTTGATTGTGCGGATAGTTTGTATTATTGCGTGACGGCGCTGCGCTTTGCAAGTCGAAAGAGCGAGGCATTTCGCGCCGGAGATACACGGTCGGACTTCCGTTTCTACGGTATGATAGAGCCATGCGTAATCTTTCATCATCGATGAGTCAGGCGGCGCCCAACTCGGTTGCCGCTTCGCGCCGGTTGTGGGAGGTTGATCTTGCCCGCGGGATCACCGTGATTCTGATGATCTACTTCCACTTGATGTGGGATTTGAGTTTTCTGGGCCTGAGTGATGTGCCGATCTACTCAGCCGGTTGGCAGGGTTTCGCGCGCGGGATCGGTTCAAGCTTCAACACATTATTGGGGTTGTCGGTCTATCTGACGGCGCAACGGCTACCTGATGCGGGGCATGTGTGGCGCTACGGCCTGCGGCGCGGCGCGATGATTATCGGGCTGGGGTTGATTATCACGGTGGCGACGTTTTTTTCGGCCGGCGACGAGTTTGTGCGCTTCGGGATTTTGCACGAACTGGGCGTAGCCTTGATCCTCTGCACGGCACTGGTGCGCTTGCCCTACCTTTGGAACGCGACGATCGCGCTGATCATGATCGCGGCCGGCTTCGCCCTGGGCAATCTGCGCCTGGATACGCCCTGGCTGCTCTGGCTGAATATCGTGCCGCCGGATATGGGTATGGTCGATTTTTATCCGCTGATCCCCTGGGGCGGCTTTGCCGTGCTTGGACTGGCGCTCGGCCCGGTGTTCTACCCCGGCGGACGGCGGCGCTTTGGGCTGCCCGATCTGGGGGATTTCGCGCCGGTACGCGGGCTGAATTTCCTGGGCCGCAACTCGCTGGTGATCTATCTGCTGCACCAACCGTTGATTCTGGCGCTGTTGTATGGCTACATGCGGTTGCTTGGGCGGTGATTGGGACGTTACACACGGGCGTTGCGCGCGGCGGGGCGAAGCATTCGCTCGCATGCGGGGCTGAGTGTTTTTATGTTTTGCGGGCGAATGCTTCGCCCCTACGACTATGACATTGCCATTATTGTTGGCCCGACTGCGCCCGCCGCCCTTGCGCGGGGTGGTGCGGCGTACATACTTGATCGATCGGCTTGATGCCGGCTTTGCCGCCGGACTCACGCTGATCGTCGCGCCGGCCGGGTTCGGCAAAACTACGCTGGCTGCCGCCTGGCTGGAACATCTGGCCGCCGCCGGTGCAAATACCGCCTGGCTGGCGTTGGGCGAGGCTGAGAGCGATCCGGCCCGCTTTCTCGACTATCTGGCGGCGGCCTTGCGCCGGCTCGATCCGGCCATCGGCGCTGATCTCAGCGCCGGCCGCGATCCCGCCGCCCATGCGTCGATTCTGATCGCCTTGCTCAATCACCTGACGGCGCTGATCGAAGAACAGCCGGAACAGCGCTATGTTCTGGCGATCGACGATCTGCACCTGGCCGAGAGCACGGCGGTCGATGCCCTTTTAAGCACGCTGGCGCTGCACCTTCCCGCCGGCTTTCAGTTGCTGCTGATTAGCCGGATCGATCCGGCAATGCCTTTGGCCCGGCTACGCGCTACAGGCCGCCTGTGCGAGATTCGCGAGCGCGATCTGCGTTTCAACCGTGATGAGGCGGCGGCATTCTTCAGTGAGACAATGGGCTTGAAGCTGGACGAAGCGGCGATAGCGGCCTTGCACGGCCGCACCGAGGGCTGGGTGGCCGGGCTGCAACTGGCAGCACTCGCCGTGCGCGATAATCACGAGTCCGAACAGGCGCTGATTGCGGATTTCGCCGCCAGCCATCGCTATGTCCTGGACTATCTGAGTGATGAGGTGTTGCGCGGGTTGCCGCCGGAGACGATGCGGTTTTTGCTGATCACTGCGCCGCTGAACCGTATGTGTGCGCCGCTTTGCGATGCGCTGCGCGATTCTTCCGACAGCGCGGTGTTGCTGGATCGGCTGGCGCAAAGCAATCTGTTTGTGGTGCCGCTCGACCCGCAAGGTGTCTGGTATCGCTACCATCATCTCTTCGCCGATCTGCTGCGGCGCGAAGCAGCGCTGCGTGATCCGCAATCGCTGCCGCAGTTGCATCAACGGGCAAGTGATTGGTACGCCATGCTGGCCCAAACCGGCGATCAGGACGCACTTGCGGAAGCACTGCATCACGCCGCCGCCGCGCCGGATTCCGCCCGCCTGGCCCAATTGCTCAGCCGGCACGCCGATCAGATCTGGCAACGGGGTGAACTTGATCTGCTGCGCGGCAGGCTGAGCGCACTGGCGCAGGAGCAACTGGCTGCCTATCCGACCCTGGCCGTGCATCTGGCCTGGCTCCAGATCACCGCCGGGCAGTATCAGGCCGGCATGATACGCTGCGCTTGATCGATCCGGCCCTGGTTGATCGCGAAGTGCATGGCCGTGCGGCCACATGCCGGGCCTTTCTGGCCACTTTTCGCGGCCGGATCACCGAGGTCGCCGATCATGCCCGAACCGCCCTGGCGACATTTGAGCCGGGATCGCCCTGGCGCGGTGCGGCGGCGATCGCCCTCGGCGATGCGTTGAGTTTAAGCGGCAAACCTGCCGCCGCCGCCGAGGCGTATGCGCAAGCCCTGGAAGCCGCTGCCGACAACGGCTATGTGGCGCTGAACGCCGGTTATAAATTGGCGGGAACCCAACGGCTGCGCGGCCAATTGCACGCCGCCGCCGACACCTGCCGCCGGCACATCCAACTTGCTGAACGGATCGGCATGGCCGAAAGCGCATTGGCCGGCTGCCTGTACGCACTCTACGGCGATCTTCTGGCTGAATGGGAGCGCCTGCCTGAGGCGCTGGATCTGACCGCGCGGGCGATGGAGTGTAGCGATCAGGGCCGGCATATCGGGCTAAGCGGCTGGATCGTGCTCTACCGCGCCCGTTGTCTGCTGCTCGCCGGTGATCGGGCGGCGGCGCAGGCGACGATCGATGGCCTGGATTTCAACCGCCTGCCACCATGGATCGCCTCGCCGCTGACGGCAATCCGGGCTTTGATTCTGCTCGCCGACGGCAATATTGCCGCCGCTGAAGCACTTATGGCCGGGCGCTCACCAATCCCCGCCGGCGATGGCGAGTTGCTGGTGCAGGTGCGCTTACTGGCACGGCGCGGCGATCATACGGCCGCGCTGGAGATGCTCGATCGGGCCGCCGAACGCTGCCGCGCAAGCGGTTTGAACGGTATGCTGGTGGTGGTTGCACTGAGCCGCTGCACGCTTTTGCACCAACTCGGCCGGCGCGACGAGGCGGTTGCGGCGCTGCGTGAAGCGCTCGTAGCCGGTATGCCCGGCGGCTTCCGGCGCAGCTTCCGCGATGCCGGGCCGGCGGTGGCAAGTGGATTGGAGGCGGCAACCACACCTGAATTACAGAGTTATGTTAACGAAATAAAGGCTCGTTCAGGTGAATTCCAAATGCCCGCCGGCGAAACTCTGCTGAGCGAGCGTGAGCGCGAGGTGCTGGAGTTGATCGCGGCCGGATTAAAGAACCGCGAGATCGCCGAGCGCCTGCTGATCAGCCTGAATACAGTGCTCTACCACAGCAAACATCTCTACGGCAAACTCGGCGCCTCCAGCCGTACCCAGGTGCTTCAGGCGGCCCGAGCGCGCGGGATTTTATGACTGCCGGCAGGCAGCGGTTCGACAATATCGAACCGCTGCCTGGCTTATGTTCTAGCGCATCAACATCGGTAAGTACACCTGATGCGACACCACAACCGTCATGGTGGTGCCGGTTTCCGCGTCGGTGACGGTGTAAACGCCCGGTTCGTCGAAGCGCCGTAGGTAACTCGCGCCGGGCGCAAGGAGGCCGCTCTCTAGTTCGGGATTTTGGCCGCCGGTTTGCGCCACCCGCTTGCCGGTCGCCTGGCCGGAAGCTGCATCGCGCGGCGAAACAACCGAGCGCTCCCAGACATCAAGGTTCTGGAATTCGACGATCGCGCCGGGCTGCGCTTTCAGCGACGAGACCTGGAAGCCCAGTTCGTCCAGCGCCACCCGATAGCGCGGATCTTCCAGAAAGCGCGGCGTCAGGCGCACCGTGGACGTGAGCGGACCCCAGTGATAATCGAGGGTCGATCCACTCTGCACACGGAAATCCTGGATCTCGAAATTCCCCAGGCCCAACGGTTCCCGGCCAACGTAGGGCTGGTAGCCCTCGGCCGCCACACGCACCCGATAGTAGCCCGGCAACTGCGGCGGCGTAAACGCGCCTGCGCCGTCGCTGAAATACAGGTTCTCCTGCTCGATATAGGGCAGCAGGGCCGCAAGCTCGCCGTCGTGATCTTGCGGTTGCAGCGCGATCCTGGCGTTCGGGATCGGCTCGCCGCTGAACGCATCCACGATCGTGGTTGCCGGCGCCGGGCGCGCTTCGCCGCTATGCTCGGTTCTTACCTCGGCGCAAACAACAATCACCGTGAACGACACTGTGCCGCCGTTCGGGCCGGTGGTGAACTCGCCGCTGTAAATGCCGTTGCTGTCGGGATCGCTGAGCGCGATCGGCGCGGCATCGCCCAACTTCAGCGCCACCTGTGCCCCCGGCGTCTCACAGCAGATCCGCACCTCAAAACGATACGTCGTTTCGGGCTTCAGGCGCACCCGCCAGCCGTCCGCACCAAGAAAGTCGTTCGGGCCGACCGGTAGGGTCACGGTTGATGTCAGCGGCTGCTTGAAGCTCATGCTCAGCGGATCAAAGGGCAGGCTTGGATCGACCAGAATGCGGATCGGATCGGCGGGCCTGCTGGTGCGGCCATTCAGGCTGGCCTGGGCCGTGATCAGATGCCGTCCGGCGCTCAGGGTCACTTCGGCCTGCCAGCGCCCGTTCGCATCAACCGGGATATTGTCGGCCAGAATGCCGCCCTGATCGCGCAGGGTGACGGTGGCGCCGGGGATAGCCAGACCGCTCACCGTCAGGTTTGGCGCGCAAGTTGCGCCCGAACCGGGGCTAAGGATCAGCGGCTTGGGCAGCGGCAATTCCAGGGTTGCCGTGGCGCTATTGTTGCCGGGCACCGCATCGGCGGCGGCGCTGATGGTAGCAGTATTGGTAATTGTTGCGCCGGCAAACACCGCTGCCGGCAACTCAGTTCGGATCAGGATGCGGCCCTCGGCGCCGGGAGCGACTGTGCCGATCCTGAAGTTAAGTGCATTGGCATTCTGCTGCACCGGCACCTGCGGATTGCTGCGCACGCCGATCAAAATCGCGATGATATTCTGCCCATCGAGCGCGTCGGTCAGCAGCACATCGGTCGCCGGCGCAGCGCCGCGATTACGATAATCGATCGCCCAGATCACCTCGCGCTCGCCGTCGGCATTACGTACGATCCGCCAGGTTTTGCGAACTTCGAGATCGGGTTCAGCCTCGGCGCTGTTGCGGTTGATCAGATAATCTTCGGTTTCGCCGTGACGGAACGGGCGCGGATCTCCTTGAGCATCGACCAATCCGCGACCGTCGCCATAGTTGACGTTGCCGGCGGTCAGGGTTTTGTTCGACGGCTCAAGGCTGAGGGTAACGCGCAGCCAACTCGGGCGCTCGGCTTGATTGGCCGGCCAGGGCACCGCATTGCTGGTGAAGTTCAGATTGTTGATTCCGGGCGCAAGCAAACTGAGATCGATCGGCGCGTCGATCAAGATATGCTCGATTGCACCAGGAGCCGCTGCGCCGGTCGGACACGCGACGGCATCGGCCCAATCGCCGTCGCGGTTGCCGTCGATCCAGACATTCAGATAGCCGCGCACCCCGCCGGCCTCAACTGCCGAGGCCAGGAAGTTCGGGCTGGCGAAGACCGCCGCCGTGATCTTGGCCGGCTCGCAATGGGCCAGACTGGCCGGATCGATCCGGATGCCGTCATCACCACGATCGTTGTTGGGATTGTTGGCGGCCGGCTCGATATTGTTGCGCGGATCCTGATCCGGCCCAATATCGGCCTCAGCCTCCAGACTCACCCGCTGGCCAAGGTGGAACGGCTGGGGAACAGCGTGGCGCGGGCCGTTCGGCATCCCGGCGGCCTGATTGAAAACCGTGGGGAAATTCGCGGGCGTGGCGGGATAGGCCGCCATCGGCGCGGCGAGATTGTTGGTGCGGTCGGGGGCATCGCCAAAATCGTCGGCCCGCAACGGCACCTGAAACCCGGCCGTGATCACCTGATCCGGCGCAGATGCCGGATTGGGGCATGGCGTCTCGGCCGCAGCCAGATCGGCAAGCACACAGGCGGTAACCGCACTTGCCAGCACCTCATCGCCGAGATCGGGCAGAAACTGATCGCCAAACTGCGGCAGATCGACCAGCGATTCGTTGAAGGTACGCTGCTCGCCGGGGGCCAGGCGCACGATCCGGCGGGCCTCGGCTTCAGTGGCGACGGCTGAACCGACATTCATGCCCGAGACATCGAGCATAAAGAATCCGGGCGAGCCGGAGGTATTGCTGATCCGTGTGCGCAACATAGCACGGACACCAGGCACCAGCACATCGAGCGGATCACCGGTTGCGGAAACCAGTTCATGGGTCAGGCTGAATGGCGGATCGGCGGCCCGTGCCGGAACGGCATAGACGCTGAGAATCAGCGGCGCCAGCAACAACAACACGAGCGGACGGAGATGAACGGCGAAACGAAACCTCATGAGCTTCCTCCCCATACACAATGCAGGCGCGCCCATTGCGCCCACTACCATAAGTATGTCGGGGCGGCCGGCGGTTCACTGGCAAGTAGTGGCGTTAATCGGCGCATAATGGCGTCAATGTCGAAGCCGGAAGCGGTATACTAAAGAAAATCCTGCATTCCGCATTCTGAAGGCCTCCTACCGGAGGGATATACATGGCAACCTCAACCAATGCTGCGATCGCCATTCGCCACTGGAAACTCTGGATCTACACCAACTACGACTGTAATCTACGCTGTTCGTACTGCGTGGCCGAATCCAGCCCACAAAGCCCACGCCGCGCGATCGGGCTTGAGAATACCAGGCGCCTGATCGATGAGGCGCTGGATCTCGGCTTCGGCGAGGTTTTTTTTACCGGCGGCGAACCATTCATCCTCGACGAGATCTATGCGATGCTGGCCTATGCGTCGGCCCGCATGCCGACCACCGTCCTCACCAACGCCATGATTCTGCGCGGAAAGCGCCTGGAGCGGTTGCGTGCGATCGCCAACCAGAATCTGGTGGTGCAAGTCAGCCTGGATGGTGCGCAAGCCGAGCAGCACGACGCCTATCGCGGCGCGGGCTCGTGGGCAAAGACGATCGCCGGGATCAAGCTGTTGCAGGAACATGGTTTCCGGGTGCGGCTCTCAACCACGGAGACCCCGGCCAACAGCGATCATCTTGCGGCGATCTGCGCCTTGCATCACGATCTCGGCATCCCTGAAGCGGATCATTTTGTGCGTCCGCTGGCAAAGCGCGGCTTCGCAAGCGAAGGGCTTGAGGTGAGCATGATCAACCTTGAGCCGGAGCTGACGGCCAACTGCGACGGCATTTTCTGGCATCCGCTCTCAACCGACGCCGATATGCAGGTGAGTACCAGCCTCTTCCCGTTGGCCGACGCCTATGAGCGCGTGCAGCAGCAATTGGCCACGATCGCCGCCACCGCTGAGGCGCCGCGGCTCACATTCACCTGAGGATAATCCGTCGCTCCCGTTGGGAGTTTCCGTGATCCACCGTACCTTATCGGCAGGTCTATCGTAGTGTTTACGCATTGTTGCGGGGGATTACGCCGCAACAACACAATCCCCTTATGCTTCAAACAGTATGTGTCATGGCCAAACAGCCGCTCGCCGGGCAGACAAAGACCCGCCTTTGCCCGCCGCTCGCCGCGCAAACGGCCGCCGATCTGTATGCCTGTTTTTTGCGCGATACGCTTGCGTTGATGCGGCAGGTGCCGGGGATACGCCGCGAAATCTGCTACCTGCCGGAGGATGCCGGGCCATACTTTCGCGATCTCGCCCCGGACATGGCGCTCAGTCGGCAACAAGGCGCCGATCTTGGCGAGCGCCTGGACAATCTGATTGCCGCGACCCTTCGTAACGGCGCGCAAAAAGTCGTGGTGATCGGCAGCGACAGCCCGAACTTGCCGGCCGCCTACATCAGTCAGGCGTTCAACGAACTCGACAACCACGATCTTGTGCTCGGCCCCTGCGACGACGGCGGTTACTACCTGATCGGGCTGCGCCGGCCGCAACCGCAACTGCTGCGCGGCGTCGTGATGAGCACCGCCTCCGTCTTACGCGACACCCTGGAGATCGCCGAACAACTCAGGTTACGCACAGCCCTTTTGCCCGGCTGGTACGATGTCGATACCATCGGCGAACTCCAGCGCTTGCGTAGCGAGTTGCACAACACTGCGCCGGATGTGGCGCCCCACACGCGAGCGTTTCTCAAGCATTCCGATCTGTGACACGACCCACGCCTAAAGGGCGTGGGCTTCTGGCGCCATCCCGTCGCCTGGAGGCGGGTCGGGATGCTTGGGGCCAGCAACAGGGGCGCGTGTCGGCGCTCTGACGGCAGCGGCCTGCCGATGCATGGTGTTTTTCACCTGGACGGCGGCGAAGCAGCCGGCTACTCGTTTGGAGCAGATGTTGGCCGCACCGTTGGCGTCCCGGTGGAGGGTCGTACCACAGCCGGAGCAGCGAAAGACGCGCCCCCGTGGTGCGGATGGGTGGCGGAAACCACAGGCGGAACAGGTACGCGAGGAGTATGCCTCATCGTGGAGGGTGGCCCGCATGCCCCGGCGTTCCGCCTTCTGTGTGACGTAGGCGCGAAACTGGCCGTGGGGCCATTGCGCAATCTTCTGATTGGCGTGCCGACCCTTGCTCACCCCGTCGCTAATGGCGCGCACATCGCCAATTGCCAGTTCCCCCACGCCGTGGGCCTCGGCAAAGGCAGCCACCTTGCGCGATGCCTGATGGAGGATGTTGCGCTGCTGGCGGTAGAGCTTGGCCGACGCCCGCGACTTCTGGCGCTGGAGCCGCTTCCAGCGGCGGCTCCCCTTCTTGCATCGCGCCTGTCGTTCCGTATAGGCCGCGTGGCGCTTGTTGCGAAGCTGCTTGACGTGGCGGAGCAGTCGCCCACTCACCACCAGCGCCCGCCCGTCCTCCGTACAGACCGCCGCGAGGTTGATCTCCCCCAAATCCACCCCTGCCACCTGGCCCGCCGCCTGCGGTTTGGGCTGCTCGTCAGGCGTGGGGAGTTCAGCAACGGTGAGGGCAAGCTGATAGTGGTCGGCCCGCCACAACAGCTCCACTTGCTTGATGTCGGCGGCGTGGAAGCGAGCGGGCAGTGGCAGCACGAGGTCGCGCTGCTTGCGTCCATTCGGCAGCACGAGTCGACTGCCCTCCACCCGCACCGCCTGCCCCTTCCAGGTCACGGTCTGGTAGGGCTGCTCGTGGTAGGGATAGCGCGTCACCGGCTTCCCGCCCGTCGCTTGCTCCCGTTCGCGACTCGTGCGGGCCGTGTCCACATTGGCAAGGAGCTTCTGCACGAGCGCCTGGATGCTCTGGCTGTGCAGCCGAAAGCGCCCGCCACTGCTGAGGGCGTTCAGATCCCGCTCCCCCAGCCACGCCCCCGATCGGCTGCACACGTGCGCCGCCACGAGCTCACTCCAGCAGCGCCCCGCCTCCCGCCGCAACTCCGCACACAACCGCTTCACCCCCGCTGGCAGACGCCGGAGCGGCAGGAGTTGGACGGTTACCACGGCTGTCGAACGCTTCCCCATGCCCCTCATTGTACCAGAATATATGTTCGTATTCAAGCCTTTTGTCGCCTCACAACGCGCTCCATCTCGTCAGGCTAAAGCCGCTAACGCGGGGCGCTTCATCCCAGGCGTAAACGTCCTGGGCTTTCGCGCCTAAAGGCCCGCATCTGTAAGTGCAGCATTCAACCGGATGTAGGCTCAAACGGCCGAGCGCGGCGAAGGCGATTCGTCGCGTCAGACGGCGCCCTCCGCCACGACGAAACTGCTCCAGCGGCTGTTTACACATCCTTCACGCATCCACTTCCGGCACAAACACCGCCCAAACATTGCGCCTGCTACCATAGTTGAGCGTAATCGAAACACTGCTGTGGAGGTGGATGGTGGATGTGCTGTTTCTTGGACTGGTGCTGTTGTTTTTCGGAATGTCGCTGGGGCTGCTCCGCCTGATCGAGCAACTCTAGGAGGAACGTATGGACTGGCTGTATCTCTTCGGCGGCGTCCTGGCCCTGGCGCTGCTGATCTACCTATTGGTGGCGCTCCTTAAGCCGGAGGTATTCTGATGCTTACTGCCAACGGCTGGCTTCAACTCGCGCTGTATCTGGGCGTGCTGCTGCTGCTGGTCAAACCCCTCGGCTGGTACATGGCCCGTGTCTATGCAGGCGAGAACATCGGCTTGAACCGCCTACTCAGCCCGGTTGAGCGGCTGTTCTACCGGCTGTTCGGAACCCGCGAAGACATCGAGCAGAACTGGAAGCAGTATGCGGTTGCCGCACTGCTGTTCAACGCCCTCGGCCTGCTGGTCGTCTACGGACTGCTGCGGCTCCAGCCCTGGCTGCCGCTCAACCCTGAGGGCTTGCCGGCCGCCGATCCCGATCTGGCCTTCAATACCGCCGTCAGCTTCGCCTCGAATACCAACTGGCAAAGCTATGGCGGCGAATTCACCCTGAGTTATCTCACGCAGATGCTCGGGCTCAATGTGCAGAACTTTCTCTCGGCCGCCACCGGCATGGCCGTGCTGATCGCGCTGATCCGCGGCCTACGGCGGCGTTCGGCGGCGACGATCGGGAACTTCTGGGTCGATCTGACCCGCTCGACGCTCTACATTTTGCTGCCCCTGGCTTTCATCCTTGCGCTCGTGCAGGTCTCGCAGGGGGTGGTGCAGAACTTCAATGCGTACCAGCCGGTGCCGTTGGTAGAGCCGGTGACCGACGCTGCGGGTGCGCCCGTGGCCGAACAGATTCTGCCCGGCGGCCCGGCGGCCTCGCAGATCGCGATCAAGCAACTCGGCACCAATGGCGGCGGTTTCTTCAACGTCAACTCGGCCCACCCCTACGAGAACCCGACACCGATCTCGAACTTCTTCGAGATGCTGGCGCTGTTGCTCATCCCGGCCGCGCTGACCTACACCTTTGGAAAAATGGTAGGCGACACGCGGCAGGGCTGGGCTGTGCTCGCAGCGATGACCCTGGTCTTCGTGCCGCTGCTGCTGACGGCCGTGCTCAATGAACAGGCCGGCACACCGGTGCTCGCCGAACTCGGCGCCGACCTCACCGCGAGTGAATCGCAGCCCGGCGGCAATATGGTCGATAAGGAGGCGCGCTTCGGCATCGTCAACTCGGCCCTCTGGGCAACGGCAACCACCGCCGCATCGAACGGCTCAGTCAACTCGATGCACGATGCCTACACACCCCTGGGTGGCCTGGTACCACTGTTTTTGATGCAGCTTGGCGAAGTGATCTTCGGTGGCGTCGGCTCGGGCCTTTATGGCATGCTCGTCTTCGCGATCATCGCCGTATTCGTGGCAGGGCTGATGGTCGGCCGCACACCCGAATACCTGGGCAAGAAGATCGAGGCTTTCGAGATGAAGATGGCTGCGATTGTAATTTTGATCCCGCCGATCGCCGTACTCGGCTTCACCGCCCTGGCCCTGGCCCTGAATCTGGGCGGCTTCCAGGACACAGGCCCGCACGGCTTCAGCGAGATCCTGTACGCCTACACCTCGCAGGGCAACAACAACGGCTCGGCCTTCGCCGGCTTCGGCTTCGACCAGCCGTTGCACAACACCTTCGGCGGCCTGGCGATGTTGCTGGCCCGCTACTGGATCATCGTGCCGACCCTGGCGATCGCGGGTCGCTGGCGGACAAGAAGCTTGTCCCGGCGGGGCCGGGCACGCTGCCCACCACCACGCCGTTGTTCGTTGTGCTGCTGGTTGGTGTGGTGATCATCGTCGGCGCCCTGACCTTTCTGCCGGCCCTGGCCCTTGGCCCGATCGTGGAGCATCTGCTGCTCTACGCATAAGGAGACTCTAGGCGACTATGGCTACGAGTTTAACAACCCAGAATCAAGCGCGTCCGATCTTCGACCCGCCGCTGATCCAGCGGGCGATCGTGGACGCCTTTAAAAGCTCGACCCGCGGGTTCAGGTGCGCAACCCGGTGATGTTCGTGGTGCTGGTGGGCGCGGTGCTCACCACGCTGCTCTGGCTCCAGGCCCTGTTCGGCCAGGGCGAGGCGCCGGCCGGTTTCATCTTCGCGATCACACTCTGGCTCTGGTTCACGGTGCTGTTCGCCAACTTCGCCGAGGCCATGGCCGAGGGCCGCGGCAAGGCCCAGGCCGACACCCTGCGGGCCGCCCGCCGCGATGTACAGGCCAGGAAGCTGGCCGAGCCGCACTACGGCGCCCGTTGGTCCATGATTAGCGCCGCCGAGTTACGCAAGGGCGACATGGTGCTGGTGGAGGCCGGCGATACTGTTCCGATGGACGGCGAGGCGATCGAGGGTGTAGCCTCGGTTGACGAAAGCGCCATTACCGGGGAAAGTGCGCCGGTGATCCGTGAGAGCGGCGGCGACCGTTCGGCAGTTACGGGCGGCACCCGCGTGCTCTCCGACTGGCTGGTGGTGCGAGTCACCGCCAATCCCGGCGAGACCTTTCTCGACCGCATGATCGGCATGGTCGAGGGTGCGAAGCGCCAGAAGACGCCCAACGAGATCGCCCTGAATATTCTGCTCGCCGCACTGACGATCGTCTTTCTGCTGGCCGTCGTGACGCTGCTGCCCTTCTCGATCTACAGCGCCGGGGTGGCCGGCGGTGATCCAGTGACGCTGACGGTGCTGGTGGCTCTGCTGGTCTGTCTGATCCCGACCACTATCGGCGGGTTGCTTTCGGCGATCGGCATTGCCGGGATGGACCGTATGATCCAGGCGAATGTGATCGCCATGTCGGGCCGCGCGGTCGAGGCCGCCGGCGACGTGGACGTACTGCTGCTCGACAAGACCGGCACGATCACGCTCGGCAACCGCCAGGCGACCGCCTTCATCCCCGCCGACGGAGCCGGCCCGGCCACGCTGGCCGATGTTGCACAGCTCGCCTCGCTGGCCGACGAGACGCCCGAGGGGCGCAGCATTGTGGTGCTGGCGAAGGAGCAACACGGTATTCGCGAGCGGTCCGTAGGCGAGATGGGCGCCGAGTTTGTGCCCTTTACCGCCCAGACCCGCATGAGCGGCGTGAACTTGCAGGGCCGCCAGATCCGCAAAGGCGCCGTGGACGCGATCGAGCGCTATGTGCGTGAACAGGGCGGTTTGTTGCCGCCGCAGGTGCGTGAGACGGTCGATGGCATCTCGCGCCAGGGCGGTACGCCTCTGGTGGTGGCCGAAGGCGCCCAGGTACTCGGTGTGGTGCAACTGAAGGATATCGTCAAGGGCGGGATGAAGGAGCGCTTTGCCGAACTGCGGCGCATGGGCATCAAAACCGTGATGATCACCGGCGACAACCCGCTCACCGCCGCTGCGATCGCCGCCGAAGCCGGAGTGGACGACTTCCTGGCCGAGGCGACTCCCGAGGCCAAGCTGAGCCTGATCCGCGAATACCAGATCGGCGGGCGCTTGGTGGCGATGACCGGCGACGGCACCAACGACGCGCCCGCCCTGGCCCAGGCCGACGTGGCCGTGGCGATGAACAGCGGCACCCAGGCGGCCAAAGAGGCCGGCAATATGGTCGATCTCGACAGCAACCCGACCAAGCTGATCGAGGTGGTGGAGATCGGCAAGCAACTCCTGATCACACGCGGCGCCCTGACGACCTTCTCGATCGCCAACGACCTCGCGAAGTACGCCGCGATCATCCCGGCGGCTTTCGTCGGCATTTATCCGCAGCTCAACGCCCTGAATGTGATGGGCCTGAGCACGCCGGAGAGCGCCATCCTTTCGGCGGTGATCTTCAATGCGCTGATCATCCCGCTGCTCATCCCGCTGGCCCTGCGCGGTGTGCGCTACCGTGCGATCGGAGCGGCGCAGTTGTTGCAGCGAAACCTGTTGATCTACGGGGTGGGTGGGCTGATCGCGCCATTCATCGGCATCAAGCTGATCGATATCGTGCTGACCGCGTTGGGCCTGGTGTAGTCCTAACACTACAATGTACGGGCGCACCCGCTGCGCCCCTTGAGGTAAAATGATGAATATGATCCTGCATCAGCTACGCCCGGCCGCCGTGGCACTGCTGCTGTTCACCCTGATCACCGGCATAGTCTATCCGCTGGCGGTGACGGGAATCGCCCAGGTGGTCTGGCCGTACCAGGCCAACGGGAGTATCATCCGGGCAGCCGGCGGCACCCCATTGGGCGCGGAGTTGATCGGCCAACCCTTCGCCGACCCCGGCTACTTCTGGGGGCGCATCTCGACCACGCCCAACTACCCGTACAATGCGGCGGCCTCGTCGGGCTCGAATTACGGTTCGCTAAACCCCGACCTGGCCGCACTCATTGCAGAGCGAGCGGCGGCACTCCGTGCGGCCGATCCGACCAACACGGCGCCCATCCCGGTGGATCTGATTACGCCTACCGGCAGCGGACTCGATCCGCATATTAGCCCGGCGGCGGCCCGCTACCAGGCCGAGCGGGTAGCCGAGAGCCGTGGGCTGAGCCTGGAGCAGGTCGAAGCCCTGATCGCCGAGTATACGGCGGGCCGGCAACTCGGCATCCTCGGCGAACCGCGCGTCAACGTGCTCCAGCTTAATCTGGCCCTTGACGCCCGTGCGCCCAGCGGCGCGACCCGACCATAATAGATTTTATTCTTGCTTCAGTTTTGTGGGATTCGCCACAAAACTGAAGCAAAAGAGTCCGTTACCAAGGTGTCCGATGACCGAACTTGATACACAGCCGACAATTGTGGTGATCGAGGACGAGGCGGCTATTCGCCGCTTCCTGCGCGCCACCCTTGCCGCCAACGGCTACACCGTCCTGGAGGCGGCGAACGGGCAGGAAGGGCTTGCCCAGGTGGCATTGCACCGCCCCAGTGTTGTCTTACTCGATATGAACCTGCCCGATATGGACGGCCTCGCCGTAATCGAGCGGCTACGGGCCTGGACGGCCACGCCGATTGTGGTGCTCTCGGCCCGCGAGCGCGAGGAGGACAAGATCGCCGCCCTCGATGCCGGCGCCGACGACTATGTGACCAAGCCGATCGGCACCGGCGAACTGCTGGCCCGCCTACGAGTGGGCCTGCGGCATAAAATCCGCACCGCCGATCAACGTGAGCCGACCGTGGTTACAGTTGGGGATCTGCACATCGACCTGGAACGCCGTCAGGTTCTGGTGGGCGAGCGCGAGGTGCATCTCACGCCGAACGAGTATACCCTGCTAACCACCCTCGCCCGCTATGCCGGCCGAGTCGTAACCCACCGCCAGTTGCTCACCAGCCTCCTCGGGCCGAATCCTGTGAGCGAGGCGAGCTACCTGCGGGTCTACATGGGCAATCTACGCCAGAAGATCGAGGTCGAGCCGGCACGCCCGCGTTACATCCTGACCGAGCCGGGAGTGGGCTATCGCCTCCGTGACGAGTGAAAAGCCAGGGCCTTTGAAGACGAGGTGAGCCATCGTCATGTGAACCGTCTCCACGAATCTATCAGCACTATCGATCGGACGCACGAGTCACGCTGTGTCAGAGCAAAGTTTGCCGCGCATGAATTGGAGTGCGCCGCGAGCCGGCAGCGCCGATGATAGAAGCGGACTCGCCGATATGGAGACGGGCATGAATCGCACGATGAACGCGAACGAGTGGGCGTTATTGGTTCTTCTTTCACTTTTGTGGGGGGGCGCATTCTTTTTCAGCACGGTTGCCCTGGCAGAACTGCAACCCTTCACCGTGGTACTCGCCCGAGTAAGTCTCGCGGCCGGCGTGCTCTGGATCGTGCTCTGGCTCACAGGCCAGCGCTTCCCGCGGCAACCCGTGCTCCTGCGACGCTTCCTGATGCTCGGACTGCTCAACAACCTGCTGCCCTTCAGCCTGATTTTTTACGCACAAACGCAGATTCCCAGCGGCCTCGCCGCCATCCTCAACGCGACCACGCCGCTCTGGGCGATCCTGCTGGCGCAGTGGTTCACCCGCGACGAACCGCTCACATTGCGGCGGCTTGTGGGAGTGCTGATCGGAATCGGCGGCGTAGTTGCGGTCACCGGCCCGGATCTACTTGGCGGTGGGGAGAGTCATGTCCTGGCCCAGGGCGCCGTCATCCTGGCGGCCCTGGCCTACGCAAGTGCCGGCCTGTACGGCAAACGGATTGCGGGGTCGCACCATTCGTCACCGCAACCGGGCAAGTAACCGCGAGTGCAATCCTGCTCCTGCCGATCGTGCTGCTGGTCGATCAGCCGTGGCGCCAACCGTTACCCGGCCTTACAACCTGGGGCGCATTGCTCGGATTGGCCGTCCTGAGCACCGCACTGGCCTATGGCCTGTACTTTCGGTTGCTGGCGACAGCCGGTGCAACCAATGTCCTGCTGGTCACGCTCTTGATCCCGATCAGCGCCATGTTGCTCGGCACACTGATCCTCGGCGAACGAATCACAAGCAGTGACCTGATCGGGATGGTCGGGATCGGATTGGGCTTGCTGGTGATCGACGGGCGCGTACTGCGCCGCATGGGCCGGCAACAACCGGCCCATCCGCTACCCAAACATCCCTCATAGGTGCCGTTTATGATCCGCAACGCCGAAAGGACGCTACTCCGGCGGCAGCGCGATCTGAAAGCGCGGATAGTTACACCATGCAAATGGGATGCCATAACCCTGTATTCGTTGCGCCATTCATCGTTCGGCGCTGACCCGCAGCGTCGTGACTCCCTGATTGCCACGCTCTGGCCGCTGGAGCCAGTGCAGCAGGCCGCCAACAAGCATGAGCCCCAACAGATGCGCGACGTAGAGCCACAGGCCCGGCCCCGTCGTGCTGAGATCGCCCCGGTGGATCAGGAGCATCGTCAGGTCGAGCGTGGCGGCGGCGACGAGCAGGCGCGGAAGCAGCGCGAGGCGCTCCCAGTCGCCGTCAACCAGGAACCAGAGCAGCCCGACGCCGAAGGCGCTGAACCAGGCGGCGAAGATGCGGGTCATCAGCGGGGTGGTCGGCCAGGGCCAGGCCGCGACCACGGGTTCGGGCCAAGCCAAAATACTTAGACCGGCGCAGAGCACAACTGCCCCACTGACAGCGGCCAGCCAGCGCGTGGCCGGCGCAAGCGCTGTTTCCACGGCCCAGCGGCCCCCGCGCCGCTCTTGCACCACGGCGAGCAGGG
>JAAUQO010000343.1 GCA_012032775.1 Oscillochloris sp. | reverse complement strand
GGTCGTGCCTTCCCAAATATGTTGCGGAATAATCGGGACATCGGCAAGGGGCTGAAGGGGCAAAGGCGGGATTCGGATTGGCGAGCGTCATCACTACGGTGCGTGCATCGGGCGCCTCAATCGTGGTGATCACCCCCATCGGCGGTGTCCAGCGCGATTGCCGATTGGCCTTGTAGAACTCGTAGCTGAATTTCACATCGGCACTGCTGAGCAGCCGCCCGTCGTGCCAGGTCACATCGTCACGCAGGAGCAAGGTATGGGTGAGGCCATCGTCACTCACGGTATAGCTCTCGGCCAACCAGGGTTGTGCAAGGTTATCGGCATCCAGGATCAGCAGGGTATCGTACACCAGGGTGAGTAGATTCCAGCCGGGGTAGCCGGTCTGGTAGGTGTACGGGGTAAGGGTGCCTTCATCGCCGGTAATAGCGATGCGGAGCGGCTCCGAAGGGGCTTCGGCAGGTGCGGCGGTGGCCGCTTCCGTGGCAGGAGCATCAGTGGCCGCCGGAGGTGCGCCGGCCTGAGGTGCGCTGCCGCATGCAACGAGAATCAAGGCCAGCACGAGCGGAATCAACAGCATGAATGGTCTAGCGCGCCATGGGAACATGACGAATCCCTTCTTTATCACGTCACGTCATACGGCAGGGAACATCACAAAAACATTCCACGCCGGACATCCAATCCAGAACAATGCGCCACGTCGCGCTATAAGTTGTTTATGCTAATGGTTGCATCTGCTATTATAGACGATATTGATATCTTCGCGCAATGAGCAGATCCCGACCGTGCCGACCGGGGGGTATCCGCAAGCGGTGTGTAAAGGCAAACAACCATGATTCAGCCCGACCGGTTTGTGTTGCTCGATAAGCGGCTCTGGCAGATGGCGCTGCCCTGGTGGCCGCGGCTGTTGTGGGCCGGTCTGCTCACAGTGGTGTTCGCATTCGTGGTGGTTGCGCAGCGGGCGCTGATCGGCTGGGTGATCGCACTGCTGCTCACGGGGCAGACGGTCGTACTCTGGGTATTTGGGGCAATTGCGGTGCTTGCAGTGGTAGCGCCGCTCTGTTACCACACCCATGTGATCACCGGCTTTGTCACCGCCGCAACGATCCAAAACCGGCTCCGTGAGCGCCTCTACCGCAAGCTGATGGAGCTTGGCCCGGCCTATACCGGCACGCAGCCCGGCGGTGCGTTGCTGATGACGCTGACCGACGGCGTGTATAAGCTGATGCAGTTCTTCGCAATGTATATTCCGCGGGTGATCGCGGCCCTGATCGCCACGCCGCTGCTGCTGCTGTTCGTCGCCTGGCTTGATCCGGCAACCGCAGTGATCTATGCCGTAACGGCATTGGTGATCCTGGTGCTGCCGACATTCACGGCGCCATGGGCGGTGCGCGCTAGTGAACAGCAACGGGTGGCGTACGCCGGCTTCGGGAGCGCGTTTCTTGACTCGCTGCATGGTCTACCGACACTCCAGGCATTTGGCCAAACCGGTGCGCGGATCACGCTGCTCACGCAACGGGCCCGCGAAGTGCTGCGCCAGACCCTCGGCGTGCTAACGGTGAGTACCGTCGGGATTAGCGCGGCAAGTGCCGTGGCGCTGCTCGGGTTGGCACTTGGGCTTGGTTGGGCCGGTGTCCGGGTCAGTGAAGGCGAGTTGTCGCTGGCGGTGCTGGTGGTGTTGCTGCTTATCGGGTTGGAGCTATTCCGCCCGCTCACCGAAGTAGCGACCAACTACCAGGAGTGTGTGGCCGCTGTTACCGCTACCGACCGGATCAGCGCGATTCTTGACACGCAACCCGTTGTTGCGGCCACGGCGCAGGCTCCCGTACCTGCGTTGTCGCGGGGATTGCCGTTAACCCTGGATTTCGAGAAGGTGAGCTTTAGCTATCCCGGCGAGCGCGGCTTCGCAGTGCGTGATGTCTCGTTTACGCTCCAGAGCGGCGAACGTATCGGGATCGTTGGGGCAAGCGGTGCCGGCAAAACCACCCTGACAAATCTGCTGCAACGGCTCTACGATCCTTCGGCCGGCGCAATTCGCCTCAATGGCCAGGATATCCGCGATCTGCCATTGGAGCAGCTTCGCGCGCAGATCGCCGTCGTCGGCCAGGAGACATTTTTGTTCAATGGGCCGGTGGCTGAGAATCTGCGGGTGGGCAAAGCCGACGCCACCGACGACGAGTTGGTGATTGCCGCCAAAGCGGCCAATGCCCATGCCTTTATTGAAGCGCTGCCCGACGGGTATGCAACGCGGGTCGGCGAACGGGGCGTGCGGCTTTCCGGTGGTGAACGCCAACGGATTGCCATCGCCCGTGCGATATTGCGCGACGCGCCGATCTTGATCCTCGACGAGGCGACATCGTCGGTTGATGCCGAGAATGAAGCTGCGATCCAGAGCGCCCTTGATCGGCTGTCGGTGGGACGGCTCACGCTGATCGTCGCCCATCGCCTTTCCTCCCTTGCCCGGGCCGACCGCTGCCTGGTGTTTGAACGCGGGCAACTGGTGGCCGTCGGAACGCACCGTGAGTTACTGGCGCAAAACGGCGTCTATGCACGTCTGATGGCGCAACAGGCCCGCGAATCCCAGAGCCATGCCATAGGCGAATATGGAGCACCCCCGGACGATATCAGGGGGCCTGCCGAACCGGCGAGCGTGCGCCGCGGCGAGTCCGGTGAGATTGTCCGGGCTGGGGCGGCAATTAATCGGCAGGCCGTCTTCGGCTTTCTGGGGGGTTGGCTGCAACGGAAGTACATCCAGATCGGCCTTGCCTCGTTCCTGCTGCTGCTGAGCGAGATCCTGAAGCTGGGGGTGCCGTTTGTCGCCGCTATCGCAGTGACCGCTTTTATCGATGGCGCTGCAGGCGACTCCTGGCTGGTGCTGCTGGCGGTTGTGACGGCGCTCGCGATCGCGCTCAACGAGGTTGGACTCTGGCTCTCCCATGCCCTGGCGTTCCGGGTCTTCTCCACGCTTCGGGTTGCATTCTTCCGCAAGCTCGATGCGCTTGGTCCGGGGTATTTGCAGCGCCGGCGCAGCGGCGATCTGGTGGGTATTGCAACCGACGATATTGATCGGTTGGAGGGGTTCTATGCCCACTGGTTGCCGCAACTGGTGGTTGGCCTGGGGCTACCGTTGCTTGCCCTGGCTGCCCTGGCCTGGATCGATGTTGCGCTGATGGGGGTGATCGCATTGTTCTTGATCGCATCAGGCGTCGTCCTGTTTCGCGAGTCGGGGAAACGCGAGGCGTATGATGGTGTCCAGCACCAACTGGCTGAACTTGGCACTTACGTCGTCGATACGATTCAGGGTCAGCGTGAGTTGATGGCGTTTCAGTATCAGCATCCCTGGATCGCCCGCGGACGGCATTATCTGGACACATACTTGCAGCACTTGACGATCTACTTCGGGCGTCATTACCTGCGCAGCAAAGCGATTGTCGATATCCTGGCCGGCCTTGGCATCACCGCCGGTATCCTCACCGCGTATGGGCGCGTGCTTGCCGGCGAACTGGAGCCATCGTTGGTACCGGCAGTGATGGTGCTGGCAATTGCCGTTCTTACGCCGGCCCAGGAACTTGCCTACTACCTGCTGCTGATGGCCCGCGCCTTCAATGCGGCGGCACGGGTCGCGACAGTGATGGAAGAACCGGCCGAACAAAACGAGGGAACGGAACCGTTGCCGCCGGAGCGACTGAGCGGCGGCAGTGAGTCAGGTGCGGGCGAGCCGCTGATCCGTTTTGCGGACGTTTCCTTCCAGTACGACCACTCGCACGGCGCCGCCGTTAAGCAGGTCTCATTCGAGCTCAGGCGGGGCAAAACGATCGCGCTGGTCGGGCCTTCGGGCGCCGGCAAAACGACACTGGCGCATCTGTTATTGCGGTTCTGGGATCCTGAGGAAGGGCGCATTCTGCTGGAAGGTACGGATATCCGCGTATTTGATCGCACCGCCCTGCGCCGACAGGTAGCTCTGGTTGCGCAGGACACCTACCTCTTTCATACCTCGATTCGTGAGAATCTCCTGATTGCCAGGCCCGGCGCAACCGATGTTGAGTTGCTGGCGGCGTTGGAGCGTGCGGGTCTTGGCCGCAGTT
>JAAUQO010000089.1 GCA_012032775.1 Oscillochloris sp. | reverse complement strand
TGCTTACCCACAAGAGCTTCGAGACCAGCAAGCCCGTGAAGGCGTTCTGGCTGATCATGGCTGCCTGGCGTTGGAGGGGAGTCCGATGGAGTGGGCTTCGACTCACATCCAGCACCACGCCCACTCGGACGATGAAGACGACCCGCACAGCCCGATGGAAGGGCTCTGGCACGCCCATACCGGCTGGCTCTTCGCCCACAAGAACAATATCGCCGTCTATGGCACCTGGCTGAAGAAAGATCCGGTGGTGGTCTGGGTTTCGCGTTACTGGTTCTTGTTTGCCGGGATCGGCCTGCTCATCCCGACCCTGATCGCCGGTTGGCAAGGCCTGCTCTGGGGTGGCCTGCTGCGGATCTTCCTGACTCACCACATCACCTGGAGCGTCAACTCGATCTGTCATACCTTCGGCCAGCGCGATTACAACACCCGTGATGCGAGCCGCAACAACTTTATCGTCGGCCTGCTGGCCTTCGGCGAAGGTTGGCACAACAACCACCACGCATTCCCACGCTCGGCGTTCCACGGCCTGCGCTGGTGGCAGATCGACCTCTCCGGCTACATCATTCGTGCGATGGAGGCGACCGGCGTGATCTGGAATGTGTACCGGGTTAAGGAAGCCGACCAGCGCAAGCGGATTATCCCGGCCAAAGCCGAGATTATGGGCGACTAATACTGCACAAAGCATTGGTTTTTGACGGTATGCGATACAGGCGAAGCGCGTATGCGCTTCGCCTGTATCCATTGACGGCGTAACGGTTTGTGGATTGCCTGATCATTCACTCATTCTGGAAATAGCGCTGATAGATCCGGTTATACGTTCCGTCGCTGATCATCTCCAGTAGCACCTGGTTGAGTGTTTCGCGCAATGTGCTGTTCTCCGGCAGTGCAATGCCGTATGGCTCGCTTTGCAGCATATCGCCGACAACCTGAAGCCGGCGATCGGGGAACTGGTTGATCCGGTAGCGTAAGACAGGCGCATCATAGATCAGCGCATCGGCCTCGCCCCTGCGCAGAATCGTGAAGGCGTCGTCGATATGGTCAACGCCGCGATAGGCGATGTTGCGCGCCGCCAGGTATTCGGCGGCGGTGCTGTTGGCCACGGTTACAACCCGCCGATTGGGCAGATCGCTCACGCCTTCAATATCATTTTGTAATTCGGCAAGCGTAAGTTGCGACGCGACGCGGGCGGTGAAGTTCGCCACCAGGAATAAACCGACAAAGATCCAGATCAAGGTCAGGGCGCGTCCGCGATTGGTGCGGGGCGCCTTGTCGCCATACCCGACCGTCGAGAGGGTGACGCCGGCCCAGTAAAACGCTTCCCAGACGCCGGGCCAGTACGTGGTGGAAAAATCGGGGTTGCGCCCACGCTCGATAAACCAGATCAGATGGGCGATCAGCGCCATAATGAACACCAACCCAAGCACAATGCCCAACAATTCGATGATCGAGTTGCTGAGTACATTCAGCCATCCACCGCCACCGATGCGGATTATGAGTTGCAGGCCGGAGTTGAAGATCGGGTAGGAGAAATCCAGATCGGTCTCGCGTTCCGGCGTCATGCTGATCGCGGCGATCGCAAGATCCGCCTCGTTATTACGCACAATATTCAGCAGTTCGTCGATTGTATCGACAACAACATACTCGAACTGCAATCCGCTGCGCCGGCTGATCTCATTCCACAGATCAATGCTGAAGCCGCTCAGGCCGCCCGGCGTCTGAATAACAAACGGCTCGATCACCCGTGTCGCAACCACGAGCGGCGCCGGTTGGCTTTCCGGCGCGGCATAAGTCGGTGTGTCACGCAGCAGCGTGCAGAACAATCCAAACAGGACGGCGAACCAGAGCCAGCGGGAGTGGGGCAAGCGCATACAGACACCAGGAAACTATAGCGAAGAAGCCATCTGTTGAAACCTGGCCGAATATCGGACGCGCAATCCGAAGATGTACTTTAGCCCGATCATTCTGCCGGTCGCTGTACGTAAACTGGGATGGGCGTATTATACCCTGGTTCATTGGCTGTAGAGGAGATGTTTGTATGGCCCCGCACACACTATCGCGCCCGGTTTCCCGCCCCTTGCTGGTGGGGCTGACGTTTATTGGATTTATCAGTCTTGGCTTACCCGACGGCTTGCTCGGCGTGGCCTGGCCCTCGATCGCCGATCATGTGGCGGTCGGAGTTGAGTCGCTCGGTACGTTGCTGGCCTTTTTCTCGCTCGGCTACCTGGCGATCAGTGTGCAGAGCGGCAAACTGTTGGCGCGGGTTGGGGTCGGGGTTTTGTTGGCGATCAGTTGTCTGGCGACATCGCTGGCGCTGTTGGGATTCGCGGTTGCGCCGGCCTGGTTTGTGTTGTTGCCGTTGACCGTTTTGCTTGGGGCGGGCGCGGCGCGATCGATGCCGGCTTGAACGCATATGCCGCCGAACAATACAGCCCTCGCACTATCACCTGGCTGCACGCCTGCTATGGACTTGGCGCCGCCTCCGGCCCGGCGCTGATGAGTTTTCTGCTCGCCGCCGATCAGCCCTGGCAACTCGGCTACGCCATTGTCGGCGGCGGTCAGTTAGTGCTGGCGTTGGCCTTCGCACTCACGCGGCGGCGCTGGCATGCCGCCGATGCGGACACAGCGCCGGAGCCGCGCCCGGCGATCGGATTGCGGCAGACGCTCGGTAAGCCGGTGGTCTGGATCGGTTGTCTGGTGTTTCTGCTTTATACCGGCTTGGAAGTGAGTATCGGCCAGTGGAGTTTTACCCTGCTCACGTTGGGCCGCGGCGTGCCTGAAGTAAGCGCCGGGCAATGGGTGAGCGGCTACTGGGCTGCGCTGACGGTTGGGCGGATTCTGGCCGGGATCGCCGCCAATCGCCTGAGTCCAACCGTGTTGCTGCGGTTGGGACTATTGGGTGCGCTGCTCGGCAGTGGGCTGATCTGGTTTGATAGCGCCGGCGGCTTGCTGAGTTTATTCGGCTTGCTGATCGCCGGCTTGAGTCTCGCGCCGATCTTCCCGGCCCTGATCGCCACCACACCGGCCCGTGTCGGCAGTGAACACAGCGCAAACGCCGTAGGCTTCCAGGTTTCGGCGGCGATGCTGGGTGCAGCCGGCCTGCCCTGGCTGATCGGTCAGACGATCGGCAGCGCCGGGGTGCCGGTGATCGGCCCGGCGATTGCGCTGAGTGGAATGCTTTATCTGGGCGCGTACTTGATGTTGGAGCTGAGTAGCCGCCGATAAACACCGCCGCAGTGTGCTTCGGCCTTGCCGGAACAGGCTGCTGCAGTTTAACTTAATAATTTCACGTAAGAACTTGACTTTTTGCGGGGAGCAGCGCTACAATAGTCTGCGCCGGCGCATAGCCTATCCGGCGCACATGATCACCGAGCGAGGAAGTGATGAGCGACGTACGGCAAAACCATACACCGGTTCAGTTTGATCGAACGGCGCTGCGGGTGAATCAAGCCTTTATTGTCGGGTTTGTGCTGGCGGCGTTTCTGTTGAATCTGCCCTGGCTGGCCGGCTTTACGGCGCTGGTAATGGCCCTCGGCACCGTCACCTCCGAGGCTGCCCTGTTCCAACGGATCTACCGCGACGGGTTGCGCCCGGCCGGACTGTTGCGGCCCGACCTGCATATCGAGCCGGCGGCGCCCCATCGCTTTGCCCAGGGCATGGGTGCGACGGTACTGGGAATTGGGGTCGTGGCGTTATACAGCGGCTTTACGGTGTTCGGCTGGGGCTTGGCCTTGCTGGTGGTGGCGCTGGCGGCGCTGAATCTGAGTGTCGGCTTCTGCGCCGGGTGCTTTGTTTACTACCAGTTGCAACGGCTGAAGATAACCAGCGATGGTTGAACGATTAGTGATTGTGGCGGCTCTGGCCGCAGGGCTGACGGTTCTGATCTGGCTGGGGCGCCGGTTGGCGCAGCGGCGGATGGCGACATTAGCCGATCAGCATATCTTCGCCGACCTGCTTCCTGCGGGCGTGCCGGCGGTGGTAGCCTTTACGCTGCCGGGATGCGGTGATTGTCGTGCTCGCCAGGAGCCGGCCTTGCGCCGCCTGGCTGATCGGATCGGCAATCGCGCCGCCGTACTTAGCTTGCGTGCCGACGAACATGCGACGCTGGCCGATAAACTCGGCCTGCTCACGGTTCCCGCCACTGTGGTTATCGCCGCCGACGGCCGTTTGCGTGCGCTCAACCAGGGTTACGCCGACGACGAGTTGCTTGCGGGTCAGTTGAATTTAGGGTGAATCATCGCGTGATGATTCACCCCGCCGGGCTATCCACCTTGTTCGAGCCGCTTTACCACTGCTGCCAGGAACGCATCGCCCACGGCGCCGTCGGCGATACGATGGTCGAAGGTGAGTGAGAGGTAACACATCGGCTTGATTGCGATTGCATCCACGCCGTTCTGTGTGATCACAACCGGGCGTTTCACCACGGCGCCAACCCCCAAAATCCCCGCTTGCGGCTGGTTGATGATCGGCGTGGCGAACAGGCTGCCGGTGGTGCCATGGTTGGTGAGCGTAAAGGTGCCGCCCTGGGTTTCGTCGGGTTTGAGCCGGCGGGTACGCGCCCGTTCAGCCAGATCGTTCACCGTGCGGGCCAGTCCCAGCAGATTCTTTTCATCGGCGTCGCGGATGACCGGCACGATCAGGCCTTCGTCGAGCGCCACGGCCATGCCGACGTGGATGCGGTGGTTGAGCACAATCCCCTGCTCGCTGAAACTGCCGTTCAGCACCGGCACCTGTTGCAGCGCCGTTACTACGGCTTGCACGAAGTATGGTGTGAGCGTCAGGCGTATGCCCTGGCGCGCGAGTTCCTCTTTGCGCCTGGCGCGATCGGCCATAAGCGCACTCAGATCCACCTCCATCACCGTGGTAACGTGGGGCGCCGTGCGGATCGATTTCAACATATGATCGGCGATGGCGCGGCGCATTGGGCTGAGCGGCACAAGTTCGGCGTCCTCCGGTAGTTCCAGCGGCGCTGATGGTGCCGGTTGAGGCGCTGCTTGCTGCGGCGGCGCCGGTTGCGCTACGGGTTGTGGTGCCGGTTGGGCCTGGCGTTGGGTGATAAAGCGCTGCACGTCTTGCTTGGTCACCCGGCCATTCTGGCCGGTGCCGTTGATCTGGCTTACGTCGAGTTGATGTTCGGCCAGCAGGCGTGCCACCACCGGCGAAAGATAGCTGTTGCGGCCATTGCTTTCGGTTGCTACGGCGGCGCTCGTTGCAGTACTTGTGGCTTTGCCGTCACCGATGCTGGCGCCGGTGCTTGCTGCGGCGGCGCTTGCACCGGCACTTGCCGATACGGCCGACGACTCAGCGGTTTCGCCGGCAACCCCGACGCGGGCGAGCAACGTCCCGACGCGAACCGTTTCGCCTTCGGGGACTACAATTTCCAACAACGTACCGGAGACCGGTGAGGGGACTTCGCTGTCAACCTTGTCGGTAATTACCTCCAGCAGCGGCTCGTAGCGTTTCACCTCGTCGCCGGGCTGTTTCAACCAGCGCCCGACGGTTCCCTCGGTCACGCTTTCGCCCAACTGGGGCATGGTGATATCTGTGCTCATAATCGTGTTGAAGTTCACGACGGCGACAGGCGTGCCGCCGTGAACCTGCTTGTGTTAATACGCGGCCAGATCGCGTAGGGCGGCGATAATCCTGGCCGGCGACGGCATAAAGGCATCTTCGAGCGATTTGGCGAAAGGCATGGCCGGCACATCGGGGCCGCCCAATCGGCGGACAGGTGCGTCCAGGTACTCGAAGGCGTGTTCGGCGATCAGCGAGGCGACTTCGCCGCCGAAGCCGCCGAACAGATTATCCTCGTGAACCACCAGGGCTTTGCCGGTGCGGCGCACGCTGTCCAGGATCGTCTCCGTGTCGAGCGGGCGCAGCGTACGCAGATCGACCACTTCGATGCTCACGCCCTCGGTGGCCAGTTGTTGCGCCGCCTCCAGGCAATAGTGCAACATCAAGCCATAGGCGAAGACACTCAGATCTTCGCCGGGCCGCTTCACATCGGCGGGGCCGATCGGCACCTGGTAAGCTTCCTCCGGCACCTGGCCCTTGATCAGGCGATAGGTCTTCTTATGTTCGAGAAAGAGCACCGGGTTCGGGTCGCTAATCGCACTTTTGATCAAGCCTTTGGCGTCGTAGGGTGTGCCGGGCGTCACCACCTTTAATCCCGGTACATGGGCGAAAAAGGCCTCGATACTCTGGCTATGGTAGAGCGCGCCGTGGATACCGCCGCCGTAGGGCGCACGAATCACCATCGGCACACTCCAATCGCCGTTGGAGCGGTAGTGAATACGGGCCGCCTCTTGCACAATCTGGTTAAAGGCAGGCGCAATAAAGTCGGCGAACTGGATCTCGGCGATCGGCAATGTGTCGTTCATGGCGGCGCCGATACATGCACCGGCGATCACACTCTCGGCGAGCGGCGAGTCGATAATGCGTAGCGGGCCGTACTTCGCGAGCAAACCCTCAGTCACGCGAAACACGCCGCCGCGTTTGCCGACATCCTCGCCGAAGACGAAAATCCGCTCGTCGTGGGCCATCATCTCGTCGATGCCCTGGCGGATGGCTTCGAGCACATTTATTTCCGGCATACTGATGATCCTTCAGGATTGCGTAACTTCGCAAACGCACGCCGTTGCGGCGCTACGAGTTTATGACGACGGCGCATACACATGATCGTACAGGGTTTCCGGGTCGGCCATCGGAGCTTTTTCGGCAACATCGGTGGCCTCGTCCACTTCGGCGGCGATCGCCTCGCGCAACTCCTTATCCTCGGCTTCGCTGATCAAATCGTGGTCGTTGAGATGTTGGGCAAAACGGATGACCGGGTCTTGATGGCGCAGATTCTTCAATTCGCGCTGCGGCCGGTACGTCCGGTCGTTATCGTCGGAGCTATGTGCGGTTAAGCGCACCACCCGCGCCTCGATCAGGGTCGGCCCATCGCCGCGGCGGGCCCGTTCGACGGCCCGGCGGGTTACTTCGTACATTGTCAGAACATCGGTGCCGTCAACCGAAACCCCGGGGATGCCATAGGCTACGGCGCGGTCGGCCACACTTGCAACCGCCATCTGCATCTTTTGCGGCACACTGATCGCGTATTCGTTATTCTCGCACTGGAAGATCACCGGCAACTGGTGGACGGCTGCGAGGTTGATGCCCTCGTGAAAATCGCCCTGACTGGTGGTGCCTTCGCCGAAACTCGTCCAGACAACCGCATCACCGCGCTTGATCTTCTCGGCAAGACCGACACCGGCGGCGTGGGCGATCTGGGTGCCGACCGGCGAAGACTGGGTGATAATCTTCAGGCGGCGACTGGAGTAATGGGCGGGCATCTGGCGCCCGCCGGAGTTTGGGTCGGCGGCGCGGGCGAACAGCGAAAGCATCACTTCCGTAGCGGTCATACCCATCACCAACACCGTTGCCAGGCCGCGATAATAGGGCAGGGTAAAATCTTTGCCGCGCATCAGCGCAAAAGCCGAACCAACCTGGGCGGCTTCGTGGCCCTGACACGAGATCACGAACGGTGCTTTCCCGGCGCGATTCAGGATCCACATCCGCTCATCGATCGCCCGTGCGAGCAGCATATAGCGGTACATCTCGTGCAGTGTTTCTGGTGCTAAATCCGTGCCGGATTCAGCCTGGCCGGGAAGTAAATCTTCAATCGATACATCCATCCTCACATCCTCCCTGGCTCTGTGCGACGCATAAAAAAACCCGTGCCAAAGCACGGGAACCGGGCGTAGGTGCCGCAGCTCTCTTATCGGCGCGCAGCGTACGTCCTCATCTCACCTGTCGGTCCCCGTTGACCGCTCACTGGGAGTGTAGCATAGCTTGAGGGTCGGTGCAAAGGAGGCTACAAGATAGAGGATATCGATATTTTGTAGCCTACTCGCCCAGCAACTGCTGTGCCGCCGCTTCGATCACGCCGGGTTGCGGGCGTTGGGCATACAGATCGGCATCCACGCCGAAGGACACATCATCGGCGCCGATTGCGTGCTGCTCAACGGCGGAAAGCGGCAGATCGCGCAATGCCCAGGCCAGGCCGATCATGCGTTCGCGGGGCATGTCGGTGATCAGCAATTTACCAAGGGCGGCGCTAATCTCTTCGGCGGCCATCACATTCGCTAGATGCCCGCGTTCGCGCAAGCGTGTGCCGATCGCCAACACAATCTGCTGCTGACGTTGGGCGCGATCAAAATCACTGTCGGGGTGTCGCATGCGTGCATAGGCCAGGGCATCCTCGCCATACAATCGTTGGCGGCCCGGCAGAAAATGCACCGTCTTCACGCCATAATCATTCGTCGGGTAGCGCCTGTCGATCAACTCCTGCGTGATCTCGACATCCACCCCGCCGATGACATCGATCAGCTGCGTGAAGCCTTCCAGATCGATCAGCACCACATGGTCAACCGCTGTGCCGAGTAACTGCTCAACCGTGGCGGCAGCCAGGCTCATGCCCGCACCGGGCGGGCCGTCGCGTTCACCCCAGAGGTAGGCATTGCTGATGCGATTATGGCCGTGGCCGGGTATCTCGACCCAGAGATCACGCGGGAGCGAGAGCAGGGCCACGCGCCCTGCCTGCGGATCGATCCGCGCCACCATAATCGCGTCGGTACGCGGAATCGCCGTCTCGCCGGGGCGGAGATCACTGCCGAGCAGCAACACCGTTGCCGGGGAGTCAACCGGCGGCAGCGGGGTTGCGGTTGCCGCCGTACCGATCGTCGGCAGCAATAGCGGGCCGTTCTTCGGCGGGGCGGTACGTAATGGCAGCGGCGCCGCCGTCACCACCATTGCATCAAGGTTATGCCCGGCGCCACGGGCGATCTGCAGCACACCAAGCACAATTGCGGCCACTGCCAATAATCCCACCACCAACAAGATCCCCGGTAGCTGAGAACCATTTCGACGTGGAGGTTGTACGGCGGGCATGGTTGCTCCTGGTTCGCGCTTTGCACGGATCAGCGCGGCTCGTACGGGCCGAGAAATCGTTCTCCATCAATCGTGTGATTGGTGCAGGCGTAAGAAACTGCCCAAATTCACTACGCTGGCTCTGTGTAAGCCGACTGGTCGCTTCTATGCGTAGCAACTCGACCTGCTCAAGCAGATCTGTTTGCGTTGTCCACATGGGCATAACCTGTGTCTAATATCCGATATCGAATAAAATAGTAGCACAAACTGGCTATCTGTCAAGCTTCACTCCGCCGCCGGAATCAACGCCCGCACCGTCGCCAGGCTGTCGGCTTCGCCGGCCGGTTTGTCGCGGCGCCAGCGCAGAATCCGTGGGAAACGCACCGCAATCCCCGATTTGTGGCGCGTTGAGAGTTGAATGCCCTCGAATGCGAGTTCAAACACCAATTCCGGGCGCACGGTGCGTACCGGGCCGAACGCTTCCAGCGTATTGCGGCGGATAAAGGCGTCAACCTGGCGGATCTCGGCGTCGGTTAGCCCCGAATAGGCTTTGGCGAACGGCACTAACTGCTCGCCGTCCCATACGCCGAAGGTATAGTCGGTGTAGAGGCTGGCCCGCCGGCCGCTGCCCCGTTGCGCATAGATAAGGACTGCATCGACGCTGTAGGGATCGACTTTCCATTTCCACCAGTCGCCGCGCACTCGCCCGACTCGATAGGGCGAATTGCGTCGCTTGATCATCAGTCCCTCGGCCCGTTGTGCGCGCGCATTCTCCCGCGCTGTCGCCAACTCGGCCCAACTGCTTGCCGCTACTAATGCGGAGATCTGCAGTTGCGGAGCCTGCGCGGCAACCTGGGACACCAATCCTTCCAGGTGTCTGCGTCGCTCGGCCAATGGGTGATCGCGCAGATCGCCACTCTGCGCCTCCAGCAGATCATAGGCAACCAGCACCACCGGCACGTCGCTCAAAATCTTTTTGCCGAGGCTCTTGCGTCCGATCCGGCGTTGAAGTTGCGCGAACGGCAACACACCGCCTTCACGGAAGGGTAAAATCTCGCCGTCGATCACGAATCCATCGGGCAGATGCTCGCCGAGGGCCAGCAGTTCGGGAAAGCGTTCGCTGATCAACTCTTCGCCGCGCGACCAGATGAAGGTCGCGCCGTTGCGCCGGATCAACTGGGCGCGAATCCCGTCCCATTTCCATTCGGCCTGCCAATCACCTATTTCGCCGAGTGCAGCCGGATCGCCTTCGAGCGGATGGGCCAGGCAGAATGGGTATGGCCGACTATGGTCGGTATCGGTGGTATCGGCGGATAGCAATTCGCGATACCAATCTGCGCTCGGCTGCCATTCGCCCATCAAGCGCCCGGCGATCACGCTTACGTCCAGTCCGCTTACTTGTGCCAGGGCGCGGGTGACCAAACCCTGGGCCACGCCGACTCGAAAGCCGCCGGTGATCAGCTTGTTCCACAGAAAGCGCTGCGGTTGATCGAGGATCGCCCAGGCCCGGCGCACCGCCGCCTGTTGCGTCTCCTCGTCGGCAGTACGGAGCGGCAGCAAGTGTTGCTCGATCCACACCGCCAATCCTTGGCCTGCGGCCGGATCGGCGCCTGCCGTCGGCTCGCCCAGCAACAGCGCCACGGTTTCGGCCAGATCGCCCACGGCATCGTAGCACTCGCTGAACAACCACGGCGGCAGATCGATCGACTCAATCGCCCAGTCGCTCAATTTACGCGCCCCGATCAGGCGCTGTAACCGTCGCCCGCTCAGAAAGTATAGCGCCCAGGCCGCATCGGCCGGCGGCGCCGCAGCAAAATAATCGCCTAACGCCGCCAGTTTCGCATTTGTCTTCGTCGTCGCATCAAGTGCGGCGTAGAGTTCGGCAAACGCTCTCAAATCTCGTTCCGCGCCCGGGCTGCGCTGCGCTGTTCCGCATAGTAGCGCAGCGTCCGGATCATAATCATCACCACCAGAATCGGGATCAGAACCAGAAAGGTCAGGCTATAAAGTTGCAGAATCGGACTCGCCGTTGCCGCCAGCACCACATAAACCGTATACGCAATGTATAGGCCGGTCAGAAGGATCGACTCGCGGCGCGTAACGGCGTGGCGGGTGTAGAACAAGGGCCAGGCCAGCAGCGTAACCGCCAGCATTACCGGGATGTCGAACCTGATTGCCGAGGCCGGTACTGGGATCGGTTCCGGGCTGATCACCAGGGTCAGGCCGAGTACTGCCAGCAGATTGAGCAGATTACTGCCGACCACATTCCCGACTGCGATGTCGCGCTCGCCGCGCAATCCGGCGATCACCGATGTGGCGATCTCGGGTAGCGACGTGCCGATCGCCACGACGGTCAGGCCGATCACCAATTCACTCACCCCGAGTGCGCCGGCGAAGAGTACTGCGCCATCAACCAGCCAGCTTGCGCCGATAATCAGCAAAGCTAAACCGCCGGCAAGCTGGGCAAGATTGAGCGTCAGCGTGGCGATCCCGGCTTTGCGGTTCTCGGCAACCGCCTCGTTGGCTTCCGGGCCGACGGCGCTCGGCCCTTTGCCGCTACGGGCGCCGCGAATAGTAAAGATCATATAGGCCAGCAGGCCGATCATTAAGATTGCGCCGTCGATTCGGCCGAGCGAGCCATCAAGGGCCAGCACCAGGGTCAGGATTGTTGCCGCCGTAAGCGCCGGCACATCGCGGCGCAACAACTGTTTCGCCACCGGCAACGCGCCGAATAGCCCGGCCACACCCAGGATGAGCAGCAGATTGGCGATATTGCTGCCGACCACATTCCCCAATGTGATCGCGGCTTGATTATTGAACGCCGCCTGTAAGCTCACGGCCAGTTCGGGCGAACTTGTGCCCAGCGCCACAACCGTTAGCCCGATGATAAGAGTCGGCACACCCAGCGCGGCCGCCAGGCGGGTTGCGCCGCGCACCAACAACTCCGCCCCGCCGATCAACAAAAGGATTCCGAGGATGAAGAGTACGATCGTCAACGGGTTCAGGGCAAACCTCCTTCTACGCTTCGCCGATATCATCACTCGTATGCTCGCCCTCAAAGCGAGTCGGCACAATGCTTGTATCATAGCCGAGTTCGGCCAGATAACGGGCAAGTGCGGCGGTGTAGCCGTGGGTCACCCAGATTTTTTCGGCGCCGGTTGCCGCAATCGCCCCCAGCAGGCCGGACCAATCGGCATGATCGGAGAGCACAAAGCCGCGATCGACACTTCGGCGGCGTCTGGTGCCGCGAATCTGCATCCAGCCCGAAGCCATACCGGCCGATACCTCGCCGAAGCGGCGGCTCCAGGTGGTGCCGTGGGCCGACGGCGGCGCCACGATCAGCGCCTGGCTCCAAGCGAAATCACGGCCGAGATCGCCGCTGTACCGGGTTGCCGGCAGCGCTACGCCGGCGGCGCGATACAACTGGTTCATCTGCTCGACGGCGCCATGACAGACGATCGGCCCGATGTCCGGATCAAGACCGGCCAGCAAGCGCTGGGCCTTGCCGAGGGCATAGCCGAGCAGCAGGCTGGCCCGGCCGGCAGCTTGATTAGCGCGCCACCACTGATTGATCTGGGCGAAGACTTCAGTTTGTGCCGGCCAATGGTAGATCGGCAGGCCGAACGTGGCCTCGCTTACGAAACCATGGCAGCGAATCGGCTCGAAGAATGCACATGTGGGATCGGGTTCGGTTTTATAGTCGCCGGAGACAACCCAGACTTCGCCCTGATACTCAAGCCGCACCTGCGCCGCGCCCAGAATATGGCCCGCCGGGTGCAACGAGATCTTCACGCCGCGGTGGATGAGCGCCTCGCCGTAGGCAAGAGTTTCGATCTGAATTTCGCCCAGGCGCATGCGTAAGAGCGGCGCGCAGACGGTGCTGCACAAGTATGCCTTGCTGCCGGGGCGGGCATGATCACTATGGGCATGGGTGATAATCGCCCGATCCACCGCCGCCCAGGGGTCGATATACAGATCGGCCTGTGAGCAATACAGACCCTGTGCTGTCAATGCAAGCAAACTCACCGCATTGTTATCGGTCGTCAGCGCATTGGTGCAAGCCGGCGCCGTGATGACCGACATCCTCCGCAAAAAGCCCTCTGTCGGGATGACAGAGGGCGAACATCGATACCTTTGTTGCCGCAGCCAGGCGAGGCGAACACCGGCCTAAGCAAACAGACTAATAACGCCGACTTCCGCCGAAACCGCCGGAGTCGCGTCGTGGGCCACGTGCGCCGGGGCCGCCCTTATCTTCGGCCTCGTTCACGCGAATCGCACGCCCATTAATGTCCAGACCATCAGTTGCGCGGAGGACTTCCGCTAGATCTTCGACATCGATCTCGACAAACCCGAAACCGCGCGAGCGACCAGTGTCGCGATCGTGGATGACACGTGCGCTCTGAACCTCACCGTACTCGCTGAATACTTCCTCGAGCGTCTGGTCGTTAACGCTCCAGGCCAGGTTACCGACAAACAACTTGACTTGCATTCCCGTCGAACTCCTCCATGCCGGATTGTAGTTCCCAGCACAGCGACTGCAGGTAGCCCTGCATTCAACATCACGAACGAAGAACCGATCCAATACCATGCATGTTTCGCCCCGAACATGCGTTATAAGGGACAACGTCGCGTGCTGTGCCTCGGTCGGGGAGGTCGCTGCGGGCCGGGGATCGCCAGTCGTCAGACGGGGGATACTTCGCGGCAACGGACGCTGCTGGATGGCCGTAATATAGCACACTACGGTCATTTTGAGAAGCCCCCTCTGATTTCTTATAAAATACCGCACCTAAACCCGTAGGTTAATCCTTCTTACGTTCCGCAGTATAGCGCTTCAAATGAACAACCGTCTTGCTCAGTTGGCGAACGGCTCCGTGCATTTGTGCAAAAATCGCCTCGTAGTCATCCTCCGAGAGTGGATCATCATCATCGGTCAGGCGCTTGAGTTGGCTGCCCAACAAACTCACCGGATGGTACAGTTCATAAACCAGCGCCTCAAGCAACAGTTGCGGCGTCAGGGTATCCCAATCTTGATGATCGACGCGGTGGGCATGGTCGCTCATGAGTTGCGTTCCTCCAACTGACAGAAACGGTTGAACCAGGCGATGGTTCGGCGCATATGATCGGCGCGGTGATTCGGCTCACCGCTGCGCGTTAGTTCGTGGCCTTCGCGTGGGTAGCGCACCAGCTCAACCGTTTTGCGGCGGCGGCGCAGCATCGCGAACAATTGCTCGGCCTCGCTGATCGGCACCCGATAGTCTTGTTCGCTGTGCAAGAGTAACAGTGGTGTTTCGATCTTATGAACGTGGGCCAACGGCGAGTGTTCCCACAATTCTTCGTAGATCTCCCAGGGAAATCCGTTAAACTCAATCTCGATCAGCTCATGGGCGTCACTGGTCGAGTGCTGGCTGATCAGATTGTACACGCCGCGCGCGGCAACCGCACAGCGGAAGCGCTCGGAATGGCTGATTAACCATGTGGTCATGAAGCCGCCGTATGAGCCGCCGGTGACGGCAATCCGGGCCGGATCGATATGGCCGCGCTCGATCAGATGATCGATCCCGGCCAGAATATCATCGGCGTCGGCCTCGCCCCATTTGCCGCGAATCGCGTCGCGCCACGCCTCGCCGTAGCCGTCGGAGCCGCGTGGATTGCAGAAAAAGACGATATAGCCGGCGGCGGCATTGGCCTGCCATTCGTGCCACATCGAGCGGAAGCTCGGCCCCCACATGGTATGCGGCCCGCCGTGAATATGCACCGCCAATGGATAGCGTTGTTCCGCTTGCCAATCGGGCGGATACAGTACCCAACCCTGAACGTCTTTGCCGTCGGGCGCGAGATAACGCAGCTCTTCGATCGCCGCAACCGTGCGTTGAGCGAGCAATGCGGCGTTTATGTGCGTCAGTTGGCGTTCTTCGCCCTCGGGTGTACGCACAAACAGATCGCAGGGATTGGCGGGCGAACCGGCGACAAAGGCGATCGTGCCGTCATGCCCGACCGCAAATTCATTCACGATCCGCCGGCCGCGCACCAGTGTCTCGCCCTGCCGATAGGTCGGCGTGCCGGGCAAGCCGATCCCATAAATATGGGCGTCGCCCTGCCGGCCGGCCAGGAAGAAAACTCCCTCGCCGGAAGGCTGCCAGTGGAACTGTTCGACATTCAAATCGGTATGTGCGGTCAGATCTGCGGGGTCGCCGCCCTGGGCCGGAATAATCGCCACCTGACTGCCTTCGGCAAGCAGTCGCGCTTCATTTAAGCGGCGAAACGCGATCCGGCTGCCGTCGGGTGAGGGCTGCGGGTCGAAGTAGGAAAACCCGGCCTCGGTGAGGCGCCGAATACTGCCGTCGGCGATCGAAATCCGCAATACATCATAAAAGGCGAAGATCGAATCGGCCTCGGGATCGCGGGTAGCGGTGGTGAGTAAGCTGGCGCCGTCGGGCATCCAGGCCGGCGGCGCATGATGAATATCGCCGTCGGTGATGCGCCGCGCCGTCGGTGCGGACTCGATATCGCCGCTCGGCACATCGATCAGGTACACATGCCTGCGCCGATCGTCGTAAAAATTCGTCCCGCCACGGTAAGGCAATTTCGTGATCACCCGTGGATCATTGCGTTGTTCTTCTTCATACTTGCGCTGTTCTTTGGCCCGCTGCACCGCCCAGGCGTCGGCCGGCGCTTCGGGCGGGCCGTCGGCCTCGGCGCGGCGCTCTTCCTCATTTAAAAGCGACAAAAACGCGATCTGCTTGCCGTCGGGACTCCAGGCCGGATCGCTTGCGCCGTTGGGCAGCGCGGTAAGTTTTTGGGCCTCGCCGCCGTCGGTGCGAATCAGATAAATCTGGCCGCGTTCATCATCGCGATGCGAAACAAATGCCAATCGTGTGCCGTCGGGACTCCAACGCGGTTGACGATCATTATGTGCGCCACTACTGAAACGGCGCGGCACAGCGTCGGTAATTGTTACAAGATAGATTGCACGCCGATAGGTATTTGTGCGCCGATCAACCGATACGCGAACAAAGGCGACCTGACGACAGTCGGGGCTGAGCCGAATATCCTCGATCCAGCCCAGTTGATACAGATCATCAACAGTGAAATGTGTGCTCACGGTAGATCTTCCGGCTCTTTACTTCAGCGATTGCAGTAGCACCGAGCTATTGTAGCATACAGCCGCTCTTGTTGCCTGTATGTGAACCGTTGATGGCAAACCATCTTCGATATACATGAAATTACAGCTATTTAGTGGTTTTGTTGCTGAATGCACTTGACAAATGACAGCTTACGTTTATACTTTAGACGTATACAGCATATATTTCTGTTTGGAAGTACAAGAAACGCCGGAACCTCATACCCGTTGTGAAGTTGTATCGATACGCCTTCGATACACTGAGGCAGGTCGATTTACGATCTGTCTACTCCAGCATTCTCGGTTTCCGTCTGTAATCATATTGATTTCTCCTCATGCGTGATGCAGTTGCAACATGTTTCATCAGTGTGCAACGGATAACCGTTGTGCTCTTTTGAGTATAGAGATGAGCTCGCCGGAAGAATCAGCGTATCAAGTTGGTAACACAAGGAGTTGTTCCATGGCCCGCAGCAACAGTGCGGATGCAAACATTCCGTTGGCGGTATTGGTCTTTCGAACGGCAATGGAGAAGCGAAAATCGATTAGTGAGTATGCTGGTGAGATCGATGTCGGCGCTATTTCGCTCCGCCAGTTTGTACACTACAAAACCCAGCGCCCGCGCACTCGCACCCTCGAATTGATCGGTGCGGCTTTAAAACTGCCGCTCGAAGAGGTGCGGCGCCGCATGGAGTTGCCGCCGGCCGGTATGCCGCCCTTCGGCGAGTGGTTGGCCGCACAGATGGAAGGGCGCTATTCGCGTTCGGCGCTCTCGAAGGCGACCGGGATCAGCGATAGTGCGTTGAAGAACTATATTACCGGGAAGACGTTGCCTGAACCGAATCAGGCTCGCAAAATCGCCGATGTCCTCGATCTCGATCTGACCGAGATGTCGGCGGTGATTATTGCGAACTATGTTGCCCAGAGTGGCGGCGAATTTGCCGATGACGACGAGGAGCTTGAAGAAGAGGACGTATCGGACGTAGCGGTCGGCACTTCAGCGGCAGCGCTGCCGCCGGTGCCGCCGGTGGCTCCGCCGGTTGCTGCGCCGCCCGCCAGCAATGAAGAAGATCGTTTGATCGGCCTCTGGCGCAGTTTGCATCCCCAGGGCCGGCGCGCTGCGATGCTCTATATGGCCGGGTTGCTCACCGAAGGCTAGTTCCTGGCCTGGGTGGGTTTGGCGCAGTTATTGCCAAACCCCACCCCTTTTTGGGGTTTGCAGCAGGCGCAATGGGTTGCTATTCGCGAAGGGCCGTGCTAGAATCAACCAGGCAATTTATTGTAGTGTTGGGTTTGATGCATGGCCGAACAGACCGTCAGTAAGGAACGTCCTTCACCTATCCCCGGCCTCGATCGTGAGGCGGCACCGTTACTTGGGATCGGCCTTGGCTTGACCGGCCTTGCTTTAGGGTTGCGCCCGCGTTTGGCGCCTGTGCCGCTCGCGCTGACTGCGTTGGCGGCTGCACTCTATCGTAATCCTGAACGGCTGACGCCACAGGTGCCCGGCGCGGTTTTTGCCCCCGCCGACGGCGCAATCGTCACGATCGACGAGGTCTATGAGCATCGCTTTCTCCATACCGATTGTCTACGCCTGACGATCATCGCCGCACCGATCGATGTGCCGATCTGCCGCAGCCCTGGCGCCGGTACGATTCGCTATCTGGAACACGTTAGCGGCGAGTTTCGCCCGGTACAGGACGCGCTGGCCGCCGAGCGAAATGAACGCCTCTATATCGGTATCGATACCGACTGGGGGCCGCTGTTGCTTTTGCAGATCGCCGGGCCGTTTGCTCGCCGGATTAGCTGCCATGTGCAGGCCGGCGAGGCGGTTGAGCCGGGTGAACGCCTGAGTACGCTGCGCTTCGGCGCACGCACCGATCTGCTTGTGCAGCGCGATGCACTCCACTTGCTTGTGCAGTCCCACCAGCATGTTGTGGCCGGTCTGACCCGAATCGCTGATCTGGTTTCGGCTTGAATTGAGGGGTCAGGCAACCGGATATCGGATTTAGCACCGGGCATTAGACTTGCTCGGTGCTTTTTTGCCGGGATATGCGATGTCTTCGCTTTTTGATGTGCCGGTGCCTGCGATTGGTCCCGGCGCCCCCTACCAGTTGTTGTTCGATGACGATGATCGATCCGGGCCGGGGCTTCCGCCGGAAATTCAGGCGATCTACGGCGGTGATTGGCGGATCGCGCCGGCGCCTGCCGATCGACCTCTGGTGGTTACAAATTTTGTCGCCTCGCACGACGGTCGTATCTCCTTCGATCTGCCCAAACACTCCGGCGGCGGTAGCGTCAGTCGCGGCGTTCCCCACGATACCTGGTTGATGGGTTTGATTCGCGCCCGCGCCGATGCTATCCTCACCGGCGGCGGTACGTTGCGGGTTGCCCGCAAGCATCGTTGGACGCCGGCAACGGTCTTTCCCGCTGCTGCCGAAACCTACGCCGCCCTGCGTCGCGCCGAGCGGAAAGCGGTATTCCCTTTGCTGGTGGTGCTGAGCAAGCGTGGCGATCTGCCGGCTGATGCGCAGGCACTCGCAAGCCCCGATCAGCCGGTATTGATTGCAACCACCGCCGCAGGTGCGCAACAGCTACGGGCCAGTCTTGGCCCGCGCCCGCAGATCGATTATTTCGTTAGTCAGGGCGATACCGTTGATCTGCGCGCGTTGTTGCAGAGCCTTCGCCGGCGGAATGGCGTGCAACACTTGTTGAGCGAGGGCGGCGCACGGGTGTATGGCGCCTTGATTGCAGCGGGCCTGATCGACGAAACCTTTCTGACGCTCAGCCCGATTGTGGTCGGCAATCCGCCGACGCCCGCCGCGCCGCGCACCAGCCTGGTTGAAGGGGTCGCCTTTGAACCCGATGATCCGCCGCGCTTCCGGTTGATCAGCCTGCGCCGCCACGGCGATTATCTGTTTCAGCGGGTGCGCTTTAGTTCATAACTGTTGCAGAAGGCAGTTGATGGCCTCGCCGTCAACATCCGTTAGCAACCATCGCATTCAGTAACCGATCCAACTCAACACAGTGGCGTTGCCACGAGTAATGGGCGACAACCCGCTCCCGCGCGCGCGCCCCATCGCATACGCCGCTGCCGGATCGGCCAGCACCGCGCCAATCGCGTCGGCCAACCCGCCGATATCGCCCTCAGGAAAGAGCCGGCCCTCCTGCCCCTGGCGGATAACCTGATCGAGCGGTGGGATTGCAGCGGTGACAACCGGCAATCCGGCGGCCATATACTCGTAGATTTTGAGCGGCGACCAGAAGAATCCGGCGCTGCGCAAGGCCGGATGCGGGGCGGTGTTGAACGGCGCAACGCCGACATCGGCGCAGGCGAGTTCGTCGGGGATCCGATCGTAGGGCAGGGCGCCGCTGAAGCGAAAGCGGGTCCGATGAGTTGCGGCCAGTGCTTCAGCCGCCGGGCGCTCGGGTCCATCGCCAATCAGCGTAAAGTGGGCCGGTGAACCGCGTTCGATCAACCGCAGCGCGGCGCGCACAAAATCGGTTACGCCGTGCCAGGCCCGGAAGCTGCCCAGAAAGACGACATTCGGCGTGGGGCCGGCGGGCCGGCGGGCGGCGGCCACTGTGGCGAACCGTTCAACATCGGCGCCCCACGGCAACTCGACGATCTTGTTGCGCGGGATGGCAGGCGGCACCGTCGTGTGTAACGGCGTCACAATCCGGTTGGCCCAGGTACACTGTTGTTTCGCCCAAGCCTGCATCGGCCCGCCGAACGCATTATCGAGGCGGTGCTTGAACACCTGCGGCGGATCGACGATCAACGCATTCACTTCGAGCAAACTCGGAATACCGAGCCGACGGGCGGCGATGATCCGGCGCCGGCGAAGTTGTAGTAGCGCTCGATGATCACAGCGGGTCGAATCGCATGCGCCAGACGCAGTGTTGTCGCTAGCGCCAGAAGATTCAACGCCTTCGGCACATCCTGGTGATGAAGCTGAAACCCGTTGTAAGGCTGCGAGACCGGCCGCGCAAAGGGTGCAAGACCGCTCCAGCCTTCATGTGCGGCGGCCAGCAGATGCAGATCGTGGCCGAGAAGGGCTAATCCGCGGGCAACTTCGTAGGCGTGGGTGCTGCCGCCAAGGCTGCCCGGCACCGGAATGCCGGCGGCGACGTAGAGGATCTTCATAATACAGAATGCAGACTGCAGAATGCAACAAATCGCTTCGGCACCAGGCGTGTAAGGCTGGAGCAAAGCATGTTCCATATGCTCAATTCTGCATTCTCACAGTCGTTCGTAGCGCTCTAAATCCATCGTAATCGCCAGGGTGCCGGGAGCAGCTTTCTGAACCAGTGCTTGCGCCTGTTCAACCTGATGATCTTCCAGGCCAACCAGCAATGTGGTGTTACCGCGCCGTAAGAATCCCCCGGTGGTGGCTAATCGAGTCACACGAAAACCCTGCTCAACCAGAGCATCGACGCTGGCGTCGGCATGAATATCATCGCAAACAAAGACTATCAGCTTCATGGCAAGCTCCAAAACGCAGCCGCAGACTGCTGCCGATTATACGTGGCTGAGCGACGAGCGTCAACACGTAGAGTGTATGGTGGCGAAGCGACGCCCGCAATGGCGCGGGTTACACCGAAACGTACGATCGTGCGTTTCTACGCGGCTCGCGCTGCACTAAACGCCTGATAACCGCCATAATGCACGATCACCTCACGATCGCGCACCTCCCAGATCGTGTCGGCCACGGTATCGACAAAGGCCCGGTCGTGCGAGACAAAGAGCAAGGCACCGGCGAATTCTTGCAGCACGGCCTCAAGGGCGTGGCGCGCGCCGATATCGAGGTGATTGGTCGGCTCATCAAGCATAAGTAACTCGATCTGCTGCATCGTCAGGCATGCCAGTGCCAGCCGCGAACGCTCGCCGCCCGATAGATCGCTCACCTGCTTAAACACATCGTCGCCGCTGAACAGAAAGCGCCCGGCCAGGGTGCGTAACGCGCCCTCGGGGGCGGCCGGATCGGCCCGCTGCAACTCGGCCAGCACTGTTGAATCACGACGCAACTGCTCGTGGCCCTGTGAGTAGTAGCCGACCCGCACATGCCGGCCGAGCTGAATTGTGCCGCCAAGGGCGGGTAATTCACCGACCAGTGTGCGCAGAAAGGTGGTTTTGCCGCTGCCGTTCGCGCCCAGGATTGCCACCCGTTCGCCGCGCTGCATCGCCAACTTTTCGATCCCGATCAACGGCTCAGCATACCCAACCTGCAACTGCTCCAGGTGCAGCACTTCGCTATCGCTGCGCGCCGGCCCGGCCAGGGTGATCTGTAACGCCCGCTGCTGCTTTGGTGGATCGATCAATTGCTCGACCGTGCCGTCGATACGTTCCCAGCCATCCTTGAGCCGGTTAAGCCGTCGCTCGCGACCACGGGCCTGGCCGGCGCGGGAGCCGGCCTTATAGCGCTGAATATACTCCTCGGTGCGCGCGATCTGCTCCTGCTGGGCTTCGTACTGCTTCAATTGCAGCGCCTCACGCTCGGCTTTCAGGCGCATCGCACGATTGTACGGCGCCGGATAATCACCGGCCAGGGTGCCGTGAGCCATGTCGATCGTGCGATTCGTAACCTGATCGAGGAAATAGCGGTCGTGCGAGATCACGATCAGGGTGCCGTTCCAGCGGCTAAGAAACGTTTCCAGCCACTCAACTGCGCCTAGATCGAGGTGATTGGTCGGCTCGTCGAGCAGCAACAGATCCGGCTCGGCCAGCAGCGCCGTGCCGAGTGTCAGCCGGGTCTTCTGGCCGCCGCTAAGCGGACCGGCCGGCGCATCGATCAGTTCGGCCGAAAACCCAAGCCCTTGCAAGATCTGCTCGATCCGCCGATCAAGATCGTAACCTCCGGCAAGTTCGAACCGCTCCAGACACTCAGCGTAGCGATCCATCCTGGTTTGCCAATCAGGATCGGCGGTGTCGGCGATCGCTGCTTCAAGTAGGCGTAACTCCGCTTGCAGTTCGATCAGATCCGGGCGTGCGGCGATCATCTCCTCACGCAGACTGTGCTCCGGATCGGGGCGGGCCTCTTGCGCGACATACGCAAGGCGGGTGCCGCGTTTGATCTGCACGCCGCCGCGATCGACCGGTTCAACGCCGGCGATAATCTTGAGCAAGGTACTTTTGCCGGCGCCGTTCACGCCGATCAGCCCGACGCGGTCGCCGGGGGCGATTTGAAAGCTCACTCCGCTGAAGATCCGCGCGGCGCCGAAATATTTCGTAAGGTTATGCACCTGCATCAATGACATGGATTGCCTCCTAAACATACAAAAACCGCGTCACACCTCAGTGCGCCGCGGTTGGAATGGATCGTGTCCAATTAATTAAGGTATGAAATCATCTGGAAACAGGGCGCACTGATCCAAGGCCGCATCGGAAACGGGCCTCCGGATCAAGCGGAATTGCAGGTGATTGCGGATCATGTGCGTGCGCCTCAGTATACAAACTGCGCTGATGCGCAGCCGTTCGCACAGTAACATATTCGCGGTGCGGCTTTCATCGGCCATAAGAAGGAGACGCGGCCGTTGCCCTAAGCCGGCATATAGCGGAAGATAAGGATAAACTGATGGACCTGATTCGCCACAAAGGCGAACGGATAGCCGAAGGGGTATAGATTCTGGCTCTGATCGTGCCAGATTCGGTAGCCGCGAAATTCCAGGCCGGGCAGTTCGCGCAGCGCGATTGTGATGTCGGCATGGAGCATATTGTGATGTTCGGGCGTCGGTTGCAGATCTTTGGTGAAAAGGATCAGGTGGCCGCGTGGGCGCAGCAGGCTCAGGGCGCTCCCGAGGAGATCGCGTAGTTCGTCCAGAAACTCCCAGTAACTGAGATTGCCCAGATCGGCCGGCGAATCGGTAAACGGCGTCGCCTCGCCACGCCCGCGCTTCTTGCGTTCGCCGGTGCGGGCTTTGGCCAGCATTTGTGCATAGGGCGGGTCGGTCAGAATCAAGTCGAACTGCTGAGTTGCGACCTGCGGAAATTGCGTCAGTTGGCGCGCATCGCCGACGATGTACGGCTGCGACTCCAATTCAAGGAACCGGCAGACATCGTGGTAACACTCGCCATATTCGTTGGAGAGATCGATCCCGATTGCGCGGCGGCCTTCGAGTGAACAGGCGATCAGGGTGCCGCCGACACCGGCGAAGGGATCGAGCACCGCATCGGGTTCGTCGAGGTCGTTTCTACCGTTCTCGAAGCCGTCGAATCCATCAAGGCGACTCACTCCGGGCGCAAATCCAGTATCGAAACCGACATCCAGGTATCCAACGCCATCCGTATCAAGGGTGATGTCGACCGCCTCCGCCAGATCCTAAAACAATCTCCTGTCTAACGCGCTCAAGTTCAC
>JAAUQO010000342.1 GCA_012032775.1 Oscillochloris sp. | reverse complement strand
CCTGGCCCGGTGCCGCCCCAACCTGGGTTGCAGCCGGATCGGCCGGCGTCCGGGTGGCCAATTTCGCCAGTTCGGCCCGCTGCTCCAGCGCAACTGCGTTTGGTTGCGCAGTCGTTGCCGTTGTACCGTTTGCCGTGAGAGCTAGCGCAGCTTGCCGTTCTGTCGGGGCGGCCCGGCTCGGCGTCGCATCCGCCGACTGCCAGATGAGCGGGATGACGCCAAGCGCAATTGTGAGCAGCGCGCCGATCGCCGGGCCGGGATACGCGGCTCGGATCAGCGACTGGAACAACGCCTGTGGCGGTGTGCTGCGCAGCAAAGCCCAGGCGCCGCGAAAACCGTGGCTACGAACCGGTTGCTCAACCAGGCGGTACGAAGCTGCGGCAAGCAGCACGGTTAAGCCGAAGCGCAACACCTCCACCGGCCAACGCGACTCTGCGCCTAACGCATCCGGCGGCACCAGCAGAAAGATCGGCCAGTGCCACAGGTACAGGCTGTACGAGCGGCGCCCGATCCAGATCATCGGCCGGGTCTCAAGCAAGGCGGGCAACAGCCGCGCTGCGGGAGCGGTAGCTGCCGCGATCACGATCGCCGTGGCGATTGTGACGACCTGAAAGCCACCCAGGTAAAGCAAGGGATGTTGTTCATACAGCCAGACATACGCGGCCAGCAACAGCAGCAGCGCCGGCACACCGGCCACTTCGAGGGCAAGGTCGCGCCGCCGGTTTTGTGATTGGCGCCGCTCAGGCGTCCAGATCAGGGCCAATGCCGCGCCAATAAGGAGCGCCGAAGCCCGGGTGTCGGTGCCGTAGTAAATCCGTGATACGTCCACACCGGCATCATACATCCCGGCCATTAACAGGCTGCTGCCGAGGGCGGCGGCAAGCACGGCGGCCAGAAATCCGGCCGGGCGCAACAAGCGCATGCCGGCCGCACACAAAAGCGGCCAGAACAGGTAAAACTGTTCTTCGATCGCCAGCGACCAGAGGTGCTGGATGAGCGAAGGCCGGCTGAAGGCGTCGAAGTACGATTGCTGTGCGATGATAAGTTTCCAGTTCATCACATACAGCAGTGCGGCAAGCATATCGGCGCCAAGGGCTTGCAACTCGCCGGGCGCCAACAGCGCCGTAAGCAGCAAGGTGCCTGCAAGTGTGAGGATCAGCGCAGGCAAAAGGCGGCGGATGCGCCGGAGCCAGAAGCTTCCCAAACGGATACGCCCGTGCCGGCGGAAGTCGGCAACCAGCAATGTGGTGATTAGAAAGCCGCTCAGCACGAAGAACGATTCAACGCCAAGATAGCCGCCTACCAGATAGTAGCCGGCGTGATAGAGCAGCACCGCAATAACCGCCAGCGCCCGTAGGCCATCTAGCCCTACCAGATATGGGCTTTTCGAAGCAGTTGGAGTACTCGCACGATCGTTCGTGGATTCACTCAATACCAAAGCATCTCCAGGCGAATGCAGCGGTCATCATGTCCATCGCGGCGTGGATGTGAAGCTGAACACCCTGGACAGAGGCTATGGTACTTGGAACTTGCAGCGAAGATATGAGAGTATGATGAGAATTATCACTGGAACGGACGATCGGGTGCGCCTGGAAGACGCAATCCGGCGTTCTGGAACGGTTGAGCAGGTTTGATGGTATGATTGACCGTATCCACAACGCATGCGGTAGCGCACAACCTGAGAGCGAACACTTGATCGTACTGCCGGGTTGATCGCGTGGCAAGTATTCGCCATCTTCCGAAGTTCAGCGATTCTGTTGCCTACCGGAGTATATGCTTCAAAGCGCTGCTTACACGAAAGGGCTACCATGAGCAGTACGAGCGACAAATCGATCTTTATCGGCACCGATTTCGGCGCCACCACCGCGAAGATTGGGGCGGTTTGGGGCGATGGCACGCCTGTCTCAACCGACTTGCTTCAGCGGCCGACGAATGCCCATCTGGGGCCAGATGCGGTTGTGCGCGGTTGGGTTGATGCGATCAATAGCTACCTTGAGCGGAATGGCCTGGATTGGGCTCAGCTTCAGGGTGTCGGCGTGGCGATTCCCGGCCCGCGGCGCAGCTACGGCGTGCTCGAACGCGGGCCGAACTTGCCCGAAAGTTTTATCGGCTTTGATGTGTCTACTGCCTATAGCCAGGCCCTGAGCGCCCAGGCCGGTCGGCCGATCCCGCTTGCCGTGGGGAATGACGGCAACATGGGCGGAGTGGCCGAGGCGCGCCTGGTACGCGGCGCGGGCCAGGGAACCGTGCTGATGCTGGCACCGGGATCCGGGCTTGGCTGCGCCTATATCGGCCCCAATGGCCTGCCGCTTGATGGTGATACCCTTGCCGGTATGGAAGCCAGCCATATGCCCGCGCCGTTGCACTTGCTCGACGCGCGGCCGTATCCGTGCGGCTGCGGGCGAACCTGGGGCTGTGTCGAGATGTACACAACCCTCGCCGGCCTGCCGTATTTGCTGGCCGAAAAGCTCGAAGCCATGCCGGATCATCCGTTGGCCACATCGACCCTCGCCGTGAAAGATCGCGTGCTCGCCCTGCGCGGTCTGGCGCAACAAGGCGATCAACTGGCGGTTGATCTCTTTGATTTTCAGGCTCGTGCCCTGGGTATCCATATTGCGTCGCTCGCTATGGCCCTTGACCCGCAGTTTGTTGTGATTGGCGGCGGCCTGATGGATGCCGGCTCGACAACCGATGCATTTCGCGAGCGTTATCTGCGCCTGCTCTGGGAAGCGGCCGCGCCGTATCTCTGGCCGGCTCAGCGCGAGAGTATGCGGATTGTACCGGCTACCCTGGGCGATCTTTCACAATCGATTGGCGCGGCCCTTGTAGCCCTGTATCAATCGCACATGTGATACGCTGATGCGGCATGCATGAAGCCGCAATGGTGTGGTGGACGGTTATGAATCGCTTTCGGGTACTCGCACGTATCGATGATCTGCGGCGCCGGCTGACTCTGGACGGGCGCCTGAAACTTGTTCAGCCGCTCGCACCGCTGGCCGCGTTCCTTACGCTCATCCTTGCAATTGTGTTACCCGCCCGCTGGTTGCTTTATATCGGGTATACCTATGCCTTGCTCACGCTCGCGGCCTATTGCTGGGTGCGCATCCTCGGCAACAGGTTGACACTACAGCGCCGGCTTGAGGCCGACTGGGCCCAGGTTGGCGACGAACTGGAAGAGCACTGGGCGATCGAGAATCGCTCCGCGTTGCCGCTGCTCTGGGCTGAGATCGACGACGAATCGACGCTGCCCGAGTATCACGCCCGCCGGGTTGTGGCCGCAGAATCCGGCGAACGCGTTACCTGGCGCACACTGGCCCGCTGTGAGCGCTGCGGCGTCTACCGGCTCGGCCCGCTCACCGCGCGCATCGGCGACCCATTGGGCCTGTTTCAGTTCGCCTGGCGCCAGGGTAGCACCCGCGAGCTAACGATTTATCCGCCGCTGGTGCGACTGCCGCCATGGCCGCTTCCCCACGGCGCCCGCGGTGGTCTGGCGCAGGCCGATCTATTGCAGATCAATGTCACGCCGAATGTTGCCGGGGTGCGGGCCTATGTCCCCGGCGATCCGCCCAGTCGCGTGCATTGGCCCTATCTGGCCCGCTTCGGTGAGCTCTATGTCAAGGAGTTCGATCAGGAGCAGGCCGGTGCACTCTGGATCGTGCTTGATCTTGCGGCAGCAGCTTATGTTGCGCCGGAGATTGCTCCGCCGCTTGATGCAGCCGAATCCGCCGCCGGTCAGAGTTCGGTGGTTGGTGCGTTGGCCGATGTGACGCGCCCGGCAACCCTGGCCGATCTCGCGGTGACATTGGCCGCCTCGCTGGCGGCGCAGATGCTGGCCGAGGGCCGCAGTGTCGGGTTGCTTTGCGACGATGGCCGGCGTCGGGTGCTGCGACCGGCCGGCGGAACCCGGCAACTCTGGCTGATTCTCAACGCACTGGTTGATTGCATGCCGACCGGCGAGCGACCTCTGGCTGAGTTGCTGCGCGGCGGTTCCAGTGGTCGCGAGGGTGCATTACGCGGCGCCGCAATTGCAGTTGTCACCGCCGATCTGGGGGCGGCCTGGCTGCCGGCGCTGTTGGAGCGACAGTCGGGCCGGGCGGGTGGGG
>JAAUQO010000341.1 GCA_012032775.1 Oscillochloris sp. | reverse complement strand
TCATCCCGCTGATTCTGCAGGTCGCTCTTGGTCAGCGCGAGCATATCACCATTTTCGGCGACGATTACCCAACCAAAGACGGCACCTGTGTCCGTGATTATGTGCATGTGGTCGATCTTGCTCAGGCCCACATTCTGGCCATGGAGTCCCTGGATCGGATCGGTTCGCGTAAGTACAATCTCGGCAACGGCAACGGCTTCACGGTGATGGACGTATTGGAGATGGCCCGTAAGGTCACCGGCCATCCGATTCCGCATGTGATCGGCCCGCGTCGCGCCGGCGATCCGGCAGTGTTGATCGCCTCTTCCGAAAGTATCAAGCGTGAACTTGGCTGGCAGCCCCGCTACCCCGACCTTGAGACGATCATGCGATCAGCCTGGGAGTGGCATCAGTCCCACCCCAACGGCTACGCCGAGTAGCCTTCATCCTCTGCGATGAAGTTCTCTCTGCCCGCATAGGAGGAAAAGAGAACCGGAAATTTTCCTTGTATACATCTGTGCTGATGTTATAATGAAACTCCGCCGCACGGCGGAGTTTCATTCGCACTGAAATTGGTTCAGCCTGTATGCCCCTGCCTTCACAGCTTGGAAACTATACCCTTGAGCGTGAGATTGGGCGTGGTTCCAGCAGTGAAGTCTGGCTGGCGCGCCACCGCCACTTGCGTGAACGGCATGTCGCGATCAAGGTGCTGATGTCGCAAGATCGCGATACGGTGCGGCGCTTCGAGCGCGAGGCGATGATCGCCGCTCGCTTGCGCCATCCCAATATTGTCCAGTTGTACGATTACGGCTACCAGGAGCCATATTCGTTTGCGGCCTTTGAGTATGTGCCCGGTGGTTCGTTGCGCGATCTGCTGGAACAACGCAGCCGCCTGCCGATCGGCGATGCCCTCAAGATCTTTCGCCAGATCGCCGATTCGCTCGATTATGCCCATAGCCTCAAGATCGTTCATCGTGATGTCAGCAGCAACAATATCCTGGTCGATCCAACCGCCCAACGCGCCGTGATCACCGATTTTGGCATCGCTCGCGATCCCGATCGCCCGATTACCATAGTGCGCCAGATTATGGGTACGCCCGGCTATCTCTCGCCGGAACACGCTCAATCGGCAACGGCGGTAACCCATCTTTCCGATCTGTTCTGTCTGGGTGTTGTGTTGTACCAGATGGTCTGCGGCCAGTTGCCATGGCCCGAGAATACCGGCATGCCCGAGGGGCCGTCGTTTGAGTCGCTGGTTTTTGAGCCGCCGTCTAAACACGCGGTTGAGAATGTGCCGCCGGACTTCGACCGGGTGATGCGTACCATGCTTGCCCTTGATCCCGGCCGGCGTTATGTCTCGGCTGCTGCGGCCGTGAAAGATCTCGACCAGATTTTCGCCCGCCATCTGCAAACCACGCAGGTGGTGCTCAACGGCGAAGTGGCGCCGGCCGCACTTACCGATGAACTCAAGGTTGAACTTGCCGCCGAAAGCCCAGTCGAGGCCGCACTCGGCCCCGATATTATGCGCTCCCCACTCGAACGCTCGCGCCGCCACGCCGAAGAGTTGCGTAGCCCGGTTCTGGTTGCCGAGTTGCTGAATCGCTGGTCGGAACAGGGCCGCATGCGCCGGCGCTTCCTCGGTCGGCTTGCCCGTCTGCACAAACTTGTGCATCGGAATGTCTATTTCTACCGCTTGCGCCTGCTGTACGAGCAGCGCCGCTTTATCGAAGATGAGGAAGAGCCTGATCGCGCCGCGCAGCCGTTCCCGATCGAGGTCGAGGTTGATCGCTGGCAGGTTGAATTGCTGCCCTCCCGCGAATTTGCCGATGCGCCCGGCGATAAGGTTGTGTTGCCCGGCTCAACCCAGGTGGTTCCCTGCGGCTCCTGTGACGGCAAGGGCTATCAGGTCTGCCCGACCTGCAATGGGAAGCGCCGGGTGTTGATTGCGCGGCCGGTCTCGGCCCGCCTCGATCGCTCGTCCCAACGCCAGGTTGCTGCCACCATAGCGGAAAGTCGTAATCTGCCCGATCGCCGTGACGCCGGCACCACAACTGCGGCGCCGCCGAGCGAGGTGCCCCGCGTCGAGCAGGTGCTGGTGCCATGTACTGCGTGTGGTGGCCGGGGCCGTCTTAACTGCAAACGCTGTGCCGCCGAGGGCCGGCTGGTGTTGCGACGCCGCTTTCAGTGGCACCGCCGTGCCGATCTGCGCCTGGCCCACGATGACCTGCCCGATCTCGATGAAAACTGGCTGTATAAAGTCTGTAAGGCCGAGGTGATTTATAGCGAACGGCAGGCGGGCGGCACTCGTTCGGAGTGGTCGCTGATCCCGCAGGTCGCCGAGATGATCAAGCAGGCCCAGGCCGGCCTTGATGCCGATAGCCGTATTGTGCTGAGCGAATTGACGGTGAGCGTGATTCCGGTTGCCGAAGTGGTGTTTGATCTGGGTAAATCCAGCGACCGTGATCTGTACAAACTCACGATTTACGGCTTTGAGAACATGATTCCCACCGATTGGCGTTTTCTTGATTGGGAACGCGTGGTAACCTTGATCGCTCTGACTGCCTTTTTCTTCCTGACAATTATTGTCAGCTTCTTTGCCCTCCTCTAGTATCCCCGGATTGGTTTTCCCGTACCATCGCCCCAAGAACGAACTACCACCATTTCGGTTTCAAATATTATTCAAACCGGTATTGTTTTACGACACGCCATCGTATGCCCGGCTGTAAGCTATGCCCTATGCATCCTTATGGACGGTCACAGAGGTTGATAGTACCTGCGGTGTCGCCAAGTTCCTACTGGAGAGTAGCGATCACCTCTTGAGTGAAAAAACTGTAAGCTGTATGCTTGTTGAAAGGCGGACATGGTTTGTCTGCTGTTGTTGCATGGTCGGCAGGGCTTATGAATTTCACACTGTCTGTGCTGGTTTTCGCGATAATGTACCACTCTGTGCCAGGCTTTGTGCCTGATATTGTTCTTTTTCCTCCTCTTGTTCACCGCATTGTTCGGCATGCCTATCACGTTGTTCCTTCGTTGTTGCCGTCGCATCCATCTCATGGTTCGGAATCTTAAGGAGCGTCATTATGGATTTCATCTCGCCGTCTCCAAGACCCGCGCGTCGTGTATTCGGCCGCTTTCGCCCCTGGGTTACGCTCCTGGTATTGCTGACACTGGTCGGCGGTGTTGCCGGGGCGATCTTCGCATCTGGCGCGCGAACCCTGCGTGTGGCGCTTGTCAGCGCCGATCCTATCCCTGAAGGTGGAGTCAATGCCACCTTTCGCGTGAGCCTGAGCGATCAACTCCCCGACGGCGATCTGGCGATCACATTTCGCACCCAGAGCGGCAGCGGCGGGAGCGCGGCAATTTCCGATCAGGATTTTACGGCAGTAACAACTCCCCTCACCTTTACCGCCGGCGGTGCGACATCATTCGATATTGATGTTCCAATTACCGATGATGCACTCGATGAACTCAACGAAGATTTTGTTGTTGAACTGGTTCAGCTTACGGCCAACACCAGCGCGACAATCTTTGTTGGATTGCCGCAAACGGTGGTGATCGCCGACAATGATAGTCCGTCGTTGCTTTCGATCAGTGGCCCGACCAATAATGAGGTTGCCGAAGGCGCCGGTAGTGCCTCATTTACGGCGACGATCGATAATCTTAGCCCGCAGCCAGTGACGCTCAGTTGGGAACTGGTCGGCAGTGGAGCCGATCCTGCCACTATCCCGCCGGCACCTGGAGCCGATGTGGCGGTAGCCTCAGGTAACTGGGTGATCAACAGCGGCTTAACGTCGCGTACATTTACGATCGGTATCATCGATGATCTGAATGCGGAGCAGGATGAGCAGTTCCAACTCCGGATCACCGCCGTGCAAAATATCGCCAATCAGGCGTTTGCACTGAGCCAGCAGATCGACGTTACCATTATCGATAACGATAGCCCGCCGACCGTAACAAATAATGGACTTACCGTGGATGAGGGCCAATTCGGCACGATCACGACTACTGAATTATCGGCAACAGATCCTGATCCCGGTCCTAATCCTCTGCTGTTTACGATTGGCACGGCTCCGCTCAATGGTACGCTGACCCTGGACGGCGCCGAATTAGCCGACGGCAGTACTTTCACTCAGGCCAA
>JAAUQO010000340.1 GCA_012032775.1 Oscillochloris sp. | reverse complement strand
CGAGCCGGATGTCGTTCAGAAGCTATCCGATCAACACCCTATCAAGGCCGAGATCCTGTGGCACCAACCGCTGCGGGGAGCGGTGTTTCAACTCGCCCAGTCGATCCATCAGGGCTACGAAAGTGTCAGTATGATCAGTTGCGATGACGCAACCCCAGCCGAGATTGTAGCGGCGCTGCGGCAACTCGGTGCCGGCGGGTTGCTCACGGCATCGTTGCGTACCGTGGGCCGGTCGATCGGCGTGCTGCAACTGGCGTTGCTTCACCAGGAACGGCCGCCAGGAGTGGTTGAAGCTGCACTGGTGCGAGCGCTGGCGGCGCAGATTGCGGTAGCGATCGAGAACGCGCAGGTCTTGACGCGGACACGAGCGGATCAGGAGCGAACCAGCGCGGTGGTAGATGCGACGAACGACGCGATTTTGATGCTCGACGAGCACCGGCGCGTGATGGTGATCAACCGGCGGGCGCGCTTCTTCTTCGGGTTGAGCGAGCATGAACTGATTGGGAAGGATTACGATCAATTCAGCGCGATCTTCGGGCGGATCTTCGAGGAGGGCCGCCAATTCAACAACTGGTTGCGGCAATTGCTGCGCAGCGATCGTGAGCGTGCCGTGGAAGAGTTCCATACTACCGGCAGCGACTCGCGGTTATTGCAGTGTTTTTCGGCGCCGGTGGTTGATCGGCATGATCATCTGTTGGGGCGGTTGCTGGTTTTTCGCGATGTTACCCGTGAGCGCGAAGTCGAACGCTTGAAGAGCGAGTTTGTCTCGACGGTGTCGCATGAACTACGAACGCCGCTGAGCAGCATTCAGGGCGCGTTGCAACTGGTTCTGGGAAATCCGCACCTGCAACGGCCGGGCCTGGCGGATAATCTGCCGCCGCGCGCTCATAGTCTGTTGACGATCTCGTTGAATAATACGGCCCGCCTGATCCGGTTAATCAATGACATTCTGGATGTGGCCAAGATCGAGCAGGGCCGCGTAACCCTACAACGAGATGCCGTAGAGGCGGAGCGGCTGTGCCGCAGCGCCTGTGACGAAGTGGCGGCCCTAAGCGGCGAGCGCGAGATCACGATCGATGTGCGGGTAGCGCCAAATTTGCCGCCGGTGTTCGCCGATTATGACCGAGCGGTGCAAGTGCTGGTGAATTTGCTGTCGAATGCGATCAAATTCTCGGCGAACAGCCAGCGGGTTGAGGTACGGGCCAGCCGCGACGGGAACTATGTCTGTTTCGCGGTGCAAGACTGGGGGCGCGGGATCGCGCAGCTTGATCAGGCGCGACTCTTCCAGAAATTTCAGCAGGTTGACAGCAGCAGCACCAGAGAGACCGGCGGCACCGGATTGGGACTGGCAATTTCGCGAGCGCTGGTAGAGGAGCACGGTGGACGGATCTGGCTGGAAAGCGAAGAGCAGCAAGGCAGCACCTTTAGCTTTAGCTTGCCGATCGCGAATGATCCGGCGACGCATAGCGCTTCCGGGCAGCATGTCTTGCTGTGTGTACCCGACGGCGCACTCCAGGAAACGCTGGCAGCCGGGTTCCAACAGGCCGGAATCAACGTGGTCAGCGTCGATCCTGCTCATATCGCCTTGCGCTTACAGAATGCGCAGCCGGATTTACTGCTGGCAGGCGATATTCCCGGCGATCCGACCAGGTTGGAGTTTTTGCGCAAGCTGCGTAATGAGACCCGCAATCACGGTGTGCCGCTCGTGTTGATCAGCGATCGAATCGAAACCAGTGCCGACATCAAAGTGCTGCCGCAAGCGAGTACGGCGCAATTGATTGAGGAGACGATCCACAAAGCGCTGGAGGTCTATCGACCACTGGTACTGGTTGTGGACGACGATCCAAATGTACGACCGGTGATCGCACGGTTGCTGCTGCGCCATGGCATGCGCGTGCGTCAGGCGGCCGATGGATACGAAGGGCTGGAGATTGCGGCGCGATTGCGCCCGGACGTGATTTTGCTCGATGTGATGATGCCCGGAATCGATGGCTACGAGGTGTTACGCCGGCTACGAGCCGATCCGAGCACCGCCGATGTTGCGGTGATTATCCTGAGCGCCAACGATCTCAGCGACCAATCGCCGCAGGCTGTGCCTGAGTTGCGGATCGCCGATCACCTTGAGAAACCGATTAGCGCCGAGCGGCTGACGAACAGTATCAGTCGCGTGATTGCCGGAAGCAGGAATGCCTGAGCACTCGCCATCAATAGATCGTTTCGTCCATGCATTGATATCACCACTGACAACGCTTCATGGTGCAGTAGGACTGTTGCGGCGACGCCTGGGACATGATATTGATCCGCGGATTAGTGATCTCCTCGCCACGATCGAACGCTCGGTGGAACGGTTACGTCAGATCAGTGAACAAGTGATCGCGGGCGCTGCTGAACAGGATCACACAATCGTCGTTACGATTGTCGCAGGTGAGCTTGGCCGGCCAAGTGATACGCCCGATATTCACTTTCAGGAGATCCCGCCACCGGCACGGCCGTTGCCGCTCGGGTTGCCGGCGGCGGATCACCAGGGGCCGGTGCTGCTGATCATGACGTACGACGCGGTTAGCGAGGGGCTGACACAGGCATTAGCTACGTTTGGGCAGCCTGTGATTCAGGCCGAACGTACAGCCGACGGATTAGATCTTGCCCGCGAGGGTCGGCCGGCGGCGATTGTGGTCGATCCGCATCTGGATAAGCAGGCCGGGCCGGCGATCGGTCTTTTGAGCCTGGATCCGGATACGAAAGATCTGCCGCTGCTGACGCTTGGGCAGACGCCGCCGCAGATGGAATTGATCGAACGCCGCTCGATCACCGTGCTCGATCCGCAGCATTCGTTAGCGCAGCAGGCAATGGTGATTGTGCAGACCCTCAGAGATCGGCAGTTTCAACACAGCAGTACCCGGCATGTGTTGATCGTCGATGATGAACCCGAGATCGGGACAATTCTCGCTTTGGAACTGCGTGAGGAAGGCTATACCACGACCCTGGTTCGCCAGGGAGCCGACGCGCTGCGCGTGGTGCGCGAGCATCATTTTGATCTTATTCTGCTCGATTTGTTGTTGCCCGATATCGATGGATTTGCCGTGCTGGGCGGATTACGCGCCCAACCGGAGACCCAGATCACGCCGATTATTCTGATCTCAGCGATCAACTCGCCCGCCGACAAAGTGCGTGGGCTACAACTTGGCGCCGACGACTATATTACCAAACCATTCAGCGGGCCGGAGTTGTTGGCGCGCGTTCAGGCAACCATGCGCCGGAGCGAGCGTGAGGGCGGCGCCAATCCTTCGACCCGCCTGCCGGGGAATACGGCGATCGAGCGCGAGATTACGCGGCGCATCGCCCTGGGCACCCCGTTCGCCGTTTGTTATTGCGACCTGGACAATTTCAAGGCCTATAACGACAGTTACGGCTTCTTAAAAGGTGATTCGGTTATTCAGCGGACGGCGCAGATTTTGCTTGATGTGGTGCGTGAACAGGGCAACAGCGATGATTTTGTCGGGCATATCGGCGGCGATGACTTTGTGATCATCACCAGTAGCGCCGTGGTGCGGGCGATCTGTAGTTCGGTGATTATGCGCTTCGATACGACAACGCCGCTGTTTTATGATCGGGTTGCGCGTGCCCAAGGCTACATCAGCGGGATCGACCGGCAAGGTCAGCCGACCCGATTTCCGCTCCTGAGTATCTCGATCGCGGTCGTTAGCAGCGAGTATCGGCCGTTCAAACATCCCGGCGAAGTGGCGCAACGATCGATCGATGTAAAAAACGCGCCAAACAGGCTCCGGGAAGTGTCTATTTGATCGATGCTTGAGGTGAAATAAAGAGGGGCGCGGCAAGCCGCGCCCGAGCTACGATGGGAGATTGCAGATCAGGTTGACTGGGCGCGATCGTGGCACAGTGTCTGGCGCGGCGTGGTGCGGTGGATACGAAGCATGGTATGTCCCCCCTTTGTGTGTGTTCGGCCCTCCTCGACCTCCCACATTCCACTCCTTCGGGCATTACTATCGCCGGGATTGATTAATTTTTGATGAAACGACAGATAGGCGTAGATGACGATGCGCTTTTTGGCTGGTCTTGACCCAGGTGGCGTCAAAGCCAGCCAAAACGATGGTTGCCGGC
>JAAUQO010000339.1 GCA_012032775.1 Oscillochloris sp. | reverse complement strand
CGGAGCCGAAGGCACGACCAGAGAACCGTGGGAAGCCGGGGAGCCGAGAACCGCACCCAAAACCCAGAACCCGGAACGGGGAACTGAGAAGCGAGAATCGCGAGCCGCAAGCGGCAGGTGGCACATCCGGCGCTCAGCCTTCAGCCCTTAGCCCTCAGCCCTCGGAAGCCTACCTTGCCCATCTTGGTCACGAACTGCTCCAGATCGAGCAGCGCATGATCCCGGCCGGTTTGCATGTATTCGGCAAGGCGCCGCTGCCGGTCGAGCAGGTTGATTTTCTGGCCCTTGCGGCGACATTCCGCCCGGCGAAGACGGCGAAAGGCGCGTCGGTCTCCTTGCCGGCCGTGGTTGCTGCCGGCCTCGGCCACGATTATGCCGCGATCCGCGAGCGCCTGGCCGGCGATGCGGCGGCGCAATCGGCCTATCAGCAGGTTGATATAACGATCCGCGAGGCGATGCGTCACTTCGTTGAGTCCGGCCCATCGGCGGCGGATATCTACCTTGCCCAGGTTGCCGGCGTGCGCCCCGGAACGCTGGCGCCGGTCTGGACCCAGATGATGGAGTTGTTGACCGGCCTGACCGGCGAGGGTGAATTAGCCGGTGTGCTGCGCGGTCTGCGTGGCGGCTTCATCCCGCCTTCGCCGGCCAACGATGTGGTGCGCGACCCGGCGGTGCTGCCGACCGGACGCAATGTCTACAGCCTCGACCCGTACCGGGTGCCGTCGCAGGCGGCGATGGAGCGTGGCCAGGCCCTGGCGCGTGAACTGTTGGCGAGTGCGCAGACACCGCCGCAAAGTGTCGCCGTGGTGCTGTGGGGTTCCGACAATCTGAAAAGCGAGTGTGAGGGTGTGGCGCAAGTGCTGGCCCTGTTGGGCGCTCGCCCGATCAGCGACGAACTCGGCAGTGTCAGCGATGTGGAATTGGTGCCGCTGGAAGAATTAGGCCGGCCGCGAATCGACGTGGTGGTGACGGTGAGCGGGATCTTCCGCGATCTCCTCGGCAACCAGATCGCCCTGATCGACCGCGCCGCTCGCCTGGCCGCCGGCGCCGACGAAGAACCGGAACAGAACTACGTGCGCCGGAACGCTTTGGAGCAAGCAGCCGCTCTGGGCGTCAGCGTTGAAGAGGCCGCTGTGCGCGTATTTGCGAATGCGCCCGGCAGTTATGGTGCGAATGTCAACCACATGGTTGAGAGCGGCACCTGGGATGAAGAGGAGCAACTGAGCGACGCATTCCTCAGCCGCAAGAGCTTCACCCTGGGCGCCGGCGGCATCTGGCGCGACTCGCGGGCGTTGATGGAGCAGGCGCTGGCGAAGGTCGATCTGACCTTCCAGAATATCGACAGCTTCGAGGTTGGCCTGAGCGACATCGACAACTACTACGAAAGCCTGGGCGGCCTGACGAAGAGTGTCGAACTGCTGCGCGGCGAGCGCCCGCCGGTGCTGGTCGCCGATGCGGTTGCGCCGACCAATCGCGTGAGCAGCCTGGAGCAGGCGGTGCGCCTGGAAACACGGGCCAAGCTGCTGAACCCGAAGTGGTACGAGGCGATGCTGGCCCACGGCTACGAAGGCGCGCGCGAGATCGAGGCTCGTGTCAACAATACCTACGGCTGGAGCGCCACTGCCGGCGCGGTCGAGAGTTGGGTTTATCAGGGGGTTGCCGAGACCTACATGCTCGACGATGCGATGCGACAGCGCCTGGCCGACCTGAATCCCCATGCCGCAGTCGGAGTTGTGCGGCGCCTGCTGGAGGCGAACGGGCGCGGCCACTGGGATGCCGACGAAGCCACCCTGGAGCAATTGCGCGTGATCTACGCCGATCTGGAGGATCGCCTTGAAGGTGTGATGGTGGGTAGTTAGTGTGATTGTGGATGTTGCAGCTACGCCGCAATATCCACAACCGCATCCCCATAACGAAAGAAGATTGCCATGAAGTCGCCCGTTTTGCCGTCGCGGGAATTATTGGAGCGCTACAACCGGCCGGGGCCACGCTATACCAGCTACCCGCCGGTGCCGTTCTGGTCTACAGAGTTCGCTGAGCAGGAGTATCGCGCAGTGCTGGCCGAGGTTGCGGCGACACCCGAGGACACCCTCTCGCTGTATGTGCATCTCCCGTTCTGCGCCGAGCGCTGCGCCTACTGCGGCTGCAATGCCACCGTTACGCGCCATGCCCACGTTGTTGATCGCTATCTCGACCGGGTTGAGCGCGAGTTGGCATTGATCGCGCCGCTGCTGGGCGGGAAGCGCAAGGTGGTGCAGATGCATTGGGGCGGCGGCACGCCGAACTTCCTGAGCGCCGCGCAAACCCGCCGGCTGTTCGGGTTGCTCGACGGCGCATTCGCGATCGACCGCAGCGCCGAGATCGCCCTGGAGATGGATCCGCGCATCGGCACCTACGAGCAACTGGTGATGCTGCGCGAACTTGGCTTCAACCGGGTCAGTTTCGGCGTGCAGGACATTCACCCGATGGTGCAGACGGCGATCGGACGCATCCAGCCGATCGAGCAGACCGAGAGTTTGTATCGCTGGGCGCGCGATCTTGGCTTCGCCAGCATCAATCTCGATCTGGTTTACGGCCTGCCTTTCCAGACGCCCGAGGTATTCGCGGCGACTCTCAGGGCGATCACCGAATTGCGACCGGACCGGGTGGCATGTTTCAGTTACGCGCACCTGCCGCAATCACGGCCGAACCAGAAGCGCGTCGATGCTTCGGGCTTGCCCGAGCCGCACGTCAAGGCCGGTCTGTTCCATCAGGCTCTGGCCGCCTTCGCGGAGTCCGGTTATAGCTGGATCGGTATGGATCACTTCGCACTGGCCGACGATGAGTTGGCGGTGGCGGCCGATGAGCGCAAGCTGCACCGCAATTTTATGGGCTACACCACCCGCCCGACGCCGCACCAACTGGCGCTCGGCGCAAGCGCGATCAGCGATCTCGGCGGCACCTATGTGCAAAACGACGCAGCACTGGGGCGCTACCAGCGTGTGATCGACGACGGCCGGCTACCGGTGGTGCGCGGCCATCGCATGAGCGACGACGACCGGCTGCGCCGGTTGGCGATCACCCACCTGATGTGTAACCTGGAGTTGCCGTACAACCTGGGACGGGCCGAGTTCGGCACGCCGGTGGGCGAAACGCTGGCCGACGAGATCGTGCGGGTGCAGGCATTCGCCGAAGAAGGCTTTGTGGAGTTGCTGCCCGATCGCTTGCAGGTGAGTGAACTGGGGCGCTTCTTCATTCGGAACCTGGCGATGGAACTGGACGCGTACCAGAAGCCCGGCCCGGCCCGGCCGCTCTTCTCATCCACCGTCTAGCTACGGCGTGCGTGAGTCTCCGAGATGCCTGTAAGGGCGGAGCATGCTCTGCCCTTACCAAAGATATCGTGTGGAGGTACTAAACCGTGGCAACCTACGATTGTGTCGTGATCGGCGCCGGCATCAGCGGCCTGAGTGCGGCTTACACACTTTATAAGCGTGGCCTCGCCGTTCTGGTGGTCGAGCCGGCGAACGGGTCGGCGGCGCTATCCATAGCGTCTGACGCCGGAAGGCTATGTGCTTGATTGCGGCCCGAACACATTATCGACCAAGATCCCGCGGCTCTGGAATGAATTCGCCGATCTTGGCATCGCCGATCGGATTGTCGGCACCGGCCGCATCGGCAAACGGCGCTTCATTTTACATAATGGCGTACCGACCGAGATCCCGTCCTCGCTCCCGGCAATGGTTCGCACCCCGCTGCTCTCGCCCCTGGCGAAGCTGCGTATGCTGGCCGAGCCGTTCATCCCGCGCGGCGGCGGCGACGAGGAGAGCATCGCCTCGTTCTTCAGCCGGCGCATTGGTGCCGAGCCGGTGGCCAACCTGATCGATCCCTTTGTGTCGGGCGTGTATTCCGGCAACCCGAGCGCAATGTCGGTCAAATCCTACTTCGGCTCGCTCTGGGAGGCCGAGCGGCGCGGCGGCAGCATTGTGCGCGGCATGCTGAAGGGCCGCAATAAATCCGAGCGCGGCGCGATCAAAGAGCCGAAGATGCGCAGCGTGATCTTCGGTTTCCGCAACGGACTGGCCGAGTGGCCGCAGGCGATCGCCCGCGCACTGGGTGCCGGGCGGGTCTGGACACAGGCCCCGCGTCGCC
>JAAUQO010000088.1 GCA_012032775.1 Oscillochloris sp. | reverse complement strand
AGCGTGATCAATGTCACGATCCCGAACAAAGGCGGAATCATCGTCAGCGGTGCGGCCGTGTGGCAGTAGCTCCGCAAAATCGTGCGGTACTAGCGCCGCATAAACCAGCACACCCGGCCAATTCGGGCGGCGGCGATGGTGCTGTAGAAGGCGAGCGGGCCAACCCAACCGATCTCGGCATGGCTGTCACCACGCGCCCGCATATCGGCCAGGCAGCGCAGCAGCAATACCCGGCCAAGCCCCAAACCGCGCGCCGACGGGTCAACGCCGGTTGGGCCGAAGCAACTGCGCAGTCCGCTCACATCGTAGCAGGCAAAACCACGGATCCGGCCATCGTGAAGCGCAAGAAAGGCACTTATCGGCTGGGCCTGCAATGCCTGCGATGCCTCCCATACCCAGGCGGCGCTGAACTCGGCTGCAACCCAGGCGGACAATGCCGGCTGATCGGCCGGTTCGGCGCGGCGCACCGTCCAGCCCGCCGCCGCCAATCGAACCTCATCAACCGCCGGAGACCAGTCGGATATGGTCAGATCGACATCCATGTTCAGCGCTTCGCCGAAGCGTTGGTAGCCGCGTTTTTGCAGCAAACAGATCGCCGGAGTATCGCGCAGATCGACGCCCGGCCAGAGGTAATTCGGGCCGATGTGGCCGAAGCGAATCTCGGGCAACCGATCGGCATGCATCAGGCGCTCGATTTCCGTAAGCAGTTGGGTTGCGAGGCCGCGCCGGCGCATCTGCGGCGCTACCACCAGCAAGCGTACCCCGCCGAGCATGCCTTCGGGGCGATGACGAATTCCGCCGAGCAATGCGCCAACGAGCGCCGAGCCTTCCCAGAGCGCCAGATGATATGCGGGTTTACGTTCCGGCTCGTCGAAAAACAATCGGCGCAACGCATTCGGCGCGACTTCTTCACGCAAGCCGGCTCGGCAGAGATCGAGCAGCGCCGAGAATTCGGTATCGTGGAATGTGCGTAGTTCCATCTATCATCATCCATGTCGCCACGCGGCGCTACGGTATGCAAGCGCGCCACGGCAGTACGTGGCCTGAAGCTGCAAATCGGAGTCGAGGATGAGCAGGTCGGCATCGTAACCGGGCCGCAAACGACCTTTACGTGCGCCCACACCGGCAGCGCGAGCGGGATTATAGCTCAGCATAGTACTGGCGGCCGGTAGTTCCTGCCCAAGCTGTTCAACCAGATTGCGTAAGGCGACATCCATCGTCAGCACGCTTCCGGTCAGTGTACCATCGGCCAGACGTGCGGCGCCGTCGATCACCTGGGCCGGCTGGCCGGCGAAGCTGAACGTGCCGGCCCGTAGCCCTGCACAGGCCAGCGCATCGGTGACGATCACGGTACGGGCGGGGCCGAGGGCGCGCAACAAGATCCGCAGCGCCGCCGGATGCACATGCACCCCATCGGCGATCAACTCGCCCAACACATCCTCGGCCTCGACAATTGCGCCGAGTGGGCCGGGTTCACGGTGCAGCAATGGGCGCATCGCATTGAAACAGTGGGTGGCATGCCTGATGCCGAGCGGTATAACTGCGCGAGCCTGCTCGTAAGTCGCATCGGTATGACCGATACTCACATTGATACCGGCCGAGACCAGGCGAGCGATCATCTCCGGTGCGCCGGGAAGCTCGGGGGCCAGGGTGACGATCCGCAGCCAGGGATCGGCAATTTCGAGCAGATGCATTGTTTCGGCAGCGTCGGGCGCACGCAACCATGTGAGTGGATGCGCGCCGCGCCGCAGCGGGCTGATATACGGGCCTTCGAGGTGGATCCCGAGGATCTCGGCGCCGGGATCGGGCGTTTGGGCCGCAGCGACGACGGCAGCGATCTGCGCTTCGGGCAGACCGCCGGGCACGCCGACAACCCCGGCCAGGAACGCAGTCACGCCGGTGTTCGGGGCCCAGGCGGCGTAGGCCCGGATCTCGGCCGGATCGCTGCTGTGCAGGCTATGACCGCCGCCGCCATGGGTATGCACCTCGACAAAGCCGGGCAGCATGATCGCCCCGGCGAGATCGATCGTCGCAGCGGCAAGCGGCTCGGCGACGATTCGGCCGCCGGCAACGTGCAATGGCGCGGTGCGTTCACCGTCGCAATCAATGATGCGCCCGTTAATAAAGGAGACCATGAGCGTCAGATCGTTCAGATAAAGCGCCGAAAGATTAGCCGACCGGATGCGTTTCGAGCAAGCGCCGGGCGAGCACAATCGTACCGAGCGCCGGCTCGTCTACAAAGGCCGGCGGATTCCAGGCGGCGCCCAGACAAACCATCAGGCGCTCGCGCAGGTAGGTGCTCGCGCCAAGCAAGCCGCCGGCCAGGGCCAGGGGCGGATCGCGCAACTCCAACCGCCGGGCGGCCGTCTGGGCCATATGAGCGAGATCAGCCGCAGTCTGATCGAGCAAACCGAGGGCATACGGATCACCGGCATCGGCCAACGCCAACAGCGGGCGAGTGAGATTGGCCAGTTCCGGGCGCTCAAGCCGGCCGCGGTACACATGCGCGATCAACTCGACCGGATCGGTCAACTCCCAATAGGCCAGGATGGCGTTCAGCACAGTTTGGGCATGGGCGCGCCCGTCGGCTGTCTGGGTTGCGAGGCGCAGCCCACGTAAAGCCAGATCGTAGCCGCTGCCCTCATCGCCGAGCAGATAGCCCCATCCACCGACTTGCAGCGTCCGCCCGTCGGGGGTGCGCCCGAAGCAACAGGAACCGGTGCCGCTGATCAGCGCGATCCCCCATCCGTCGCTGGTGCCGGCGGCGATCACCGGCTCGACATCGGTGACGACGATGCAGCGACGGGCCAGATTGACCGATTCGGCCCAGGCGAGCATTTCGTCACGATCGGCGGGGCGCCCGACACCGGCGAGGCCGAGACAGGCGGCGGCCAGGGCGTAGTGGACGGCAGGCCGGCGGCGGTAAGGGCTGAAGCGGCGGCAGCCTGAATAGCAGCGGCGGCAGCCGGCATGCCGACAGCCCGCGGATTACTGGCCGGGCCGATACCACGGGCGATCACCATTCCGAGGTTGTCGGCGAGTAGCGCACGGGTATGGGTGCCGCCGCCGTCGATGCCGAGTACGTAATTCATAAGGTGTCAATCTAACGCTGCTCGCACATGTCCGCCGGCGGTCGCAAGACGTTGTTGGGCTTCGACCCGATCGATATTCGCCAGCACCATCACAATTGCGACCTTGGTATCGAAGCCGGCTGCGTCCAACACCTGCTGAGCCGCAGCTGCATCCAGGCCGGTTGCCGTCGCCACGATCTGCACGGCGCGCCGGCGCAACTTTGCATTCAAGGGCTGGAGATCAACCATCAGGTTGCCGTAGGTTTTGCCGAGCAGCACCATCACCGTTGTGCTGAGGCTGTTCAAAACCATTTTCTGGGCGGTGCCGGCTTTCATGCGGGTCGAACCGGCGATCACCTCAGGCCCAACCAGCGGCGCGATCACGATCTCGACCGCTTCGCTCAATGGTGACGGATGCGAGCAGGTGATCGCGGCGCTGAGTGCGCCCCGCCGCCGGGCCTCGGCCACTGCGCCCAACACATATGGCGTGCGCCCGCTGGCCGCCAGGCCAACAACTACGTCGTCCGGCCCAACGTCGATCGCGATAATATCGTGGGCGCCGGAGGCCGGACTATCTTCCACATCTTCCATCGCCCGCGTCAGTGCGTCGGTACCGCCGGCGATCAGGCCGCGCACCATACTCGGCGGGGTACTGAAGGTCGGCGGGCACTCGGCGGCATCGAGCACGCCAAGCCGGCCGGAAGTGCCGGCGCCGGCATAGATCAGCCGGCCGCCACGCCGAATACGGGCGGCGGTCTGCTCAGCCAACGCCGCAATCGCATCACCGACGGCGGCAACAGCCTGGGCAACCCCGGCATCTTCGGCGTTGATCAGCGCAACAATCCCGCGTGCATCGAGCGTGTCGATCTGGTCGGTGGTTGGATTGCGCGCTTCGGTTAACGGTGTGTAAGCCTCTTCCACGATTGCTCTCTTCATCAAAACGTGTTTGCGTTGTCGCTGTTTTGGATGCGTTCGGGCGGTTCGGCGGGCGCGGCGAGAACGTGGGCCAGCAGCGCCCGGTAGTTATCGCCGGGAGTGATGCTGCCGAGGATGGCCGCGCGGGCGGCGCCGGTGGCGCCCGGCACTCCGGCCGGATACCCATGCACACATGCATAGCCCAGCACGGCGAATGCCACCGCTTCTTTCGCATCGGCGTCGAGACCCACCTCGTCGGCCACCAGCACCTGCGTGCCGGGCATCGCCGCCCGCAACATCGAGCATAACGTCGGATTACGCGCACCACCACCGGCGAGCAACAACTCGTCAACCGGCCCGCAGTAGCGCCGGCAGCTCTCGGCGATACTCCAGGCGGTGAGGGCGGTGATCGTCGCCACCGTGTCGGATGGGCTGAGCCCGGCGGCGGCAGCCTGCGCGACAATCGCCTGGGCCTCGGCCGGACCAAACAGTTCGCGCCCGGTCGAGCGCGGCGGCGGCCGATGAAAGTAAGGATGCTCAAGCAGATCGGCGAGCAAGTTCTCGTCGATCCGGCCGGTCGCCGCCATACGGCCATCTTCGTCGAAGAGTTCGACACCGCCGCTAAGATGACGAACCGCCTCATCGATCAGCACATTGCCGGGGCCGGTGTCGAAGGCCAGGGTCGGTTGATCCGGGGCGAGATAGGTCACATTGCCGATCCCGCCGATATTCTGCACTGCCCGCCGCAACGTCGGGTGGCGAAAAAACAATGCGTCGAGGTATGGCACCAGCGGCGCGCCCTCACCGCCGTGCGCAATATCGGCGGGGCGAAAATCGGCCGCAACCGTGCATCCGGTGCGGGCGGCGATCAGCGCCGGCGCCGCCAGTTGCAGGGTCGAGCGCACTTCGCCCGGCGCAACCTGGTGATAAACCGTTTGGCCGTGGGAGGCGATCAGATCAACATCTTCCATGCGGCATCCGGCGTCGCGAACCAGTGCCAGGGCCGCAGCGGCAAATGCCTCGCCGAGCAATGCATGAACTGCGCAGACCTCGGCGGTACTGCCCTGATGAGGCGGCAACAAGTTGCGCACGCGCTCGCGCAGAGCCGGATCAAACGGCGCCATCAGAAATGCGCGCACCTGCATTTGGGCAGTACGCGGCGCAGCAGCCGGCGCGATCTCGATCAGCGCCGCGTCGATCGCGTCCATGGATGTGCCAGACATCAGGCCGATAATACGCATAGCTCACTCCGTATCACACATCCACCGCGCGCCCAAGGGCCACCGATTCCTCGATCGCACACAACAGGCGCGTAACCGCCAATCCATCGGCGCCATCGGCGATCAATGGTGCGCCGCCGGTAACGCTGTCGATAAAATATGCGACGCTATCGAGCACAAAGCCGGTAAGATGTTCACCGATCGGCGGTGCAAGCAGATCGGGGTAAACGGCCCGCGCCGCGCTGTACAGTTCCAGCGTGCGATTGTGTGAGCCGTCGATATTGATTGCGCCGCTGCTGCCGAGGATCTCCAGTTTCAGATCTTTCACGGTAGCATGGGTACGCGGCAAGATCCAGGCATGCTCGAATACAGCCACAGCGCCGCTGCGAAACTCCACCGTCGCCACATGAAAGTCGGCGGTGTCAACCCCAAGATCACGCAGCACGCCGGAACGACTCACCGCATAAACCCGCGCCGGCTCATCGTTCAACATCCAACGCACCACATCGACCATGTGGCTGGCCAGAAACCAGAGCGCCGACGAATTCTTGGCCCAGCGCAACATCTCGGTCGGCACGGCGATGGTATTACTCAGGCGGGCGTACACATAGCGTGGCGAACCGATCTCGCCGCGGCGGATCGCATCGCGGGCCTGCACCATGGGCGGATTGACCCGGTTATGGAAATCGACCATGAGTTTGACGCCGTGGGATTCGGCGGCGGCGACAATCGCCTCGGCATCGGCAACCGTGGTCGCCAACGGTTTCTCGACCAGCAGATGCTTGCCGGCAGCGGCCGCAGCCACGGCGATCGCACGATGCAGATGGTCGGGCGTGGCGATCGAGACCGCCGTGATCGCGGGATCTGCCAGCACCCGGCTCAGATCAGCGGTTGCGTAGGCAGCCCCATAGCGCGCCGCAACGGTTTCCGCCCGATCCCGATCAAGGTCGCAGACCGCGACGAAACGAGCGGCGTGATGCCGGCTATAGGCCTGAGCGTGGCGCTCGCCGAACAATCCTGCGCCAACCAAGGCAAACCCGGTTTGCGACATGTTGCCTTTTGCCTTTCGCACTGGTTAACCCTTCACCGCGCCCATGCGCACACCTTCCAAAAATGCCCGCTGGAACATGAAGAAGAAGATGATCATCGGCAGCGCGGCCAGCGATGCGCCGGCGAAGATGATCCCGTAGTCGGTGGCGAACTCGCCTTGCAGATTGGCCACACCAACCGTGAGCGTATAATTCTGCGGCCGGGTGAGCGCGATCAGCGGCCAGAGGAAATCATTCCAGTGGCGCACAAACGTGAAGATCGCCAATGCGCCGAGGGCCGGCGTCGCCAACGGCAGGATCACATGGCGGAACACGCCAAGCTCGCCGCAGCCGTCGATCCTTGCGGCATCCTCCAATTCCGACGGCAGAGTCTGGATATACTGGCGCATCAGGAAGATCCCGAAGGCGTTGGCGGTGCCGGGCAAAATCACCGCCCAGAGTGTATCGATCAACCTGAGTTCATTGGTGACGATAAAGAGCGGCACGATCGTCACATGGATCGGCACCATCAGGGTGCTCAACATCAACCAGAACAGGATTTCGCGGCCGGGAAAACGGCGCTTGGCGAAGGCATAGCCGGCTAAACTGTCGAACACAACATGCCAGATCGTGATCGCGCTGGAGATGAGCAGGCTGTTGAGCATCCAATTCAGGTAATAAACATTGCCTTCCAGCAAGCGTTGGATGTTGGCCAGGCTCCAGGCCGGCCAGAGGATCGGTGTCAGCGGCGGGTTCGCGGTAATCGGGGTGAGCGCATTGACAAACAACCAGTACATCGGGAACAGCGCAATCACCGAGGTGATGATCAACACCGCCCAGCCTGACCAGGGCAAACCCCTGCGCCCGCGCCGCCGCCGACTCACCCGCATCTCTGCTACAGCCATACGATGTCCTCTATGAATCGGGTATGATCGCTTTCGGCAAAGCTGAAATCGATCACAACAACCAGTTTAGTACTCTACGTCGCTGCGCAAGGCCCGAAACTGCACCACCGCCAGCACCGCGATCATCAGGAACAGAATGAACGCCTGGGCCGATGCAACCCCAAAGTCCAACTCCTTAAAGCCGTTATTGTAAATCTGGGTCACAATCGTCTGGGTGCTGTTGGCCACACCGGAGGGCACCATCGCATATACGCGGTCGAACACCTCGAAACTCGCGATTGTGTAGAGCACCACCAGGTATAGCGTCGTGGATTTGACCAGCGGCAACGTAATGCTCCACCAGCGTCGGATCGGCCCGGCGCCATCGAGTTCGGCCGCCTCGTAGTATTCCGTCGGCACGCTGCCCATCGCCGCGCTGAACAACACCACCGCCGTGGCGGGCATTGTCAGCACCGCCGAGAGCGTAACACTGGTCAGGGCGATATCGGGATTAGAGAGCCAGCGCACCGGTTCCAACCCGACCATGCGCAAGATCCAGTTGGCAAACCCCCATTGGGCATTGAAGATATAGCGCCAGGTCATGCCGATGATCAGGGTTGAGGTGACGGCCGGCAGGTAATAGGCGGCGCGAAAGAAGGTTTTCAGATAGTTGCTTAAGGGCTGGATCAAACTGGCCAGGATCAGCCCAAACAGAATATTGGCGATAACCGTAAATGCACTAAAGATCAGCGTGTTTTGGATTGCGATCACAAAGACGCCGCCCTGCTTGGTGAAGGCGTCAACATAATTTTCGTACCATGGATCTTGCCAGCGCCCACCGCGCGCGAGGCTGAAGCGCTGAAACGAGATCACGAACGACCAGAGCACCGGAATAAGGGTGAACAGACTGAAGGTGATCAGACTGGGCAGCACAAAGGCGTAGCTCCAGCCGTAACGGCGTACAAAGCGGCGCAACCTGCTTTCGCGCTGCGGTTGGGCCAGCGTTGCGCCCGGATTGTCTGCTGTTGCCAAGATACTTTTCCTTCGCGAGATATTTGGCGGTGATTGGGCGATTGCTGCCCTATCGCCCAATCACCGCCACATGATTACTGGCCTTCTTCCGCCAGTAGTTCGTCGATCTCCGGCGCGATTTCGGTCATCGCCTCTTCAGCGGTCAACTCGCCGAAGATCACGTTCTGCAAGGCCGGGTGTACGATCCGGGTCATCTCCGACCAGTTCTCCAGGATCGGGGTGACATACATATACTGGACGAAAGGCAGGAAGTTGTCCAGGGGCGGCGCAACCTGCACCGAGGCGCGTGCGCCCGGCGCCAGGTAGAAACCGACCGGGGTTTCGGGGCCGGGGGGAACGTCTTCCTGCACTGCGGAACTGGTCAGATAACGAGCCAGATCCATGCCGGCCTCAAGCCGGGCCTGATCGTCCTGCTGCACCACGGCGATCAGGCCGACGGCGCCGATCGTGACGGTGTCGTTGCCGCCAACGGTCGGGATCGGGTAGATCTCGTAGTTCACGCCGTCGGCTGCGAACTGGGCCGCCGGGCCGGTTGCATCGACGATCATGGCGATCTGGCCGTTGGTGAAGCCACCTTTCACATCGGCATCGGCCATTGCACCGAAGTCGGGCGGGGTAACCTTCTCAACCACAGCCAGGTCGGCGTAGCGCTGGATGGCGGCAATCGCCTCGGGCGAGTCGAAGCCGAACTGGCCGTCCACCACCGGGCGCACGCTCTCGCCTTCATTCATGAACAGGCCCCAGGTGTTGACCACGCCGGGATCGACGAAGCCGGCCCAGCCGTACACCTGCTCGCCATTGTCGCGGGTAAAGGTGAGTTGCCGGGCGGTCTCGACGAACTGCTCCCAGGTCCAATCCTGCGGCGGCAGGGCCACGCCGCGCTCCTCAAACACGTCCACGTTCAGGTACATGCCCATCGGCACCACCCAGAGCGGCCAGGCCATCGCCTTGTTGTCCTGGAGGCGCACTACGTCGAGGACGTTCGGGTAGTAATCGGCCAGGTCGCCTCGGTCATGTAGTCCTCGGCCGGGGCGATCAAGCCCTCGGAGACGAAGGACAGCAGGCGGTCCGAGGGCAGGCGCAGCACATCGACGCCCTGACCGGTCTGGACGGCGGTGTTGAGCTTGGTGAAGCCCTCGTCGTTCGGCGGATAGCCGATAATCTCGACATCAATGCCGGGGTTGGCCTCTTCGAACTTAGCAACCGCCTGCTCCATCGGGATGGCGAACTGGTTGCCGGGGGTGTAACCGAGCACCCAGTAGCTCAGCGTGCCCTGGTAGCCGCTGTCGCTGATGCGGATGTCGGCGGCAGCGGGTTCTTCAGCGGCGGGCGCCGCAGTCGGCTCCTCAGCCGGGGCGGGCGCCGCAGTCGGCTCCTCAGCCGGGGCGGGCGCCGCAGTCGGCTCCTCAGCCGGGGCGGGTGCCGCAGTCGGTTCAGTGGCGGGGGCGCTACCGCAGGCGGCCAGAATCAGGCTTGCCAACAACAGCAGCAACAGCGCAACAGACGAACGTGCCTTCATGACAACTCCTTACTTTGCGGAACTGACGAGAATCTATTCCGACACCGCACAATGCGGTGAACGGGCCGGGGATTAATGCACAATGCACAGTGCACCATGCAGAATTGGGAAAGCAGCATAGAGCATTGCTGCAACTTGGTATCGAGCAATTAGCCCGGCAACGCTGCATTCTGCATTTGGTGAACCACCGTCACGCTATGTCATAGATCAAATATGGCCGGCGGCGTTCCTGAAACCGCGCTTCATTTGTAGCCCAGCCGGCGACGATGGTTGCCGCCGGAACGCCGGATTCCAGTGCGCTGCGCAACTCCGGCCCGCCGGCCAGGCGATCGAAATGGGCGGTGCCCCACTCAGTTGCGGCGCCATAACCCCGCGCCGTCATCTGCGCGGCGTTGGTATAGATTGTGTCGGCCGGGCGCAGCATAAACTGTGGGCCGTGGGTGTCGCGCAGGGCCGCCAGCAGCGTCACACCCGCCAACAACGGTCGGAATGCTTCAGGATCGCCGACGTGGGGCTGTACACCCTGACAAATTTCATCGCGATAGGGCGGCAACGCCGGCTGAAAGGCCAGCGCCCGCCAACGCACACCCGGCAGATCGGCGGCATTAAGTACGTCGGCCAGCGTGGCAGCATCAACCCAGGGCGCACCCAGCCATTCAAAAGGCTTCGCCGTCCCGCGTCCCACCGACACATTCGCACCCTCGGCCAGACAGGTGCCGGGATAAACCAGTGCTGCTTCGTAGCTGGGCATATTCGGCGATGGCGCCGCCCATGGCAGGCCGGTCGCCGGCCAGTGCATGCCGCGCTGCAATCCGTTGCATGGCACAACCTCCAACGCACAACCCAGATTCAGCTCGGCATTCGCCAGCAGCGCCAACTCGCCGAGAGTCAGCCCGTGGCGAATCGGTACGTCGTGCAAGCCCACCAGGCTGCGATACTCGGCTGCAACGCCCGGCCCCTCAACCGCCAATCCGCCGAGGGGATTCGGCCGGTCGCAGACAATCACCACTGTGCCGCAACCGGCAGCCACGCGCATCAACTGCACCAGCGTCCAGGCGTAGGTATAGAAGCGACAGCCGATATCCTGATAATCGCAGACAACCGCGTCGATCCCGGCCAGTTGTGCGGCGGTAGGCGCATGCTGCGCACCATACAAACTGTAAACCGGCACTCCGTTGCGTTGCCCATCGGCGACATGCATACCCTCGGGCAATGCGCCAAGCAAGCCGTGTTCGGGCGCGAAGAATGCCTGCACGTCGGCAATCCGGGCCAGCGCCGCCGCACCACTGCGCAGATCGGGCAAAATCCCGCTCGGGCCGCTTAGTACCGCGATCCGCCGGCCTGCAAGCAACTCACGGCGCTTGTGCAGCAGCAGGCTGATTCCAGGGCGCACCATGCTCATTGCGATCTCCCCACGCCGGCCAATCGCTCAACCGCCGCCCACAATCCCAATGGCTGATCGCCATATGTCAACACATGGGTTGCACCGGGCGTCAGTGCAGCATCGGCGGAACTGCGCACGGCGAGATGAATCAGGCGATCTGTCGCTGCACGCAGATCGCACGCCAGCCGCGCCTGCCGCTCCACGAATACCGCATTCCGAGTGATAAGCACCGTCACCGCCGCTGCATGCGCCTCGGCTAGGGCCGCAGCCCATGCCGGCTCATCGGCTGGAAGCAAGGCAGTATACCGCACTCCTGGAAAGGTTTCCAGAACCATGCCGCGCAGTAGATCGGCGCGGGCAACCGCCTCTTCGACATTGTTGAAGCGCGGCTGGAGACAATCGATCACCAGCAGATCCGTCGCCGGTACGAGCGGCAGCAGACCAGGCTCATCGTCGATTGTCAGGCATGTACAAGCCAGATCGAGGGCGGCCTGAGTCTGGGCGGAACTGATCGGCGGCGGCGGCGAGGTTGGGCGATCGAGTTCATACGTATGGCGCAACGCATCCATGCGACGGGCGGTGGCCTGGAAGTCGGCCACTTGTAATCGACCGCTCTCCAGGGCCGCGAGGAGCGCCCCGGCGGTTGCCGCCTGATTGACCGGATCGCCCATCGGGATAAGCAGATCGATCCCGGCCTGTTTCGCCAGTACCGCAGCCTGCGGCGCACCATAGCGATCGGCGATCGCGCCCATATCGAGCGCATCACTGACGATCAAGCCGCGGAAGCCGAATTCGCGCGCAACAGGCCGCGCAAAATCTGCGCCGACAAGGTAGCCGGACACGTATCCAGCGCCGAGAAAACCATATGCGCACTCATAATTGCCGGGGCACCGGCGTCAATCGACGCACGGAACGGCAACAGTTCAACCGCGTCGAGCCGGGCGCGGCTGTGATCCGAGACCGGCAACCCAAGGTGCGAGTCGATCGTCGTGTCGCCGTGGCCGGGAAAATGCTTCACCGTCGCGATCACACCGGCTTCGTGGTAGCCGCGCAGCGCCGCAGCGGCAAAACGGGCCACCTGCTGCGGATCGGCGCTGAAGGCGCGCGTGCCGACGATCGGATTGCGCGGGTTATCGCCGACATCAAGCACCGGGGCGAAATTCATGTTCACGCCGTGCGCCCGCAACTGCTCGCCGGTAAGCCGGGCGGCGGCATAGGCCAGGTGCGGATCCGCACTTGCGCCGAGGGCCTGCTGGCTGGGCGTAACCGCAAACGGGGCAGGCAGGCGACTCACCACGCCACCTTCCTGGTCGATCGCAATCAGCAGCGGCGGCAGGCCCAATTCGGCCGCCTGAGCCTGCAACCCGCTACAAAGCGCATACAGTTGGGCCGGCGTACTGATATTACCGGCGAACAGAATCACACCGCCGGCGCGCGTCGCGGCAAGCAACTCACGGGTTGTGCCCGTCGCCTCACGTTCGGCAATTGCCAGCATCAACGAGCGGCCAACCAGATCCGGCAACTCGGCACTCATCGTGCATCCTCCCGCAACAGCCGGGCGACAAAGCGATAGCGGTCGGCCCGATAGATCGACTGGACAAACTCAAACGGCTGGCCGCGCTGATCAAAGGTCGTCCGGGCGATCATCAACACCGGCGATCCGGCGCCTACCCGCAGCAACTCCTGTTCGGGCGGCGTGGCCAGGCGCGCCTCGAACTCTTGCATCGCTTCAGCCGGCAACAACAAAAAGCGATCGCGCAAGATCTCGTAGAGCGAACCGTCAAGCGGCTGATCGAGCAGCGCTTCCATCCCGGGAAACGAGAAATGCGCCTGTTCGACCGCCATCGGCGCATCGTCGGCAAGGCGCAGCCGCTCAACACACAGCACCTGTGCATCGGCGGTCAGGCGCAGCGCCCGCGCCACCTCGGCTTCGACAGCGATCATGCCGCGCCGCAACAAGCGCGCGGTTGGGCGCATCCTACGGGCACGCATATCTTCGCTGAAACTGGTTAACGCTTGCAGGTTCTGGCTGATTTTCGGCTCGGCGACAAACGTACCTTTGCCGGTACGGGTGTAGATCCGGCCCTCACGGATCAATTCAAGCAAGGCCCGCCTGGCAGTCATGCGGCTGATCTCGAACTGTTCGCTCAGTTCGCGCTCGGAAGGAATACGGCTATGCGGCGGCAGTGTGCCGTCGGCAACTTGAATGTCGATCATCCGCTTGAGTTGCAGGTAAAACGGCACAGAGCTATTCTTGTCGATCATCATCGCAATCTACCTGCCGCTTTGCCCGGCGACACACACACGGTGTAATGCTATTGGTACAGGGTGGTATATACCAGTATAGGCCTGAGAAGATAGTTTGTCAAGCGGGCGAACTATCTGGGGATTTTCGCCTCCGGACGGGCAATCGCGCCATAAGATACGCCGCTGAAAAGCACCGATCAACGCAAAACCCTGATCGCGATGAACCACGCGATCGACAATCTGCGCGCCGCCTGGTACTGGGCGGTCGATCAGCAAGCGAGTGGATTGTTCGTGCAACTGGCCTACAGTATCGGCTGGTTCTACGAAATTCAGGGCCGCAACCGCAAATTCGCCCAGTTAGTGGCCGGCGGCGCGGCAGCATTGCAGGCGAAAGCTCATCAGCCCGCCGCAAATACCACCGCGCAAATCGACATCCTGACTACCCTGGCGATCGAAAGCGCCGCAACCAATCCCGGTGTTTCAGTAACGGCCCTGCGCTATATGGCCGACCATCACCTGGCCCGCCCACTCACCCGCGCGCGCTATCACTCGCTTCGATCAACTGGCGTTAACCATTGCACCAGCCGTGCTTGAAGCCGCCCTGCAACAAGCTACGGCTCGCGCCGGCGATCATCCAAGTAGGTTGCATAACCTTTTTGCGTAGCTCCGTGCGCCGTACTCGGATGGATTCCGCTGTGTGCCCTTTTTCACGCCTCGTCCCAGGGGTGGAGAATGACTTTGCCGGTTGTGGCGCGGGCCTCGATCATACGATGGGCATCTGCGGCCCGGCTTAACGGCAACACATGGCCGATCTGCACCTTGAGCTTGCCGGAAGCCGCCAGGTCGATCAGTTCGCCCAATGCCGCGCCGCCGGCCTGCGGGCGCATGCCGAACCACAAACCAAGGTTGAACACATGCAGCGATTGATTCAGCGCCGGATTGTAGAAGAAACGCAGGATCGCCGCATCGTCGAAGGTTAATGGGGTGCGCCCGGCCATTCCATAGACCACCATGCGCCCGAACGGCGCCAGACTTGCAAGACTTTCCGTAAACAGCTTGCCGCCATTCATCTCCAGGATCACATCGGCGCCATGCCCGGCGGTGTATTCGCGCACCAGTGCGGGCCAATCGGGTTGGGTGTAATCCACAACTGCATCGGCGCCCGCCGCCAGAACCGCCGCCCATCGCTCAGGAGTACCGGCAGCGCCGATCACACACCCGGCGCCGAATAACTTCGCAAGCTGAATGGCATAACTGCCGACCCCACCTGCCGCAGCCGGCACCAACACCCGCTCGCCCGGCTGAAGCCCTGACACATCGCGCAAGATCAACAGGGCCGTAAGCCCGGCAACCACCAGCGCACATGCTTGATCGATCGTCAGGCCGGGCGGAATCGGAATGGTCTGCGCCGCCGGCGCCAACGCATACTGGGCATAGCCGCTAGAACCGTCGTGGCCGACAAGTGCGAAAACCCGGCTGCCGATCGGCGGTTCGCTCACGCCTGCGCCATGGGCCACAACCGTACCCGCAACCTCGCTGCCGGGGATGTACGGCAAACTTGTTGGGAAGGGATAGGTCGTATTGCTGCGCCGCATCAGATCAGCGTAGTTGACGGCGGCCGCCTCGACCCGAATCAGAACCTGGCCGGGAGCCGGCTGCGGTGTTGGCACATCTTCGTAGAGGAGAGGCCGCTGACGGCGCTGGCCCAATGGGGCGGCCGAACACTTGGGGCGAGGCAGGCAGGCCAGGTGCTGAGCCGGGACTCGCTGCTGCTGACGGCGCAGGCCTGGGTGCGCAGCTTAGATCTGCCGGAAACGTTTCCAGATGTGACACTCCGGCTCAGGGATTTGAAGCCGGACGAGTCGATCCGGCTACGCCGGATACATGGGGTTCTTACGATCACAAACGAGCCGACGAATGAACCGGCGGCGTTGGTGTACGAACTTGATGCGGCGACATTGTTTGAATTGGCCGGCGAAACGCTGAGCCTGGCGACGGCGATTCAACGTGGCGTCGTGGTGACGCAAACAAGCGGAGTGAACGAACTGCACGGCAAAATAGGCTGATCGCAGCGCCACTGATCATACGGCTTGCGCAGGTGTCGTTTGATCTGCTGTGTTGTGATGCGGCGCAGCTTCGCTGCGCCGCATCACAACACAAATACTCTACCGACGTTCTAGCGATCAAGCGCGATTTTCCAGAGCGCCAGGCCGATCAACGTCGGATCGTGGCGAATGGTGTCCTGCTTGTTCCAGAGCGTGCGCTTACCTTCGCTGGCCTCGGCGAAATTCCGCACCAACGGCGTTACGCCCAGCGCCGCAATCTGCTGAAGCTGCCGATCTTCCACCTCCAACACATGCAAGCCTTCGGCGGCATAGGCCGAAATAATCTCCGGACGAATCTGCTCGCTGCGATTGATCAAAACAACATCGAGCGTCTCGGGGCCGAGCAGATCGACAATCCGACGCACATGATCGTAAATCGTGAAGCCGTCGGTCTGGCCGGGCTGCGTGGTTGTATTCGCCACAAACACCACCGTGGCATTCGATTGGCGCAAGGCGTCGGCAACCCCGGCAAAAAGCAGATTCGCCATCACCGAGGTAAAGAAACTGCCGGGGCCGATCACCACAACATCGGCCTGGGCGATCGCCTGCAACACCGGCGGGTTGGCCGGCGCATCGGGCATACTCAGATAGAGCCGAGCGATCGGCGCTTTGTTGAGCGCGCGCACCGCCAACTCATTCTCGGCAATACTGCCGTCGGCCAGTTCGGCGCACAGATGGGTATTGACCGTACTGACCGGCAAAATCCGGGCAGTGCTGCCCAGCATCAGAGCGGCCGCCTCAACCGCCTCACCGAAGTTGCCGGTCATCTGGGTGAGCGCGGCGAGCAACAAATTCCCGAATGCCATGCCGTCGAGCAGCGGCACAGCCGGGGAATTGAGCCGGTGCTGCATCAAACGGGCCAGCAGCGAGTCGGGGTCGCGGGCCAATGCCGAAAGCGTGTTGCGCACATCACCGGGAGCCGGCATATCGGCGACGGCACGGGCGGTGCCGGTACTACGCCCGGTGTCGGTCACGGCGATTGCCGCAGTTAAAGTGTCGAAGTATGGTCGCGCGCCGAGCAATACCTGGCTCACCCCGCCACCGCCGCCGATCGCCACAAGCTTGCGCGAACTCTGCGTTGTCATAAATTCTCCGCGTATGATTGTGTTTCAGGATGGATCACGCCTGTAGCGGCTCCGCCGTGACAACAACTCCTCGTACAGCGCCACGGTTTTGCGGGCCACCACCGGCCAATCAAAGGTTTCGGCGACGATCCGCACACTCTCGTCGCCCCATGCCGGCCACTGCGCACGCCGTTCGAGCGCCATACGCAATTTTGCCGCCAGATCATCGACATCGCCGGGGCGCACCAGAAAGCCGTTCCGCCCATCAAACACCTTGTCGGGGATGCGCCGGCGGCACTGGCAACCACCGGCCGGCGGTGAATCATGCCCTCCAGAGTCACCAGACTGGAGCCTTCGTACAGGGTTGGATGCACCAGCAGATCAACCTCTTCATAAAGGCTGTGAAGCTCGTGATCATCCAGGCGCCCGACAAACGTCACATGATCGGCGATCCCGGCGGCGCGAACCTGATCTTCCAGGGCCTGGCGCTCTTTGCCGTTGCCGACCAGCAACCAGCGCCAGCCGGCGGGCAGCGTGGCGCGCAGTTTCGCCAGTGCGGCGATCAGCACATGAAAGCCTTTGTTACGTTCCAGCCGACCGACACTCAGCAAGAACGGCCGCGCCGGTCAACCCCAACCGCGCGCGCAAGGCAACTCGCAGATCAGCACGCACCATCCCCAGACACTCGACAATATCGATCGCCGACGGGATCACCGCAACCTTGCGGGGATCGACCTTCAGATAACGCGGCAGATCGCCCTGCGTACAGGCATCGGTCGCGATCGCCCGGTCGGCAACGCGATGGCCGTAAGCATACATGGCCCGGAAGGGCGCATAGGCGATCCATTTGCGCCAATCGGGGGTACGAAACTCTTCCATGCCATGAGGATTAGCGACAAAGGGTATCCGGCGCAGCAATGGATCACGGCTGCGAATCGCACCATAGCCAAGTGCGCACAGCCCCTGACTATGAACAATATCGAAATCGCCGCGCCGCACTTGTGCAGCGGCAGCCAGACCCAGTTGCCAACTGTACCAGGGATAGTTAAACTGACGTCCGATCACACCATTCGGCGGCAGAATCGGCGTGGTGTAATCGTAGCGCAAATAGACAATTTGCGAGGGCGGATGCGCATTCGGCCAGGCCGGGCCGGAATCGGCGAGCGACTGCACAAACAGCGTCACGCGCACATCAATCTGCTCCAGGTGGCTGACAAGATGAAACACATGGCGCTCGATCCCGCCGAAGCCATGCAACGGATAGACGACACGGGCCAGCATCGCGACGCGCAACGGGCGCCGGGGGTGCGCTAATATACTCATGGCGCTGATCATACACCAGAATCCGGAACTCCTCGTAAGGGCGGCCCAGGCGCCATCCATCTCCACTGAAAGCAGATTATGGAGGGCTGGACCGCCGAATTCGACTCGTGGGATCTTTGCGATCAGTGGTGTGCCGGCGCCGCACATTCAGGCGCCCTACGGCCGGCCTTTCTTTTCGCAGCAATCAGCGAAACCGTCAGCCGTATGACCGGCAAACCGGCGTCGGCCAGGGTCGAGGGCATTCATACCTTCCGCGAACCGCACCCACTCTCGTCGGCCAAAGCCATCGGCGAACTTGGCGTAAGCTTCCGACCGCTCCACGAAACCATGCGCGACACCGTTGCATAGCTACGCGCCGAGCGTCCGGATTTGATCGGCGGATCGGCGCATAGTGACGCAAACCCCGTGCAGGCAGCGTAGGGCTAGCGCAGATTATGCCACATGGATCAGACGGCTCAATTTCGCCGCCTGATCGGCATTCAAGTAACAAACTCGTTGGCCGGCGGCATTGAACAACGTCACATCGCCGCCGGCTCCAAAGATCGCCTGGCCTGCGCCGGGCAAGGATCGAATGCGTTTCTGCGTCACCTGCAGCAACGCAGCCAACTCGGCGGTCGCCGCTTGATCGAGCGTCAGCACATCATAGCCGCGCACAACATGATGGATCGTCAGCGCCGGCGATCGGCCGGGCTGATAGGTAAACTCAAACTCACCGATCAACGCAATCTGCATACACACCTTCTTTCGGCCAAGGATGCTTGAAACCACCCTGAGATCGCAGATGTCGCGCCCAATTCACAGCGCGCCGACAAGCCCTTCCGCCTGATCGATCTGCCGATCCGAGAAGATATAGTAACTGAAACCATAGCTTGCGCGGCGCTCAAGCAGATCGGCCCGGATCTGTGCGGCGTTGCCGATCAACACCGACGGCATGGCCCAGACATCCTCAACCGTGACACCGACCCAGCCCCGCCGCCGGATCAACTCCTCGCTTGCTTCACGCCGGCGATCGGTAAGCACCAGGGTCGGAATCAGGCTTAACTCGATCTGATCGAAACGATCGCCGGCGCCGGCCCGTACCCACGCCACTTTCTGCCGTACCGCCGCAGGCATGCGCTCGTCGGGCGTATCGGAAACGTTTCCAGACGCGACCGACGTGGTCAAAATCCCGACACTATCGGCGTAGCGCCCGGCCAGGGTAAGCATATTGCGCTTGCCGCCGCCAATCAAGATCGGCGGCCCCGGCTGCTGCACGGGCTTTGGTGTACCATCCAGAGCCTGGATCCGATAGTGCTCACCGGCGAAACTGAATGGTTCCGCCGCCCATACCCCGCGCAGCACCTGAATCGCTTCCGCCAAACGGCTAATGCGTGTTGCAGCCGCATCAAACACCATCCCCGCCTGTTCATACTCGGCCCGCAGCCAACCTGCGCCCAAACCCAACTCCAGCCGCCCACCCGAGAGCCGGTCGATCGTCGCCGCCTCCTTGGCCAGGATCGCCGGATGCCGGTAATCATTCGCGAGCACCATACTACCGACCCGCAGCGTTGTGGTGATGGCGGCCGCCATAGCCATTGCGGCGATCGGGCCGTGCTGATCGCCGAACACATCGGCGATCAGGTGATCGCGGAGCAAAAACGTACTGAAGCCCGCCGCCTCGCTACGCCGAACCAGATCAAACCAGGTATTCCGATCCGCCATCTGCTCATTGATGATCCCAAAACGAAACGCCCGCTGCATGGCATTGCTCCTGCTACAATCTTCCTGACAGCAGGGTAACGACTTCGCGACGTAGCCGCCATCCAATCTGTGCGCGGCAAAGTGATGAGGAGCAACGATGGACATGCGCAACCGGCTTGAAGCGGTGCTTGGAGCGCCGATTCGCGGATTCGATCGGCTGGGCGCCAGTTTCGCCGGGGACTTGTACCGGATAGCGAGTCCGGCCGGCGAATTTGCCTTGAAGTGGGCCGAACGCCCGACACCCGGCGCACTTGCCGCCGAAGGCCGCGGCCTGCAAGTACTGGGCACTACCGGCAGCATCCGTGTGCCGCACGTCCACACAATTGCCGATCCAAGCGCGGCCGGCAATCCCGGGCCGGCATTCCTGCTGATCGAATGGCTCTCCGGCGGCGGTGCAGCGCCCAACATGGCCGACCTGGGCGCACACCTGGCGGCGCTGCACCGCCACAGCAACCCCACCTATGGCCTTGATCACGCCAATTATATCGGCGGCACACCCCAGCCGAACGCACCACATACCGACTGGATCGTCTTCTTCCGTGAACAACGCCTGATGCCGCAGATCGATCGCGCTGCCCGCAATGGCTTATTGCCGGGCAACAGCCGGCGCGCACTTGAAACCGTGCTTGATCGGCTCGCTGATTTACTGGCGGGAGCAGCCCGCACGCCGGCCCTCATCCACGGCGATCTCTGGTCGGGCAACGTACTCGCCGCAGATTCGGGCGGCACTCCCGCCATCATCGACCCGGCGGTCTACTATGCCGATCGCGAAGCCGAGATCGCATTCACAAACCTATTCGGCGGCTTCGGGCCACACTTCTACGCCGCCTACAACGAAGCCTGGCCCCTGGAGCCAGGCTTCAACCAACGCCGCGATCTCTACAACCTCTACCACCTGCTCAACCATCTCAACCTCTTCGGCGAAAGTTACGGATCACAGATCGACACGATCGCCCGCCGCTACGCCTGATTACGAGCCGCGCAGCCCCGCCCCGCCGCGCATGTACGGGCGAAGCATTGCCAAAGGGCTAATGCTTCGCCCGGCTATTCCCGGCAATGCTTCGCCCTATGGCTTATAATCCGGATCGCGCACCGCCACCACCACCTGCCACTGGCTCTGATCATCGAACTCCACCGGCGGCAACACCGCATCGCCGAAAACACTCAGCGGGCGCAGGCCGGAATCCTGCAACATCCGCGCAAGCTCGGGAAAGCCATACAATCTGATCCGATCGCCGGGATGCTCAACCTCCAGATTCTGGGCCGGATCGAGATACCGATAGCCGATCTGCAATGTTGCGCTGCGCGGGTCGAATCCGGCCTCACGCAACACATACCCACCGGCCACCCGATACCAGCCATTGCGAAAATCACGCAGATAGCGATCGATCCGGTAGGGATTGATCACCTGCACCAACAACTTCCCGCCCGGCGCCAGCGCCCGCGCCGCAGCCGCAAGCACCGCAGCATTGGTCGCATCATCAAAGAAGCCCAGGCTGCTGTTCATGATCAGAACCACGTCGAAGCGATCGACATAGGCCAATTCGCGCATATCGCCCTGGACAAACTCGACATTCAGATCCTCGTCGGCCGCTTGCATGCGGGCCGCCGCAAGAACCGGCCGGGACGCATCAAGCCCAACCAGCGTAAAGCCGCGTCGCGCCAACTCCAGGCTATGTCGCCCGCCCCCGCACCCCAGATCGAGTATCGTCTCAACCCCGCGCAAACCAAGGGCCTGCACCAGAAAATCCACCTCGCTGCGGGTCAGATTCTCGGCATACGCGCGATAGTGCGCAAACTCATGCACCTGAAGCAACTCTTCCCACCAGTCGCGTAATTGCGTTTCATCCATAAGCTTAATCGCCTGGGGTAAGCACAAGCATCAACCCTATAATGCCTGATTCGTGATGCCTGAGCGCGCTGCCGCGCGGCCCGCCAGTCGGGTATACGTTCCCGGATCAGCCTCACGCATTGTGCGCACCGCGATAAACGCAGAGATCCAGATAATCATAGATCGATCAGGCGCGGCATGATCGGCAACTCATCGACCCGCAAACTCGGCGGCAAAGTACAGACCCACAACAACGCCTGCGCCACATCTTCGGTAGTCATAAAGCGCTTGCGCAAATTCACATCCGGGTTCAGCGGCGCCATATCAGCGTCGATCATGCCCGAAAATACCGTGGTGACATAGATATTGTAGGGCCGCAATTCCTGCGCCAACGCCTGCGAAAGCCCCGAGAGCGCGAATTTCGCGGCGCAGAAAGGCGCGATATTGCCCACACCTACCCGCCCAACCCGCGAACCAAGATTAACGATCGTGCCGTTCCGCTGCGCCTTCATCTGCGGCACAATTGCACGGGCGCAATAAAATACCCCACTCAGATTAGTATCGATCACCTTGCGCCAATCGCTATCGGTGAACTGCTCCAGCGGGCTGATCCGCTGCACACTCCCGGCACAATTGAGCAGAATATCGATCCGCCCCAACAGTGAGACGGTTCGATCGACGAGCGCCCGCACCTCGCCTGAATCGGTAATGTCGGTGGGAATACTGAACGCCTGCAAGCCCTCACCGGCGATCTCTGCCACCAGATGATCCAGTCGCTCACGTCGCCGCGCCGCTACCACCACCGTGGCGCCCTCGCGTGCAAACAACCGTGCCGCCGCATACCCAACTCCACTCGATGCGCCCGTGATGATCGCAACTCTTCCTTTGAGCTTCATGGATCGTTACCTTTTGCGCAGTTCAAATGCTATTATCGTTTGTAACGCTCTGTACATGGGGATTCTTATTGATTATAACAGGAGATGTGTTCGCTAGAGAGGATATGGTGCCACCGCCGGGTTAATGCAAAGCAATTCTGCATTCGAAATGCTCCATTTGTCCGAGGCACACATCGTCTATGCTATACTCCCGCTGTGTTTGAAGATAACCGCCTACCCCAAACTGCGCCCATGAAGTCGATCCTGCTCGTCATCGTCCTGTTTCTGTTCATCGCCCTCGCTGCCTGTGGCGCCCGGCCGGTTGCCGCACCGATCGCCGGAGTTATCGCACCAACCACAGCCGCAAGTGCCACCGCTCAATCGCCAGCGACTGCCGAACCAACCGCCACGCCCGAGCCGTCTGCGACCCCGGCGCCCTCAGCGACCGCCGAACCGACCGTCACTGCTGAACCGTCGCCCACGGCAACCAGCGAACCAGCGCCGACTGCGCCGGTTGAAAGTACGGCTGCTGCGAGCAGCAGCGCACTACCGGCGCGCCTGACAATCAGCGCGATCGGATTGGATCGACCACTGTACGCCGTCGGCCTCGACGCCCAACGAGTTCCAGTGGTGCTCGATCACGATGTTGCCTGGTACCAGTACAGCGCCCGGCCAAATCAGGGCGAGAACATTGTTCTCTGGGGGCATGTGTTGCGCTTCCGCAAGTCGCCTGAGATCCCGGCGCCCTTTGAGCGCCTCAAGGAGCTTGAGATCGGCGCGGAGATTACGCTCTACGATGAGGCCGGCAACCCGCATCGCTACGCGGTCAGCGAGCAGATTCTGGCCACCCCTGATGAGGTGGAGTACATCCTGCCCAGCGGCCGCGAGATGCTCACGCTTGTCTCGTGTATCGGCGACAAGGTGATCGTCAATAACTCCACCGAGATGACGCACCGCCTGATTACGATCGCCGAACCGATCCCATAATGCGGCATGGCGCATGCGCCGTCAGCACTACGGAAGCGTGTCCACAAACCGGTAACCCAGGCCACGCTCGGTCTGAATAAGCTCGGCATCGGGATCGACGGCGGCGAGATGAGCCCGTAAGCGGCGCACATGCACATCTACGGTGCGGGCATCGAGGAATTCGGCCTGGCCCCAGACTTCGCGCAGCAGGTCGTCGCGACTGAAAACCCGGCCGGGTGACGGGCGAGAAACGCCAACAAATCGAACTCGCGCGGGCGCAGATCAAGCGGCGTCTGATCAAATACGGCCCGGCGGCGCGGCAGATCCAGCCGCAACCGGCTGTCGTCGGCCCTTTGCGCCGCCAGACGCGCCCGTAGCTCGGCCACTTCGGCCA
>JAAUQO010000001.1 GCA_012032775.1 Oscillochloris sp. | reverse complement strand
GAACCGTGGCGTACCGGCGCATATCACCCCATGCTCTGGAGCCGCGAGGCGGTCGAGCGGCACACCGCCTCGGTGTTCACGTTGGAACCGGAAAGTAAAGCCTGAGCGCAGGCGGGTGGGGGTGAAGCATGGTGCATATGCTTCGCCCCCATGCGTCGTCAGGCGTTCATAAAGCCCTGTAACAGGCTCACCACATTTATCCCTAATTGTTCAATCGCGTAGCCGCCCTCCTGCACAAAGAGCGTCGGCAATTTGAGGCCGGCGATGTGTGCGCCAATGCGGGCGAATCCTCCGGTGGTGACGGCGAGATCGCCGAGTGGATCATCGATATACGTATCGAAGCCGGCCGATACGACGAGATAGTGCGGGGAATAGGCGGCGATCGCACTGAGCGCTTGATCGAGTGCGGCAAGGTATCCGGCATCGTCGGTGCCTGCGGCAAGCGGCAGGTTTAAGTTGTAGCCGGTGCCGGTGCCCGCCCCGCGCTCGTCGGCGAAACCGCTAAAGTAAGGGTACTCGCGGTCGGGATCGCCGTGGAGCGAAACGACAAACACGTCGCTGCGCTCGTAGAAGATCGCCTGAGTGCCGTTGCCATGATGCACATCGATGTCGAGAACCGCTACCACCGGCGGGCGCATACCCCAGGTTGTTGTCGGTTCGTCGGCTGCGGTGCTGGCTTCGCCGGCGTGGGCCAGCATGTGCGCGGCGATTGCGGCATTGTTGAAGTAACAGTAGCCCCCGGCCTGATTACGGGTGGCGTGATGCCCCGGCGGTCGGCAGATGACATAGGCCGCTCGGGCGCCCTCCAACAACAACGAGGCTCCGGTGAGCGCCGTATCGACACTGCCGCGCGCGGCGGCATAGGTTCCCGAGGTGATCGGCGCGCTGAGATCGAAACAGTAGCGCCCGGCAAGCGCACTGGGGCTGCTTGATGGCCCGGCGATCCCCTGGGGCGCCATCGCCGACGGAAACACCGACTCGGCCGGGCGACCGGATATGACCCAACGCGCATGGGCCTGTTGTAAATACGTGACATAGTCTTCGGCATGGACGCCGAGAATCGGGCCAAGGCCGAAGCGGCGGGGAGCGCGCGGCACCGGCAGGCTGGCCCGGTCGATCGCGCTCAGAATACTTTGCACCCGACGAGGAGACTCGTAATACGGCGTGAGCACGCCGTCCAAGATTTCGAAGGGTGGATCGTGAAGCTGGTGTTCGGCGTTCGCGATTATCTCCATGCAATATATTGTACCGCCCCTCGCAAGGATGGGCAACGAAAGCAATAGCGCTCGGGGCTGGTGCAACCACTGCAATTGTCCACCAGCCCGGCTGTATCCTGTGTCCTCCCTACGGCAACAATGGCAAGTATACCTGCGGCGTCAGTATCGGCGGCGGGCCGTTCTGTCGCTCCAGGGCGCCAAGGTCGGGCGAACTGCCGCGCGGCCTGCCGAGCAGATCGTCGCCGGGCATATGTGCGGGATTGGCTTGATCAAGCGCAACGCTGCCTGCACCCGGCTCGCCGTATGCCCGAGCCAGCGCATCGAAGCGGCCGCGATCGTGGCGAAACCACCGGCAAACTCGCCCGCTGTCGCATTCCAACGCGGTACAATAAGATCGTCCTGTGCAGCGAGCAGTGGGTCGCCAAGCGTAGGTGTGCTGTCATTCGTCGGGTTGATCAGGTCGTCGGCGGATTGCGGCAGCGCCAGGCCGCCGTTCCAGTACAGATTATTGGCCAACGTAAATGCGTCGGTTTCGCCGGCGGGTGTGTCGGAAAAGTCGTTCATGCTGCCGCTTGGATCGGCCCAGATATTGTTGTACAGGCTGATCGCCGTGTTGGGCAAGTTCGCGCCTTCGGTGTTCAAACGCATCGCGAAGGCCAGTCCCGGCAGATCGCCGACGACGCTGTTGGCGCGAAACATAATCCCGCGTGCGCCCTTCACACAAAAGGCGGCCCGCAATGGATTCGCCGCATTGCCCAGCATCAGGTTATTCTCGATCAGGACATCCTGGGCCTCGTAGAACGATTGGCCATCCTCGCCGACCAGCACAAAGCAGGTGCCGGTGCTGCCCTCCCAATTCAGGAAGATGTTGCGCCGAACCCGAATATCCCGGCTGCCGAGTTGATTGTCGTCGTCGGCGTTGCTGTCCTTGATCACGACATAGCTGCTGGTGCTGTTGTTGTTGCTGCGCCCGCTGCCGGCGAAATCGTTGAAGAAGATATTGTCCTGAATCAGAACCTCACTGACGCTGTTCACGTCGATATGCTCGTCGGAGCCGCTCTGGTTGTAGAACATGTTGCCGCTGATCGTGATCTGGCGGGCGCCGTTGTTCACTTTCACCAGGTCGTTGTTGTAGCTGTCGTGGAAGATGTTGTTGCGCAGCACAATCCGTTCAACCACGTCGTCGTCGCCCGGCTCGCCGCGCAGATCCTGGATCTGCACCAGCAGTGCTCCGGCCCCCGGCCCGCTATGGGCGATGTCGAAGCCTTCCAGCGTGATCCCCTGACCGTAATAGCTTGTCACTACTACGTCGTTGTTGCGCAGCAACGCCCGATATGGTTGTTCCGAACGCACGGTGATGCCGGTTGCAAATGGTTCGTCGAGCCGTACCCGTCCGTTGTAGGTGCCGGGCCGCACCAGAATCAAGCTGCTGTCGGGTGCGTTGCTCACGGCATAGCCGATCGTGGCCCAGGGCTGCGCCGCCGAGCCGTCGCCGCTGGTGTCGCTGCCGCTTACGGCGACATAGTAGGTGTTGTTCTGGGCCGAAGCAGTGGCTGGCAGGCAGATGATGACGAGGAGCGTAGTCAGAATGAGGCGTAACATACATCCTCCGTGATATGCGAATGTTGCCCGGGTATGATACTGCTCCGATCGTTGGATTGCACGCTCGGCCATGGGATTGATTGGCCGATAGGAGATTCGCTTAGTGGTGCTGTGGAGTGTACGACGGGGCGGCGTATGCACCGCCCCGCCTATCTCATCGCTTATCGCCAGAGCATCGGTAGGTAGAGCCGATTCCCGCTGGCGCCCGGCGCCTGGGTCGGGTCGCTGAGATAGCTTGCGCCGATGCTCAGCGTAACCGGGATTTGTATTTGCTGGGTTGCGGCGCCCACGGATGCACTGATGGTAAGGGTGGCGCTGCGGGTCTCGCCCGCCGGGATGCCGCTCGGATCGCCGCTCACCGTCAGGGTCGCCGGCGCACTGCCGCTCGCTGCGCTGAGTGTCAGCCAGCTTGCATCGCTGCTTGCCGCCCAGCTTAAGCTGCCGCCGCCCAGGTTCGCGATCGTCACGTCGTAGGTTTGTACGCCCGCCCCCGGCGCAACCTGCCAGCCGATCTGTCCCGGCGCCGCGCTCAGGGTCGCTTCGGCCGGTTCAAGATCATCCTGCACAATAACCGTGATGGCGACGGTTGCGGTTTCACCGGCGCTGTTGCTCGCTTCCAGCTCGATCGTATTCACGCCGACCGGCAGATCATCGACGCTGACCGACGCGCCGCTGCCCAGAAGCGGGCCACCCTGAAGCCGCCAGGCCAGGTCGCTCCCGCCCAGATAGCCGTCTTGCAGGTCGAACGCCTCGCCGATCAGCACCACAGTGCTGCCCCACTGGACAATTGTGCCGTCGCCCGGCGCCGTGATCTGCGGACGCGGCGGCAAGGCTGTCAGCACAAACGGCGCGCTGTCGGCATAGGCGCTCTGAACGCCGTCGCTCGCAACCACCCGCAGCACGGCCTGGTTGCTGCCGGCCAATTCCGCGCGATCGATGCTGATGCTGGGGCCGCTCACGCCTAACTGCACCGGCGTAAAGCTCTGGCCGTTGTCGCTGCTGTAAAGCACGTCGAAGTTGAGGGTATCGCCATCGGGATCGCCGGCCGTCCAACTGAGATCGATCGGCCCGCCGAGCGGCCCCGGCGCGCCGGCAACCGTTACCGCGCTGATATTCGGCGCGGCGGCGCTGATCGGTTGTTCGGCCAATAGCACATTGTCGCTCAGGCGCACCACGCGCAAGGCCCGGGCATCGACCACGAACGGCACTACCTGCGCGATCAGCAAACCGCTCTCTTCGTCGTCCTCTTCCGGCGTAAACGGATAATCGGCGATCTGCTGATTCTGGTCGTTGTAGAGCCGCAAACTATATCCGCCCGGCGCGATCGGCGGTACTTCGCCAACACTGTTCTGGCGCCTGACGCGATGGATGATCGCCGTGTCCGCCTCGGGCAGAATCACGCCATGCACCATCAGCCAGTCGCCGCTCTGGGCCACATGGGCGCCGGCCAGGCTTGCGGCTTGCAAATTGTTCATGGTGTTGAACAGCGCCTCGTAGGTGTAGTCGCTGATCCACTGGTTGTTGCAGTAGCTCATCAGATCCGACCAGATCGCCCGTGGATACACTTGTTTAGGCAGATTCCACCAGCCGCTGTCGAAGCCGGCCAGACTGCCGCCTGATGGGCCGATCAATGCGCCGTCGTAGGGGTATGCGGTGTCGGAGGTTTGATGGCCGCAGCCTTCGACATCTTCCGTGGCGGGATCATCGGCGGCCTTGCCGGGATGCGGCCGGCCAAGCAGATGGCCGAGTTCATGGCCGGTGTACCAGTCGGTGATCGCGCCGTCGTTGTCCCAGGCCGCGCCGCAACACATACTTCCGGCGGGCGATGAACCGGCGCCGTCGCCGGCCGCGCCGCGGGTGAAAAACCCGGCCGCAGTTGAGGTCCAGCCGAAGTAGGGCCGCGAATCGCCGGCATCGCTGCGCCAGGCCCGCATGATACTGCGGATATACTGGCCGGCGCATTTGCTGCGATCGTCCTTTTTCACCGTGCCGTCGGGGTTTTTGATCAGCAGTTTCTGGCATTCCTCGGCGCTCCGATCTACCCGTGCGCCAAGCTCACTATCGAAGATATGCCTTACATCCGGCACAAAGCCGCCCTGCTCGGAACCGAACGGCGCAGGAGTGGCCAGGGGGTAGACCCGCCGGATCCAGCCGAAGGTTTGCAAAATATCTTCCTGATAACGTGGGTAATAAACAGTGTCGTTCAGTTCGTACCCCCAGGCGAAGAATTTCACCTCCAGGCGCGGCGAAGGTTGGAAGCTCAGCGGGCCGACCTGGGCCTGGTTGTCGCTGTAATTCGGCTCGGGCGGCAATTCGTAAGGGTTCAATTCGGCGTACAAGCGCAGATTGCTCTGGCGCGTCCATTCCAGCGGCAGTTCAAACAGGAAGCTCTGCTCGATATTGTCGCGGTCGGGATTTGGCTGCACCTTCAGCAGCCAGCCGCCGGGACTGGTCGAACTGATCGGCCCGTCGCCGCCGCCATCCCATGTGGCCCGCAATGTCGCCCGTACGGCCTCAACCGGGTCGCCGTCGGATTTGACGTGGACACGGGCGAAGGTACGCTTGTCGCGTATCAGCATCACACTGTTGTCAAGATCCTGAATCGCCTGCGTCACCTCAATATCGGTGATACGCATATTAATCACCGGAATCGCCTCGGCATCGCCCGGCAGGCGCACTACGTCGCCGTTGGCCAGCCAGAAGATGTATGTGCCGACCCGGCCGACCTGTGCGGCGCGTAGTTCAACCGAAACCGGGCCAAAGAAACCGGTGGCGAAGTGGAGCAGGCCGGCATTGTTGTCGTTTGATCGGCCGCTGCGATACAGCGCCTGATCGCTACTTGAGAAACAGGGCTGCGGGTTACAGGCGTTCTCACGATACTCGACCAGGAAGATCCGCACCCCATCGCCGGCAATATCGGCGATCGTGACATTGGGATTGCTCGAATCGCTGGTATACACAACCGTCTCGGCGCCGTCGAGATTGTTGTGGCGGATCACCTGCTTGCCTTTGCCGAGAAAGACATAGTTGGTGGTCGAGCAGCCTAAGAAGCAGAGCGTGCGTTCGCCCTCGGGGAAGATCGCCGTTACCCCGCCGCATTCCAGCGCGACAACACTCCAGCCGTTTCGCAGCAGCCTGGCCCGATAGGCGCAGCCGTTGCTCAGCCAGTAGACATAATTCTCTTTCGCGGTCAGCTTGCTCGCGGTGGTATTCAGGGAATCGACGGTTGCAAGCGTGCCGTCGCTTGTGCGCACCCGGTAGATCGTGGATTGGTTGGCGAGGGTGGAGTTGACGAAGATGTATTCACCGACGATCGCCAGGCCGATCAGGTCGTTGATCGCCGGGTAGCCGTTGAAGACCTGCTGCAATACCGGCACCGGCTGGTCGCCGGGATTCGCCTCACGCGAGAGCTTCACCAGTCGGCCGTCGTGCGCACCCAGTAGACAAAATCGGCGTCGGCAGCCAGGTTCGAGCGGTAGGTCGAGCCGTTGCTGCATCCGGGGCTGATCGTATCGACTTCGCGCTCGTAGAGCAGCCGGCTTGTGCCGCTGTAGGTCGGGATACGCAGCAGCGATTCTTGATTGTCGCCGTTGGCCGCCAGGGCCGGAGTGCAAGTCTCAGTAGTTTGCCAGTAGAGTGCATTGCCGTTGATCGTGAAGTTGCGCACATCGTCGTCATTTACCAGTGGTTCGGGTGTGGCCTGCAGGGTAGGAGGTTGTTCCGGTGCGGCGGTGAGCGGTGGTGCCGCAGGGAGCAACAGGGCGAGAAGGGCCAACAACCAGAGGGCGCGAAACCGGCGGAACGAGTTTCTCTTCCGAACGTCCATCGTTGCCTCCTGTTGGTGATTGGCGGGGGACTTCTGCTACTCAACGCAGCCGGAGCGATCTGCCGCCGTGGTATACTTGCCCCGCTCGTTAGTGCAAATGCAGAATGTAGAATGCAGAATCCAGAAAGCAGAACTGTTTCAGTGCGTTCCAATGAGCTAAATCCGTATCATCGTTCAAGACTGCTTGAAGCCGCACGACTGGTGCGACACACCGAAAATGAGGCATGTGGCGTTCGTCCGCGTGAAGCGGAACACCACAAACAGCATCGTTATTGTGTCGTACTTCGAACCAGGAGAGGAGCGCGACGATGAAGATCTACAAGGCCCGGGCGCGATGCGGATCGGTTTTTCGGCGGTCGGCACCGATGTCAGCCCCTATGCCGAGGAGTACGGCGGCAAGGTGTTGAACTGCACGATCAATCTGTATGTGCGCTGTATGTTGCGCCCCTGCGATGAACCGGGGATCACGATTCGCTCATTGGATCTGCAAGAAGTCAGCCGTATGGTAAGTGGTCGAACCTGGGATGGGAGGCTGGCGCTGCCGCAGGCAGTTCTCGACGCGCTGCCCGAGTTGCGGCCCGGCCTTGCGACTGATGGCCAGGGTTACCGGATCACCATGTTCAGCGACGCACCGCCCGGCAGCGGCCTCGGTTCTTCGTCGGCGCTGGTGGTGAGTATGCTCAAATTACTCTACGCCGTGTCCGGCCAGAGCTTCGATCCGCATCAGTTGGCCGAACTGGCCTACCGGATCGAGCGCGCCGATCTCGGCATCCCCGGCGGGCGCCAGGATCAGTACGCCGCTGTCTTCGGCGGCATGTGCGTCTACCATTTCGGCGCGGGCCGCGTGATCGTCGAGCCGGTGCTGACCGACCCGACGGCGCTGATGGAGCTTGAGAGTTGCCTGATTATCGGCTATATCGGCGATCGCCAACTGCTGACCCGCCACCTGATGACCGACCAGGTTCAGCGGCTGGTGAAGGGCGATACACTGCGTTATCACGACGAGACAAAAGCATTCGTCGATGAGTCTACCAGGCTGTTGCGCGGTGCACGCATCGCCGATTTCGGGCGTCTGTTGCACGATGCCTGGGAGGTGAAGAAGTCATTCTCGCCCCATATCGCACCGCCGATCGTCGATGAGGTGTATGCGCTGGCCCGCAAGCACGGCGCCTGGGGCGGCAAGATCACCGGTGCGGGCGGCGGCGGCTTTATGGTCTTCGCCTGCCCTTTCGAGCGCCGCCTGGAGATCGAACGCGCACTGACGCAGGCCGGCGTGGTGGTGCGGCCCTTCTCATTCGTCACCTCCGGTGTTCAATCCTGGCAGCTTGAGGAGATCGACGACGCATAAGGGCGCTGGGTTTCGCTATGCGAAACCCAGCGCCCCTCGCCAACTACATATTCGTTTACGCCGGCCTTAAAGATGACGTTCGGCGGCCAGCAACACCGCCTCGGCCACGGCACGCATCGACTTGCGCGAATTCATCGCCAGCAGTTGCATGCGCCGGAATGCTTCGCGTTCCTTCAGCCCTTGCGTATCCATCAGCAGGCCCTTGGCCCGCTCGATAATAATCCGCGCATCAAGTGTTTCCTGCAGAGCGCCGGCCTCCTGCTTCATGCGGCGCAGCTCCACATACCGGCTCATTGCTACATCGATCGCCGGGCGTAATTCGGCTTCACGGAACGGCTTGACAAGGTAACTGATCACCCCGGCATCCCGCGCCTGCATCACCAGATCGCGATCCGCGAAGGCAGTCAGCAACAGCACCGGCGCGATCGCCTCTTCCATCAGTGTCCGCGCCGTCTGAATACCGCTCATCTGCGGCATTTGTACGTCCAGGATCACGAGATCGGGCCGCAACTGCCGCGACAGCCTCAATGCACTTGCACCATCGCCGGCCTCACCGACAACCAGATAACCAAGGCCGATCAGGGTCTCGTGCAGATTCATCCGAATCAGCGAATCGTCGTCGGCAATAAAAATGCGTAGTTGGGGCGCCATAATTGTGCTCCTGGGAATTAAAACGAATCAGCGTTTGCGAAAGGCGTGTTGCATCTGACATAGGGCCTTTCGCATTGGCCGTCAGGGCCACGCCGGCAGGGTCCATGAGCGGCGCTCGTCGCCGAAAAACCGTTCGTCGCAACAGGCTCGGGTATGGTGTTCAATTGGCAATGTGTCGAGCGAACGGCCGGTTTGCCATAGCTGCGGATGCAGCGGCAGGCTGCCGTCGAAGCGCAGATGTGGCGGAACCAGATTGGCCAGTGTGCGCGGCTGCGCAGGTACCGAGGGCAGAACATAGCAAAAGCGCTGGCCATACTCGGCCAGGTTGGCCCCACATGCCGCCCGCAACAGGGTCAACAAGGCCCGCCACGAATCAGAACCGGCATAAAGCCGCCGGTTGCCGGTTTCACGCGGAGTATGTCCAAACCAGCGCCGAAGCGCGGCGGCTCCGCGAATATCACCTGCCCCACGACTGTTTGCGCCGACGGCGGTTACGGAATAGTGCGGGCCGCGCTGCTCAAGCAACACTTCATATACTGATCGGCGGTCAACGCCTATGCCGCCGAAATAGGCCACGAGCATGGCCGGAGTTGTGGAAGCTGTGCGATACATCCTCATCCTCTCTAAACTGTCTGTGTCACGATATCGCTACTGCTTGTCCGCAAGACCAGGTCGCTCTGGTTCGGGCACTGCATCACTCACCGACGAGGATGGAACAGCAGATAGATGATGCGTGGGTTACGTGTTACAACGAGTATACGACGACGGTATAACTTCCTTTGTACAAAACCGAGTTACAAATTGCGCTGCTTCGCAGGCTCTCTGGCGCTGCTCTTGCGCGTGATGTTCGGTCGTTGCCTATGCGGGTTCTCAATATACGTGCCGTGATGGGCCGCGCTGCGGTGAATTTTTACTAATTCGCCCCGCCGGTCGGTTGGCTCGGCCCGCCCTCGGAAGGATCGGCCCGGCGGAAACGTGCCTGCGATCAAGGCCGGGATCGCAAAGAAGCAAAATACTGTGCCAAAATTGTGCAAAGCCTGTGTTAAGCTGCCGAATTATATGGCATGCGAGCGGACACGCGGCCCATGGCACAGAATCTGCTTGGCGAATGCAAGATCTTGCGATGTGGGAGAACTTGTTTATGGCGAATCGTTGGTTGTCGGCAGCAAAAACTGTGAAGGAGCGCAGCATCGAACTGCGCCGTTACTTTACACTTGTTCGCACCCTCATCTACAACAAAAAGCGTCGCCATCGCCTATTGTTGATCAGCGGCATGCTGGCGTTGGCAATTGTTGTTGTGCTAACATTCCTGGCAAGTGTGTACACCGTGCTGCCGCTGGATGTCTGGTTTACACGCGAATTACAGGAAGATCAGGGTGTCATTGTCAACAACTTGATGTACGCCGTATCATGTATCGGCTACATGCCATGGTCGGCGATTACCGTGCTGCTCGGCAGTCTGCTGGTCGGCGTGTTTTTGAACTGGCGTGACGGGGTGTATCTGGCGGCGATTACCGTGGTGCAGGGCGTGATCAATGCGGCGATCAAAGGCACAATTGGGCGCCCGCGGCCGCTTGAAGATCTGGTTGAGGTGCTGGTGTCGGCGCCGGGTTTCTCGTTTCCCAGCGGCCATGTCATGTTTTACACCGTGTTTTTCGGCTTTTTGTTGTTTCGCATCATCACCAGTGTCTCACGGAAACATCTGCGCCTGGTGCTTGGCCTGCCATGTGCGGCCCTGGTGGTAGCGGTTGGTCCGTCGCGCATTATCCTCGGCGTGCATTGGCTCACCGACGTGATCGCGGCCTACCTGCTCGGCCTGGTGATCTTGTTGCTTGCGATCGAATTTTACCTCCACTATCTGGCGCCTACTACGATCGCGCATCGGTAGCGCCGCAACAATGCGCGGCGCTACCAGATGTATGATGCGGGTTTTTCTTAGCCTGCCACCTGCGTTGCAACCGCCAGGTAGTGCAACACACTCCCCGCGATCACAAACACATGCCAGATCGCGTGGGCGTAGGGGATGCGCCGGTTGTGATAAAACAGGGTTCCGGCGGTGTAGGTGATCCCTCCCGCCACCAGCAGCACTAACGCATTTAACGGCAGCGCGTTGATCAGCGGAACAGCCGCTACAACTACCAGCCAGCCCATTGCAATGTAGATCAGGGTTGAGAGCAGCGAGAAACGGGTGGTGAAGATCAGTTTCAGAATCACTCCCGCGATTGCCAATCCCCAGATCACCCCGAACAGGCTCCAACCCCAGGGGCCGCGTAATGTAACCAGTGTGAACGGTGTATAGGTGCCGGCGATCAGCAGATAGATCGCGCAGTGATCGATAATTTCCAGTTGGAATTTGCGCGGGCCGCCCGGTGTTGCGTGGTATAACGCCGAGGCGCTGTACAGTAATACCAACGAAATACTGAAGACGGCCGCACTGACGATCCGCCAGGGATCGCCGCTAAAGGTAGCAAGTACGATCAGAAAAATGCCGGCGATCAGCCCTACTACGGCTCCGGCGCCGTGAGTGATGGTATTCATCAACTCCTCGCGCCGCGGGTATGTCGGATGGGTCATATGTTTCTCCGAAAAAGCTTCGTGCGTGCGTTCGGGTCGCGAAGTCACAAAGAGTCTCCTCCTATCGTTTTCATTCTCCACCCGGCGGTTATCTGCGTGAAGTGTCCGTAGTCTAGCCGCTGGTCATTCTTTTTTGACGCTCTGCGTCATGAACGGGATGTCCCTGGTCATAGATTGCAAGCTGTGTTCCAGGTTGTTTCGCTCGCAGCAGTACGCCGGAACCATATCATCCTACCGCAGGCGAACCCTGGGGTTACGGGGTGGTTTGCACAGGCGGCTGCCTGACTTGTGTCACTAACCGAATTGTTATATGCCAGGCACTTTTGTCGGTTGACGCTGGTAGCGGCACTATGCTACGATCGGCCTATCTTTCGCAAACATACCGCACCGGGTTGTCGGGCCAAAACCGGCAATTAGGTGTACGGCCCCGCTGCCATATCCTTAGCTTCGACCACTTCCAAGGACTATCCTGGTGCGACGTTTTAGCCCCCTTTTTGTCCTACTCTTGCTGCTGCCGGCCTTCATTGCGCCGCCGCTTGAAGCTGCACGCCAACCCGGCACACTCGGTGTGCAGGATTTTCTCGCCGCCCAACCCGGCTCCCTGGCGACATACAAGGAAGATGGTCGCAGCGCTGCGGCAATTATCGAAGATAACAGTCTTTACTATGGCCTGAGTCCGCGCCTGCATCTCGCCCTGCTTGAAGCTGTCTCGGGCCTGTTGAGCGATCCAAATCCGCCGCCCGACCGGCTTGATTATCCCTTTGGTTCCGCCGGGCCTGCCGGTTTCGGCGCTCAGATCGCCTGGGCCAGTCGTGAATTGCGCGCCGGTTTCGGCCCCTACGAACGCCCGCCGACCTTGCGTTTCAGCGATGGCCTGACGATCACGCTGACGCTCGACCAGGCGCCCGAGGGTGTGGCGGTGCAGCGTTTTCTTGCGCCGGGTCGCACCCGCGCCGAGTGGCAGGATCTGGTGGCCCGCTTCGGCGATGCCTTCACGCGCTATTTTAACAACGAACTGATTGAACTCGACCCGTCGGCATCAGGCCCGGCTGCGCCCGCCATGCCCGGCGACGGCTTTCTGTTGCGGCCCTGGCCCGCCGGTACAAATGTTGTGCATCTGGCCTACTTCGATCACGCCTATCCCACGGTTGATAGCGGCGATGACGGCAATGGCTTTGTGGTCAACTATCGAGGCCAGGGTAATGTGCAGTACGATGGCCATGACGGCCATGATTACTATTTTCCCGACCAGCCGATCGGCACGCCGATCCTGGCCGCCGCCGCCGGAATCGCCTATGCCCGCGACCATCGCGGCAAAGGTGTGGTGATTGTGCATCCCGGCGGCTACGAGACGGTTTACTGGCACCTGGACGATTTCGCGCCGGTCTTCAGTGGCCTGGTGGGCCTGAGCCAGGGTTTGCCGGTGCAGGCCGGCGATCTGCTGGGTTATAGCGGTAAAACCGGCTTTGTGCAAGGTACGCCGCATCTCCACTTCGAGGTGCGTCACTATGGCCGGCAGGTCGATCCCTATGGTTGGCAAGGCGCCGGCCCCGACCCATGCCTGGCCTATGCCGGTTGTGCCGCGAGTCGCTGGCTCTGGCATGGGTCGATCAGCGGAAGCGACGACTTCCAGCCGCCTTCGGCCGTAACCCCGGCGCTGCCGCCGGATAGTACGCCGCCGATCGCAACCCTGTCGATCAATCCGCCTGAATCACTGCGCCTACAGCTTGGTTTCGATGAACATGTCGTGCCTACGGTCGGGCGCGGATTTCCAACCATCGCCGGGGAACCGCGTTTCGTGGGTGGGCAATTTGATCAGGCATTGCACCTGGATCGCGCCGGAATAACCTATCAGACCGACGGCAATCTCGACCCGCAGGCCGGTACGATTGCGCTCTGGGCCAACGTGCCGGCCGAGTATCCGCAGAATAGCCTTGATCGCCACTACATCCTGGCGGCCAGCGCCAATCCCGACGATAAGCCGGTTTATAGCGGTACATTGACATTGCGCCGCGATCTGCTCGGGCCGGACGCAGCAGCACAGTGGACATTCTGGACGGTCGGCGGAGATGCCGCCGTTCACGATTCGCTCTCGGTGCCGGATACCCTGGCTCCCGGCTGGCACCATTTTGCGATCAGCTGGGATCGCGTGAGCGGTCGTAAGCTGCTCTTTATTGATGGGAAATTGGCGGCGGCGAAACGCAATATCCCGCTCCCGGCGACAGTCGGCCCAACCTTGCAACTCGGGCGGTTTACCTATGGCGGTGCGCCGGCAGGAATTGCGGTCGATGATCTGCGGATCTACAATCAGCCGTTACCGCCCACGCAGATCGTTGCCCTGGCCCAACTTGAGCGTGCGGCCGAGCCACCTCCGGCGATCAGTGACCGCAGCCTGCGCCTCGACACCAATGCGATCGACCGTGAGGGCGGAATTGTGGCGGTTCAACTGGGCCTCGACGGCGAATTCGCCGACCCCCAGCCATATTACGACAGTTACCGCTGGCAGTTGCCCGATCAGGCCGGCACATACACGTTGGCGGCACGCTTCTTCGACCGGGCCGGCAACAGCAGTGTCGTTTCACAGACGATCGAACTGGTTCGCCCGCCCCAGGCAAGCGTTGATCTAACTGCGCTGAATGCGAGCCGGGCCATGTTGATAGTAAACGCCGAAGGTGATCAGGCGGCGCTTGAAATGCAGATCAGCGCCTCGCCCGTGTTTCGCGAAGCCCAATGGCACCCGTTGATCCGGCGCAGTTATTGGATGTGGGCGCCCGATCAACCTCAGCAGTTGTATATCAGGCTGCGCGATGCCAATGGCATCATCGGGCCAACCGTTGTCGCCAGCACCCTCGACCACAGCCTGCATTTGCCGTATCTGGTACGTTGACGTGGCGTAGCGCGCGTAATTACGCGGCCCTACGGCGCCCCCGCCGCATCGCGCACGGCCTGGATCGCCAATACCACAATATCGGGCCGCTGACGCGGGATTGCGTGGCCGCTGTCGGGAACCGTGGCGACGGTGCTATCGCTGGAGAGTGTCGCGAGTTCCTGCGGTAATTCCTGCTGAAAGAGCGCGCGGAGTTGGCTTTCGACCTCGGCCGGTAAGCCCGGCGCAACTACATCGAAGATCCCGGCGCTCAACACAATCAGCGGCCGATCGCCGAAATCGGCTGCGGCCCGCACTTCATCGGCCGTCGCCGGAATATCCAGACCTTCGGCATTGCGGCTGGGGTCGGCCACATCGCTTTCCAGAAAGCGCCGGAAATTCTGCAAGCGCCGGCTCTCGTCAGGCGACGCCGGCGGCAAGGCTGCAAGTGCTCGCTGCCACCAATCGGGATGCACAGCGTCGATCAACACAACCCCAGCCACTTCTTCGGGATAGCGATCGACAAAAACGCGCGCCAGCAGGCCGCCGAACGAGTGCGCCGCGATCAGATAAGGGCCGGGGATCTCCGCCGCCGCCAACAATCCATGTAAATCAGCTGCGGCGTCATCGGCGGTGCGCGGCGCAGGCGCAGGATCGCTCGCCCCCAGATTCGCCCGGTCGTAACTACAGACCCGCATCTGGTCGGCCAGTGCCGGTTGCACCAATTCCCAACTGCTATGGTCGCCGCCGAGACCCGATTCGAGAATGACGGTCGGATCGCCTGGATTTTGCGGGCCGCTACAGTAGAGTTGCAAACTACGCCCGCCGATATCTACCCGCAGCCCGGCACTGCTCGTTGCCGGAGCGCTTGTCGGCGTGGCTGGAATTGGGGTTGGCGGGGTTGCAATTGGCGAAGGCGGGAGCAGTGTTGCCGTCGGCGGAGCAGAAGTCGGCGCAACTACGGCATTGCCGCAAGCCGTTACGAGCAACAAAAGCATAATGGGCAGCATTCGCACCATGGATGAGTCCAATCACCGCGTCACTCCGGCCCAGGCCAGTGCAGCGAGCGGAGCGGCAGAATCTGATCGTTCCATCGGTCGGATGATAGAGCGATGAGACCCAATCCACTCCGCCTTCGGTCGGGGTGACAAGAACCATGCGGTTCTACCGTTACTCCGCTTCGGTCACCAATTCCGTTCCGGCCACCCAACCCTCGCGGCCGTCGCCGGTGCGGATCTGCCACCAGGGGTAGCCGTCGTCCTCAACCGGCCCTGCCAGCAGCGTCAGTTGGGTGCCGGGAGCAAGGCCGTCGATCACGTCCGAGTCGAGGCCGGGCGCCGAACGACGGCGCAGATTCTTGCCGCCGGCCTTCTGCACATAGGCCATCCCACCGATCTGCAAGCCGCCGACAGGCGTTTCAGCCGGGCTATCGGTTTTCGGACCGATCTTCGTCACACCGATGCCGAGTTCGCTTGCTTGCTCAGCCGCGCCGCTTTTGGCGGCTTCGGCTGCGTTCTTCGCCGCCTCGGCCTTGACGCGCGCCATTTCGATCTTCATCTTGCGCAACTCAGCCTGGGCGTCCTTCAGCTTACTGGTTGCCTCGTCATTGTCGCCGGCCTGCTCTTTCGCATCGTCAAGCTCTTCTTCCAGTTGCTTGATCTTCTGGGCCTGGCTGGCGATCTGGTCGCTCATCGAGCGCATTGCCTGACCGATCTGGGCCTGTTCGGCCTTCTCCTTATCGTCATCGTCCTTCTTCTTGCCGAAGCCGAGCATGGTGGACTCCTTTTGGCTACTACTGCTGTTTGATCGGTGGGAGGAAGCTGGGATGCGTTGCAATTATACCCGCATGTAGGCATGGAAGAGCCGCCGAGATGCAAAACCCTGCGTCTCGGCGGCTCTTTCATACTTCTTACCCTAACGGTACTTCGGCGCGCGCAGTACCGGCGCGATTGCTGCTCGCGCTGATTGTGGCCTTGCCGCCTTGCGGCGCTCGCACGATCCATTCCAACTTCTTCAAATTGTCGGTCGGGAAATTGCCGCCAAAAATGCCGCGTTTGTTGGCCCGCCCTTCCAATTGGCCGATCTCCTGAAAGGCCGGGCCGCTCACCAGTTCCGCCTCTTCCGGCAACTCCAGCCGCACCTCGATCGGCCGGACGACGCCGGTTTTGAGCGCCTGCTTGCTGCCGTAGGTCGGTAGATAGCCGCTGTTCACCGCAACGGCCTGGATATGGAAAATCCCTTCGCCAAGAGCCTTCACCGTCGGCTGGCGCAATTCGAGTTTCGGCCCCATACGGGCGTGGGCGATCACAAATTCGGTGTTCGGCTCCAGACACTTCAGCAGGAATTTTTCGGGCGGATTGCCGAGTGTCCGCCGCTCGATCCAGCCGCCGATCTCAATCTGGCCCAACTCGGGGTGATCGAAGGGCCGCCAACGGATGAATCCGGCGCCGTCGAGGTTGTCGTCGTTCCACTTCAGCAGCTTCAGATCGTCTTCTTCGGGATGATCGCGGAACCACTCGATAAAGTCGCGATCTTTCACCCCCGCCTCGCCGATCATATCCCAAAGCTCGACCGTGAAGCTATAGATGCCCATCTGGTCGTAGGCCCAATCGTCGAAGGCGCCGCTCATCACCTGGCGTGGGTGGTAGCGGAAGCCATGAAACACCGACACATGCTTGTAGCCGGTGATCTGCTCGCCGCGCCCGCCGATCTCCTTGAAGGTCCACAAATCCTCGATCGTCATGCCGTCGTCGGCCTTATCGGAGTAGGGCCGCAGAATCGCGCCGGAGTAGGTGTGGTACGAGATCGCGCCACTGACATTCGGGTGTGCAGTGAGGAATTGTAACACCGCCCGGATCTCGGGTTCGGAACCGGGAAACGGCCCTGCGCCGCGCTGTTGCCCTTCCGGCGCCCAGATGTAGGGCCAGTTGCGGTTGAAATCGAGGCCCTGGGCGGGCGGCGCGATCTTTACCTCGATACCGTCGTAGTTGCGGATGCGGCCTTCGGTGTAGAGCCGGTAATAGGTGCCGCCGTACTCATCGGGGTCGCGTCGGCGCATCAGCCGGTCATCCTTGGCGCTCACCTTCCAGCCGCCGTCGGGATCGACAACGCGCATCTGCAAGATCAGCCCGTCGCCGTCGATATCCTCGGGGTACAATCCGTCGCGATCATCGCTGAACGGGTAACGGCGCGTGCCGGATCGCACATACACCGGCGAGGTAAGCGCCTGCTCCATGCCGTCGGGATTCATACAGGGCAGCACATACAGCGCCCACTTGTCGAGCAATGCCGTCAGCCGCGCATCTGTGCCGTAGCCGTTCAGCACCGTCTGGATCAGATGCAATGCGCCCATACAGCCGGTTACTTCGGTGGCATGAATATTGGCGTCAAGCCAGTAGGCCGGCTTCTCCTCATCATTGCCGGTAGCCTGATTGGTCAGCGTGATCAGCCACAGATCGCGGCCCTCGTGGCTCTTCCCGATACTGCGCAGACTCGCCAATTGCGGGAACTCTTCAGCGAACCCCTGGAGCGCCTCGGCAACTTCGTGGGGCCGATAGTAGCGCATAAAATCGATCGCGGGCATGGGTCGATCCTCCAGTAGCTAGTACGCTTTAGCGTACGTACGTCTACGGCGCACAGCGCACTGTGACGGCCTAGAGGCCGTTACAAACCCTCGACGGACGTAGGCCGACCGGTACTAGAGCCTTCGATGTGGGAAACTTCGGCATGCTCTCATGGCTTCTCAGACGTGTCAAGCGTATGCCAGAACCGCTCTGCGGGTCGGCGGAGCCAATCCGTCCCGCCGCCGAAGGCGGATTAGCGTACAATATGAAGGTAGTTATAGCGATTTGAGCCAAAGCGACACAACTGTATGGGGATGCTTACCGGTGGCCTGGTGGCCGAAGCCTACGACCGTAGTTACAGCGACCGCGAGTTGATTCGGCGGATCAGCAAATATTTCGCACCGCACCGCCGCCGGGTGATCATCACCGTGGTGATGGTGGTGTTCATCTCGTTGATCACCACTCTGGTGCCGATTATTATCTCGCGCGGGATCGACGCCCTCGGCACGAATCCCGCCACGGCGTTGCTGCTCGGCTTCGCCGGAATTGTCGCCACCCTCGGCGCGATGAGTTGGATTTTTAACTATGTGCGTTTGCGCCTGTCGGTGCGAGCGGTGGGCGATGTGATTCTGGCGCTGCGCGATGATGCGTTTCGGGCCGTGATGCGCCACGATCGCGCCTTTTTCGATCAGTACAGCTCCGGCCGGATCGTCAGCCGGATCACCACCGATACCCAGGATTTCGCCACAGTCGTCACCCTCACCGTCGAACTGCTCAGCCAGTTGGCCCTGGTGGTTGTGATCACAATCGCACTGTTCGTGGTCGAGTGGCGTATGGCACTGCTGGTATTGGCGGTTGCGCCGGTGGTGGTTCTGGTGGCGCTCGGTTTCCGGCGTCTGGCCCGCTGGGTGATGCGACAATCGCAACGGGCGACTGCCGATGTAAACTCGATCATCGGCGAGACATTGAGCGGGATCGCGGTTGCGAAGAATTTCCGCCGAGAAGACGCGATCTTCGAGGATTTCCGCACCACGAACAATCTGGCCTATCGGGTACAGGTTCGACGCGCCATGGTATTCGGCAGTATCTTTCCGCTTCTGAACACCCTCGCGCGCCGGCACCGCCATGGTTGTCTATGTCGGCGGGTTGTTCGTCCTCAGCGAGCAGGTTACACTCGGCAACTGGTATTTGTTTGTGCAGAGTCTGACGATCTTTTTCTACCCGCTCACCAGTATTGCTTCGTTCTGGAGCCAGTTTCAGCAAGGACTGGCCGCCAGCGAGCGCGTTTTCGCACTGATCGATGCCGAACCGCATCTGCGCCAACAGGGTGATCAACCGGTCGAATCGCTGCACGGCGAGATCACATTTGATCATGTGACGTTTGCCTATGGCGCCGCGAACGACGATGAAGGCCCGGCATCGGCCGTATTGCGCGACTTCTCGCTGACAATTCCGGTCGGCCAGAGCCTGGCGATCGTTGGTCATACCGGCGCCGGGAAGTCGAGCCTGGTGAAGTTGATCGCGCGGGCCTACGAGTTCCAGGGCGGGCGGATTCTGATCGACGGGCACGATATTCGCAGTTTTCGGCTGGCCGATTATCGGCGCCAATTGGGTCTGGTGCCGCAGCAGCCGTTTCTCTTCAGCGGCAGCGTGGCCGACAATATCCGCTACGGGCAGCCCGATGCCGGCGATCACGAGGTCGAGGCGGCGGCACGAGCCCTTGGCGACGGCAGTTGGGTTGACGATCTGCCGCAAGGGATTCATAGCCCGGTTGGCGAACGCGGCATGCAACTCTCACTCGGTCAGCGCCAACTGGTCGCACTTGCCCGCGTGATCTTCCACAACCCGACGATCCTGCTGCTCGATGAGGCTACCGCCAGTATCGACCCGATCACCGAGGCCCAGGTGCAGGCCGGCCTCGCCAGTGTGATGAACGGCCGCACCAGTGTCGTGATCGCCCACCGCCTGAGTACGGTGCGTGCCGCCGATCGGATCATTGTGCTTGAGGCCGGGCGCATTCGTGAGTCCGGGCGCCACGAAGAACTGCTGGCCCAGAACGGCCATTATGCCGAGTTGTATCGCACCTATTTCCGCCATCAGTCGGCGGATTATCAGCCGGAGTCCGAACCTACGGCCGAGTTGCGGTAACGCAATGGGTGGTGTGTTTGCGGCGAAGTTGGTAGTACCCCACAAAAACACTGTACGAGGAGTTCCATGCTGAACATTCAAGAGATCATGGCGATCATCCCGCACCGCTATCCGTTCCTCCTGATCGATAAGATCGTTGAATTGGAGCCGGGCCAGCGCGCTGTAGGCGAGAAGTTGGTCACCGCCGCCGAGCCGCATTTTCAGGGCCATTTCCCCGACAACCCGATTATGCCCGGCGTGCTGATCATCGAGGCCCTGGCCCAGACAGGTGCGGTGGCGGCGTTGAGTTTGCCCGAGAACAAAGGCAAGCTGGCGCTCTTCGCAGGCATCGACAATGCACGCTTCAAGCGCCCGGTACGCCCCGGCGATGTGCTGCGACTCGAAGTAAGCCTGGATCGCTTCCGGCGCGGCATCGGCAAGGGCACGGCTCGCGCAACCATTGCTGGGCAACTGGCCTGCGAGGCCGGGCTTATGTTTGCGATCGTTGATTCTTAGAGGGTACGGGATTTTGGCGAAGCTAAAACTCCGTACCCGGCTTATTTTTCTTGGAAGACGATTGCCGCCCGTTGTTCGGCGGCGCCGTTCAGATACACGGTGGTGGTCGCATTATGCACCTCGCCGCCGGCAGGCGTCCAGAAGAGCACCACACTCCAGGTGGACGGGCCGAGGCCGCAGCGCCCGCTGTAGCCGTTGCCGTCGGTCTGATTCTGATAGCTCAAGTCGCCGTTGTTGATTCCGATCACCGCCCCCGCGAGTGGACCATTGCGGCCGATCACCTGGATGTCGATGCACGAGTTGAAGCTGTCGGCGGCTCCACTACCCTCGAAACTGCGTCGCTCGGCGACGCCGAAGGTAGTGCCGGGCGTCGGCGCGGCAGGTTGCGGCCTGGTTACGACACTGGGTGGCCTGGGCGCAGTTACGACCGCTGCGCTTGTTGCAACGATCGGCGCTGCTACGGGTGCATCAGCAAGTGCCGTTTGCAACTGAGTCACAAGTTGATCGTGGAGTGCGGCCAATTCGATTCGTGTCGGGCCGAGCGGCGCATCGACGATGCCGAGGATCACCTGATCCAGCGCATCCCGTAGCGCCGCCGGGTCGTTCGGCCCTTGTGCCGCGCGTTCCAGTGCTGCATCGCGCCGCCGTAACCAGTCTTTGTTCGGGTTCGCCGCAGCGGTCGGCGTTGGAGTTGGCGTTGGAGAGGCAGTTTGATTCTGCGCGGATGTGTTTGTAGGGCCGCATCCGCTGAGCAGCATCAGAAGCATAAGGATTGGGAAGATGTGGCGTGGCATGATACATCCTTGCTGACATTTGACATGCATGAAACATCACCCTTTCGCCCGATCAGGTTGTCACGGCTCCAATAAGGCCCTGAGTTGGACGTGGAATTCGGCGGCGCTGCGATTGCAGCAACGCGCTGAGTTGGGTTGAGGGTGCGGGCAGCAGCCGCAAGTTCATGTGCGGCGGTTGGTGCATCGGCGTCGAGTAGCTCGCTTAAGATCACGCCAAGGGCGTAGATATCGGCGGCAGGGCTTGGCGCGGCGCCGCGAAGCCGTTCCGGCGCGATGTAGCGTTCGGTGCCATAGATGCTTTTTCGCTGGAGCGCGCCGAGATTCTGGCTTGTGCCGAAGTCGATCAACACCGGTTTACTCCAGTCGCCGCCGCGCAGGATGATGTTCGCCGGTTTCAGATCCAGATGGGCAAGCCGCATGTGTTGGTGGAGTTGATCGATCGTGCATGCGAGCTGCGCAATCACGGCGATCGCCTTTTGTGCGTCAAGTTGTCCTGTGCGGCGGTTCAAGATCTCGGCCAGGCTTGGCCCGGCGACATATTCCAACGCCAGCCAGTGCAAGCTTGCCCCATTGATCGCCGTTATGGCGATATCTCGTCCGGGGCGTGGGTAACGCCGCCGGTAGAGCGCTACTGTTCCTGCGGCACAGGCGTGCGGTACCCTGTGGAGCACAGTATGCTCATCATACAGATCGCCGATTGCGGCGGGGCCGGCGATTTTGATCGCCGCCAACTGCCAGCGTTGCGCCAATTCCGGTGTTGGTCGAGAAACGCTCAGCCGGGCCGCTGCCCAACGCCGTATCTTTGTGCCGCCGCCCGGCGGCAATGCCAGGTACACGTGCGAGCGCCCGCCGTAGCCGATCGGTGTGATCAGGGTGAAGTCGCCCAACTGAAATCCGGCGGGCAGGTGATTGATCGCGGCGAAAGACGTACTCATGGATGTACCCGCCGAATCGTCGCACTCAGTTGCGGCCCGAACGCGATCGGTTCGCCCGGCTCGATCGCTTCCGGCATGTCGGCGATCAGCCGGCGGCGCTCAGCCCCGACAAAGGTGCCGTTCGCACTATCGAGGTCGGTGATCTCCAGGCCGCCGGCCGTAACCGCGATCCGCGCATGCAACCCCGACAGCCACGGACTGTCGATGCGAATGTCGCAGCCCTGGTTGCGCCCAATCGTCCATTGCCGGCCATTGCACGGATAGTTCGTACAGCGGTTGCTGTCCCAAAGCTCCAGACTGTAGTGCTCGTCGGCGAGATTGGGTATGCTGCCGTGGCGTTCGGTGGGTGTGTCGGTGATGATCTGAAACGACGTAGTAACAGTGCGCGGGCCGCTGCTCAGTTGCGGCTGTATCCGAGCCGGGGTGGCAGCTTTCGGCAAGCGCCGGCGGATCAGGAGGCCAAGGAGTGGTAACGGCACGAGCAACAACAGCATCCAGTGGCGATTTGTGTCTTGGCTGCCCAGATCAAACCGTATTTCGGCGCTCTGTTGACAGCCGTTCAGTTGCAGCATGTGTGCGCCGGCGAGATCTGCGGGTAATATGGTGCTGAGTTGCAGGTAGCCCGACGGTGTAATCGCGCTGTCGAATGCCTGGACAACGGCTTCCAGCCGGCTGCTGAGTTGCGTTGGATCCTGGGTTCCGTAGGCCAGGTACTGCGCCCCCAGTGCTTCCGCCATTGGATTGGGTGCTTCGGTTGTGGTTTGCGCCAGATCGATCAAGAGCAACGGCAGATCCGGCGGCGCCGCACCGCCAGGCAGATCAAGTTGTTCCGCTGCCAGAATAACCACCAGTTGCGGGCCTGCCGGGGTGCGAACGAAAGCATCCAGTGCGTTGCTGAGGGCTGCGCCGAAACTCGCAATTGTGGCCGGAGTTACCGCCGGAGTTGCCCGTAGCAGCGCCGCATGGGCCGCCGGCGGTGATGTTGGTTCGCTCAGCGTGCGGGCCTGCTGATCGTAGAAAATAACTCCTGCCGATGCATGATCCGGCAGCCGTTCAAGCAAAATCATGCTCAGCGCCAGGGCATCGGCCCGGCGGGTGCGAGCCGGCGTGCCGGGTAGATCCAGCGCCGGGCCTTCCTCGATCAGAAAGATCACACTGGGCGGCGGGCTTGCCTGCGTGATCGCCGGAGGCTCAAGGTTGCGATTACCAACCTGAAGCCGATAATCGGGGTTGCCGGCGTTGCAATGCACCAATAATTCGAGTTGCCGCTCATATAGGCGCTGATCGAGGATGGGTGTGGCGGATTGTTGGGCGGTTGCGACAGCGGGGATCGCGCCAAGACACATGCCCAAGACGAGCCGGAATACCAGACGACGCATAGCCGAATCTCCTGCGATGGCATAGATGTGCTGTACTCTGTACCGTCGCAAGCGGGCGGAAGATACGGAGCGTTAGCCTTTGCCGCAGGCGAGCTTTCGCCTATTGACCCGTGCATTTTCTGCTGCGGTTCATCGCCCATGCTATACTCGCCGCAGATGCGCGCTTGACCACATTCTGCATTCGCCCCGGCTCATTCAAGCACTCCTGGTCGAATTGCAAGATCGCTTTAGGGCATCGGATCTCGCTGTCCGGTTTCACATTTTGACTTCGCATATGAGGACGCGTATGGAGCAGCAGATCGAGGTTCCGGGAGAATGGGCGTCGATTGCAACCCTGATGGATTTCACCGATGAAGTCGAAGTGTGCCTGCCGCTGACCGACGATCAGCGGTATCTATTACGGTTGGTGATCGAAGAGATCGCGACGAATATTGTGAAGTACGGCTACAGCGACGAACATCGTGATGTGATTCGATTACAATGCGCCTGCGAAGACGGCACATTGCGGATCGCAATTCAGGATCGCGGCCGTCCATTTGATCCGCATGATCATCCCGATCCCGATCTCAGCAGCGATGATCCGCATCATCGCGATGTCGGCGGATTGGGGATTTTCTTTGTGCGCGAACTGGCCGATCAGCTATCTTACACCCACGATCCGGTTACCGGCTGGAATGAGTTGTCGGTGATCAAAGGACAGTAACCGATGCGCTACGAGCAACTGCGTGATCTCGTACTTTTTGAAGGATTGGCCGATAGCGAGCTCGACACAATGGCCGGCAGCCTCGCTGATCGCCGTTTGGATGCCGGTGAGATGCTGTTTCAGCAAGGTGAGATAGGCGATGAGTGTTATGTGATCTTGCATGGATCGCTGGAGGTCTTTACCTTTGTCACTGAAACCGAACTTCAGTTAGAGGTTTATTCGCGCGGCGATCTGGTGGGTGAGATGGCGCTGATCGATCGTAGTCCGCGCTCGGCAAGTGTGCGTGCGCTTGTGGAAAGCCATGTGGCGGTGTTGAATGAATCCGCCTTCAAAATCCTGATCGGCTCAAATCCCGAACTGGCGATGAATCTGCTGCAAAACAGCACCACCAGGGTGCGTAACACCAACCAGCGCATGATCGCCGACCTGGAGCAAAAGAACGCCGAGTTGCTCAGCGCCTACCGCAAGCTGCAAGCGGCGCAGGCGGAATTGATTCGGCTGAACCGGATCGAAGAAGAACTTGCGGTGGCGCGGCGCATCCAGCAATCCTTTTGCCCGCGAGATCACGCAGCCCTCCGGTTGGCATGTTGCCGCCTACAGTCGCGGCGCGCAGGCGGTGGGTGGTGATTTCTACGACATTATCCCACTCGGCGCCGATCAGATCGGCTTGGTGGTTGCCGACGCCTGCGGCAAGGGCGTTACGGCGGCCCTGTTTGTGGCCCTGACGCGCTCGTTGTTGCGGGCGGCCTCGATTGCGCCCTGGATCTTTCAGGGCGGCGATATTCTCGATGCCGAGTCGATCCTGACCGGCGCACTCTGGATGACCAACGACTACATTTGCCGCGAGCATGCCGACAGCGACATGTTTATCACCCTGTTCTATGGTGTGCTGAATGTCGGCAACGGCGAACTGGCCTATGTCAACGCCGGCCATAATCCGCCGCTGCGCATCAGCGCCGACGGCCGGGAGATTGTGGAACTGGAAGGCGGTACGTTGCCGATCGGCATTATCGCCAGCCAGAACTACGATGTCTCGCGTACAATAATTGGCCCAGGCGAACAACTCATCGCGTTCTCCGACGGCATCACCGAGGCCATGAACAAGGCCGGCGAACCCTACAACGACGATCGATTTCATGCCGATCTGCGGAGCAAGGCGCTGCTGCCGGCCCAGGATATGGTAACGAATTTGATCGCGGAGGTTGATGAATATGCCGCCGGTGCGCCGCAAGCCGACGATATGACGTTGCTGGTGCTGCAACGGCGGACATAGGTTGTGCGGCATGCTATAATAAAGCGCGATACAGTCGCTCGCTGCCGGTGTGATCATAGCTGTGGAAAGGGGCCTTCGGCGTGAACGTAGAGCAGATTGATGATGTGCTCGTGATCGAGTTGCCCCAGCGCCTCGATGCTGTCGGGGTAGCCGCCATCGAAAGCAAGCTCGCCGAGACCGTCAGCACCCACAAAGGCAAGGTGCTGGCCGATATGAGCCAGGTGAATTTTGTTGCCAGTCTGGCACTTCGGATGCTGCTGAGTAATCTGAAGGCGATCCAGCCGCTTGGCGGTGATCTGCGTCTGAGCGGCTTGCAGCCGCAAATCGCTGAGATCTTCCGCAAGAGCCGCTTCGATACGCTCTTCAAGATCTACCCCGACCGCGAGTCGGCACTGGCCGCGTACAAAGGTTAGGATACAGGCAACAGGATACAGGACACAGCCGGGCAATGCTCCTTGCCCGGCTTTTCCTTTTGTCTTTCCGTTAGTAGCGCCAGCGTTGTTGGCGTCTTTGCGGCCGTAATACCAGCAGTAATGCAACACCGGCCACGAATCCGCCGATATGCGCCCAGAATGCGACGCCGCCCTGCGCCATTTGCCCCAGTTGATCGATCCCCGAGAAGAGTTGCATCACAAACCAGACCCCGATCCACAAGAAGGCCGGCAGCGCGAAGGTGCCGATAAAGATCGAGAACGGCCAGACAAACAGGCGGATCGCCGTGGTTGGGAAGAGCAATACATACGCCCCCAGCACCCCTGAGATCGCACCGCTCGCGCCGAGATTCGGGATCGTCGATTGCGGGTCGATCCACCATTGCACCAGCGAAGCCAGAATCCCGCATAACAGGTAGAAGATCAGGTAGCGTGTGCTGCCCAGGCGTTCTTCGATGTTGTCGCCGAAGATCCACAAGAACAATAGATTGCCGATAATGTGGCCGAAGCTGGCGTGTAAGAACATTGCGCTGAAAAGCGTCAGCACCACACCGTAGTTGCCTGCGCCGGCCAGCAGATCGCTCAATTCCTGCGGAACAAAGCTCAAGGTGTAAACAAAGCGTTCACCGAATATGAGCTCCAACACAAACAATCCAATATTGGCCGCGATCAGGCTGTTATTCACCACCGGCACAATCCGGATCGGATTTTCATCCCGTACAGGGAACATGTGCGCTCCTTTGTATCAATGCGAAATGCACCATTGCGCGGTAGTGCGCAGGGGTGAGTTGCTTCTTTACGATACCACGAGTAGCTGTAACAAATCGCCCGCCGACCACACCATGCGGTAGAAGTTTTCGTCACTCTTGAAAGAGGAGAAGCACAATGTCCGAGCAGTATGATCTGATCGTGATTGGCGCCGGGCAGGCCGGTGTACCGTTGGCAACGGCCTTTGCCGCAGCCGGCCGCAAGACGGCAATCGTTGAAGCAAACCACGTCGGCGGCACCTGTGTCAACGAGGGCTGTACACCAACCAAAACCATGGTCGCCAGTGCTCGGGTTGCCTACCTGGCGCGGCGTGCCGCCGATTATGGTGTGCATACCGGCCCGGTGCATGTTGATCTTGAGGTTGTGCGCCGGCGCAAGCGCGAGATTGTGAATGTCTGGCGAGGTGGTAGCGAACGGCGGATTGAGCAGGGCGGCGTTGAGCTCATTCGCGGCGAGGCGCGTTTTTTGAGCGCCGAAACAATCAGTGTCAAGCTGAATAGCGGCGGCAATCGTGAGTTGCGGGCCGATACCGTCGTGATTAATGTCGGCGCCCGGCCTGCGGCTCCTGATCTGCCCGGCCTCGCCGAAGTTCCCTTTCTTGATTCAACCTCGATTATGGAGTTGGATCAGGTACCCGAACATCTGCTGGTTCTTGGCGGCGGCTATATCGGCCTTGAGTTCGGCCAGATGTTTCAGCGTTTCGGCAGTCGGGTAACGATCGTCCAGCGCGGCGAGCGCTTACTTGCCCGCGAAGATGGTGATATCGCCGATGCGGTGGCCGCGATCTTGCGTGAAGACGGGATCGAGGTGCTGCTGAATAGTTCCGCGAAACAGGTGTCGCGCGGCGATGACGGCAGCGTGCAACTGACAATCGCTACCCCCGACGGCGAACGGACACTTGAAGGCTCGCATCTGCTGGTGGCGGCCGGCCGTACATCCAATGGGGATCGCCTGAACCTTGCGGCGGCCGGGATCACGACCGACCGGCGTGGGAACATTGTGGTTGATGAGCGGTTAGCAACCAACGTACCAGGCATTTATGCCGTCGGGGATGTGAATGGCGGCCCGGCGTTTACCCATATCTCATACGATGATTTTCGCATTCTGAAAGCCAACCTACTTGAAGGCGGCGCCCAAACCACGAAGGATCGCCTGGTGCCTTATGTCGTTTTTATCGATCCGCAACTTGGGCGGGTTGGACTAAGCGAAGAGGAAGCCCGTAAGCAGGGCCTGAATGTCAACATCGCCGCAATTCCCATGAACTATGTTGCCCGGGCGCTCGAAGTTGATGAACCGCGCGGCATCATGAAGGCGGTGGTTGATGCGGAGAATGGGAAGATTCTGGGCTTTACAATGCTCGGGATCGAAGGCGGCGAGATCATGAGTGCGGTGCAGTTGGCGATGCAGGGCGGCTTGCCGTATACAGCGTTGCGCGACGGCGTGTTCGCCCATCCGACCCTGGCGGAGGCGCTGAATACGTTATTTGGGACGATCTAAGATGCAAACAATACCCTTAACCTTTCCCGGCGCTCACGGCGTACACTTGTCGGCGCGGCTGGAACTGCCCGAAACCACGCCCCGCGCATTTGCCTTGTTTGCCCATTGTTTCACCTGCGGCAAGAATCTCAAGGCTGTTCACACAATCAGCCGGGCGCTGGCCGCAGTGGGGATCGCGGTTTTGCGCTTTGATTTCACCGGCCTCGGCGAGAGTGAAGGCGACTTCGAGGATACGACCTTTGCCTCGAATGTCGCCGATCTAACGGCGGCGGCAGAATTTCTGGCCACGGCCTATCAGGCGCCAAGCCTGTTGATCGGCCATTCGCTCGGCGGCGCGGCGGTGATTCACGCAGCGGCACAACTGCCCGATGTCCGCGCCGTTGTCACAATCGCGGCGCCGAGTGAGCCGAGCCATGTGGTTCGGTTGCTTGAACATGCCCGCCCCGAGATCGAAGCTCAGGGCTGTGCCATTGTGAAGATCGGCGGGCGCCCGTTCCCGATCCGCAAGGAGTTTCTGGAAGATCTGGAAGCGACGCGGATGGAGTCGGTGACTCGCAGCCTGCGGCGCCCGCTACTGGTGATGCATTCGCCGCGGGATACCACCGTTGGGATCGATAATGCGGCGCGGATCTATCAGGCGGCGATCCATCCGAAAAGCTTTTTTTCGCTCGACGATGCCGATCATCTGCTGAGCCGGGCCGAAGATTCGCGCTATGCCGCCGGGATGATCGCCGCCTGGGCCGATCGCTACCTACCGGCGGAACCTGCGGCGCCGGCCACCGAAGTCGAAGGGGTGGTAGTTGAGATCGGCCGCCAGGGTTACACCAGCAATGTCTACGCCGGGCGTCACGCCTTTATCGCCGACGAGCCGCTGCGTTTCGGCGGCGCCGATCAGGGGCCTGGTCCGTACGATTATCTGCTGGCTGCCCTTGGCGCATGCACCGTGATGACGTTGCGCATGTATGCCGACCGCAAAAAATGGCCGTTGGAGGCGGCGAAGGTGCGCCTGAGCCACGGCAAAATCCACGCCCTGGATTGTGCCGAGTGCGAGACGAAAGAAGGCACGATCGACCGGATCGAGCGCGTGTTGGAGTTGACCGGGCCGCTCGACGCTGAGCAACAGGCCCGCCTGGTCGAAATCGCCGACCGCTGTCCGGTGCATCGCACTCTTCACGCCGAAATCAGCATCCGCACGAGTTTGTATATAGCCGAAGAATCAACCGCCAATGACACGTAACGCACTGCCGCCGCCGGTCATTACAAAAAGCAGATTCACCAGAATTCCAACAACCAGGCTGATCGCAACCATCAGCAGCAGGTACATCGTGCGCCGGCGAGCATGCGCTTGAACTCACTCTGCAGGATCAGTTCAAGTGTCTCTTGCTGGGCCGCAAGCACCTGCTGAACCGAAGCGCCTTCCACTTCGGCAGTTGCCAGGGCCTCGGTCACATCGCGCAGTTCGCGGCAAGCACGGCTGCGCGCCACCTCGGCCAGAGCGGCGAAGGGCCGCATACGGCGTTCGGAACTGAGATGCAGGGCTTCGGCAACCAGACCTTGCATGATGGCGCGGCGAGAATTTGGCTGGGCGCAGTAGCGCTGCATAATCGCGACCGGCGCCTCGAAACTGCTAAGGGCTACGCGAATAAAGGCGATCAGGCCGGGTGTGAGCCGGCGCAATTGGGCGGCTTCACGTTCGCGCTGAACCTGTGGCCGGCGCGGCAGAACGACTGCCAACGCCAGGTAACTTGCGAGCGCCGCTGCAATCAGCAGTGTACGTCCCGCGCCGCGTACATCGGCGGCGAGGAGGGTGAGCAGAAACATGGCGGCCAGCACAATCCCGCCGATCTGCCCGACCATCGAGCGGCTCAGATTCCAGAATAACGCAGGTTTGGTGAGCGAACTGTGGTTTGCGCCGGCCCACACAACCCCAATCGCAGCCATAAAGGCGCCGGCCAGGGCCAGGCTGAAGTATGCTGCACCGGGCGCGACGAAAAGGTTTATCATGGCCTTGTCCTTACTTGATGGTCGTTATTATGCGGCGAAGTCGAGCCACAGCGATTAGTAATCAATATCCTCGGCCCGCGCCAGCAGGAATCCGCCGATCATCGGCAGCCCCAGGGCACCGGCAACAATGGTTGCGATCACCAGCCCTAGTGGCGAACTATAGGCTGCCAGCGCTCGCTCCCACTGTGTCCAGAGTAAGTAGAGCGCCATAACAATGCCGGCCAGCCCAACCGCCATACCGCTGTAACGTATCTGTGATAACTCGGTAAGTGCTTCTTCGCGCCGGCGATTCGAGGCCTGGAGTGCGGCGTATGCCGCGCCGACCCGCTGTGCCAGCACATCCTGCGGTTGGCCGACCGCTACTGCAAGATGATCGAGAAAGGTTGCGTGGCGGTGCGACATGGTCTGGGTTGCAAGGGCTGCAACAACCTGTTGGGCAGTGGCGATCCCACCGGAGCTTAATGGTACACCCTGGCGACTCAGCAGAAACTCCCATTCATCGTGTAACGGCCCGGCCGGTAATTCGCTCACAAGGCGATCAAGAGCAGTACGAAAGCCCACTCCTGCGCGCAGTAATGCCCCCCATCGCCCGACGGTTTCGGTCAGTTCGCGCTCAAGTGCATCGACATAACGATGGCGCCCAACCAGGATTGCGACCCAGGTCAGGGCAATGCTGAGTGGCCCGGCGCAAACAAGTGCCAGCCAGATCGGCGCAATCAGCGCAGTGAAGGCAGCCGTCAGCAGGGCGCTTACCAGTGCGATCAGCAGCAGGTGCTGCGGTGCAAGCGGTTCGGCCCGCCGAAGTAGGGCCGGGTCGGGGAGATTTGCCGGGTTGTTGGTTGCGTGGCGGTGTTGCAATTGCGCCAACCAGAGCGTACATTGCTCACGCAGCAGCAGAACAACAATCAACACTGCGGCAACTGCGAGCGCCGAGGGCACAATAGCGATCAGCCAGGCGCTTTCGGGATTGGTGACAGTAGAAATCTTGTTCATTGGTAGTACTTTCTGGGGTTGGGCGATGGCGGGATTGGGCGATAACACCGCGATTTCCCCATCGCCCAATCCCCTAATCCGCCCTGTGCTCAATCGCCCTTTCCGCAGCAGTAAGTGCGGCTGCAACCGGTTCCAGTGCCTCGCGACCGATCTCGCCCGCTGCGCAAAGGTTCTCCATCGCTGTATGCCGGGCGCGCAACAATTCGCAGGCGACGCCGGGTGACAGCGATCCGGCGTCACACGAACTCATCCGATCAAGTGCGCGGCGACTCTGATGATTCGCCAGGTCGGCCCATGCGGCGCTAACTCGCTGTGTAGCCTCGCGATCGGCTGCTTCGCCGCTTTGAAAAACCTGCGCCAGCGCGTCCCAGCCACCGGCGGGGGTGTGTCCGGCGTAGCACCCAAGATCGGCGATCGCGCGTTCGTACGAAGCGCGTGCCAGATCCCAGCGCCGGGCTTCCAGGGCGCTGAGAATCTCACGTTCGAGCGCTCGACCCTGGGTTGCGAATTCGATGCTATGGCTGAAGCTTTCCGCCAAGGCGTGGCGCGCGGTGGCGGCCAATCGTTCGTCGCGGCGCTCGGCCCAGGCCCGGCGCAATCCGGCTAGAGCGCGGTCGATCGCTCCGGCGCGAATCGCCAATGTTGCCCGGCTGATCGTCTCTTCCACTGCTGTTCGAGATACGGTGGTTGGGGCATTTTTGTGGAAGCGGAGCCGGGACAACCGGCGCGCCAACTGTTCCGGGGTGCGCCGTTCGTCATTCCATACCAATCCGTTGTCGCTCACACCCGCCGCCGTATGCCAGATTGGTGCAGCGTCGGCGCTCGGCTCAACCCAAGCCAGGCGCACCGTGCGTGGGCGAATTCTTCCGCCGACTTCTTCGGAACCGTCCAGCAACAAGATCTCGTTGATATAGCGTCTGCCGCCCACTTTCTCCAGGTGCAGCACCACATGAAAGTTGTCGCAGGCATCCTCGATCGCGTTGTCGCGCCGGCCTTCATAAAGGTAAGCGCCGGGCATGGCGGCGCAATCGGCAAAGCGTTGTACGGCTCGGGCGGCGGTGCGGGCGTGGATCGTGGTGACGACGGCATGGCCGCTGACTGCGACCGCCAGGATTGCGCCCGCCTCGGATGCCCGAGTCTCACCCGGCGCAACCACCGATGGCGTCTGGCGCAGCACTTCTTTGGCCGCCCGGCCAAAGGCCCCCGGCTCAACTGCCGTCTGCACAAGTTCGCGAGTCCAGGCGGCGTGGCGCACATTGATCTCCTGGGTGTTGTCCTCAATCGTGATCACATGTGGCTCACCAGGCCAGGTATTGACCAGTGCTTCGAGCAGGGCGGTCTTGCCGCAGCCAGTTTCTCCGGCGATCAGAAATGAACAGCCGGCGCGCACCAGTAACCGCAACAGATCTGCGACGGCGGTGTTGCATGCGCCGCGCCGCTCGATGTCGTCGAGCGTCCAGGCTTGACGGCGACCGCGCCGGATGCAGATCAGGGCCGTATGTTCGGGCGTACAGGGTGGAATGCTGACATGCACGCGGGTACCGTGGGCAAGGGGCAATGTTTCCTGGGGCCGGCTGCGATCAAGGGCCACATTCAGCCGCGACGCCAGCAAGAGTGCCCGATCAAGGGCCTGCCGGCCGTCGCTGAAACGTTCGCCGGCCAACATAAAATCCGCTCCATCTTCCTGCACCATAATCAAGTTCCCGATGATCTTCACCTCTTGCACCCGCTCATCATCGAGGTATGCCTGGGCCGGCCCCCAACCGAGGGTTTCCTGAAACAGGCGCAGCAATGTTTGTTCATCAGTCGGCAGATCGCGCAACGGGCCGGCGCTGCGCTCGGTTTGAACACCGATCTCGGCGCGCAATACCCGCAGCACTTCGGGATCACGCGCGTTCGCCGGCGCCACCGGATCAAGTAGTTCGGCATCAAGCTGGCTCAGCAAGAGATCCCGCACTGCCTGAAGGGTTTCGGGATCAGTTGCCGGATCGCGTTCCGGGCGCCGCCGGCGAATTGTCGAGGTGAGCGCCGCCAGGCCGCCGTCTTCGACTACCGTAAGTGGTCGGTGTGAGGTTGTCATTATTGCTCCGGCAACATTAGGCCATCGAGGCCGTCGTGAGCGTATAGGCCCGCTCGCCGCGCATATGAGCCAGGGCGCGGGCGATCGGCCCTGAACGCGGGATCGGTAGGCGTGGCGTAATCCCGACCCGTGTACAGAGCGCGTCGGTGATGCGATGCACGGCCTGGGTAAAGGCGCTATGGGGGCCGATATCGATCATCGAGATATAGCCGTCGTGCTCATCGGCGAGGCTGGCCAGTTTCGGGGCGCGCGGCAGTACGCCCAGGGCCGATACCTGCGGGTAGCGGCGTCCAAAAAGTCCGGCAACATCATTGACCGTCACGGTTACGCCGCGCTCCGGCTCCATAAACAACAGCGCGCAATGTTCCAGGCGTTCGGGGGCATGTTCGCGAAAGTGATCCAACATGTGGCCCACACCCATCCGCTCGCGCGCGCCGGGCGGCGTCGGCAGAATAACCGTCCCGCCTGCTTGAAGCACATGGGTTGCATACGGGCGGCGCAAATAATCGGGCGGTGTATCGATCAGCACCAGATCGTAGGTATCGAGCGTGGTGACGCCCTGGTAGAAGCTTTGCCAATCCGGCAGGCGCACGTCGTTTTCGGCGCGGGCCACGGTATGCGAGCCGATCAGAAAGTTGATCGCGCCCCAGTTGTTCGCGCTACGAGTATGCTCGGGAGCGTAGATAAACGGCTGGATCCCGGTTGGATTCCAATGCGAGGGGCCGCGCTGAATGAGATGCAGGTACGACGGCGCCGATGACGGCACGCGAAAGGCAGGCACAAGACCGGGATTCGAGATATCGCTATCCCAAACAAGCACATTCAGCCCGCGCCGGCGCAGGCCTTCAGCCAGCACACATGTTGCGAATGTCTTGCCGATTCCGCCTTTCGCCGCGCCGATCGCGATAATCGGCGTGTTGCGCGTTGTGGCGCCGCGGTGGAGTCCAAGTTGCAGGCCGATCCACGCGGCAACTGCCGTCGGATCGCGCTCGGTCAGAACTGCGACCCCGGCACTGCGTGCATCGTCGAGGATGTTACGCGCCGATCCGCTCATATTGAGTAACACCCGTGCGCCCGCTTCTTGTGCTGTGCTGACCGCTCGCCAGAGATCGGGTAATGCGACGCCGCGCGTATCATCCAGATAGATCGCATCGGGTACGCGTGGCCCGCTCAGCAAGCGGAGCGCCTGATCGAGCCGCGAAGGTACGATCACATCCAGATCGCGGAATCCCTCTACTGCCATCGGCAAGCCGTCTAATGCGCTGAAAAGCACCAACTCCATGCAAATAACTCCTTCCATAGTGCTAAAGCCGGCCCAATCCCCAGGCGCCGTTCACATGCCCAACCCGCACCAGTCGTTCGTGCCGGCGGTCGTGTTGGAACAATACATTTGTCGGGAAATGATCACCGCTCTGGCCTTGCGCGCCCTGGCGCAGCACTTCCTCGATCGCCAGCACACTGCGCCGGCCGTTTTCCGTGCGCCCGATCTGCACCACCAGCAGATTCACCACATCGGAAGTGATCAGCCCGCGCACGATTTGTGCTGCGGCTTGCCCACCGCCGCCGGCTTCAGCCGCCAATCCCAACATCGCCATGCGTTCGAGGTTGCGTAATGCACCTTGCACGCTGCCGGCGTGAATAGTGCCGATGCCGGGATGACCGGTTGCGGCTGCCTGTAACATCGCCATGGCCTCGCCGCCGCGTACCTCGCCGACGATGATAAAGTTCGGCTTCTGGCGCAGCGAGAACTTGACACAGCGCGAGAACGCATACTCGTCGCTGGGCACATCCATGTGCAGACTGTTGTAGCTGCGCGGCAGTTCACCGCCATCCTCGATAAACACCAGCCGCATACTGCGTCCGATCGCATCCGTCAGCCCTGCGGTCAGGGTTGTTTTGCCGCTGCCGGTGGCGCCGGATATCAACACCGAAGCGCCCGCCTTCAATGCAGCCAGCAACAGGTCGCTCGCTTCGCGGCTGATAGTATCGGCATGAACCAGGTCGTCGAGGGTACGCCAACGCTCGGGTAGAAGCCGGATCGCCAGGCTTCCGCCGTCGCGCGAAACCTGCGATTGCGTGATTGCGTAGCGCATCCGATCCGCTACGCCTTGCATCATCGGCGCAGGCCAGTCCTGATCCCAGGGGTCGATCTTGCGGCTCCGCAACAGCAACTGATGTTGGATCCAGACGATCCACTCGGGATGGACGGTTACACCGCTATCAACCATTGCGCCGCGCTGAACCACAAAAAACGGATCATTCGGCGGGCCGTTGAACAGAATATCGCTCACCTCGTGTTCGGGGCCGCGCCAGATCTCCAGCGGCCCGTACCAATCAAGCTCGGCGCCATAGGAGGACTGAAAGTGCGTATCGATGCCGACAAGACCAAATGCTTCTGCGGGCGGCAGTTGCCACATACTACGCATACGCCCGCTGTTTACCAGCATGCGTAATTCTTCACAAACCGCCGCCACATCGATCGGTTGTGCGTGGCTGTAATCATCATCAAACATCGGAAAAACCTCTTCCCTGCCCGGTTGCCCGGCTGGATCTTGTATCACTGCCCTACGGCTGTACACTGCCGGGAATCGGGTTACCGGCGCCAGGTAGGCTTGGCGTGTCGCTGGGGAACTCCGGCGTCGTCACCGGTGCGGTAAGTTGTTCGTAATTCACCTGGCCGATATCAAGGCGATGCAGGGCGCCTAAATCATCTGAGCCGACGCCGTAACGCTCGCCCCACAGTTGCAATCCTGCCGATTGCAAGGCCCAGATTGTGTGTGACTGGTACGGACTGAGTTCGAGATAGGCGATTCCGGCGCCATCATCTACATACAGCACGCGCACAGAACTAAGCAGGCGACAGGCGTACGGTCGTGGTTGGAGGGGCGAATTCTGGGCTGCGATCATGGTCGGCTCGTTTCCGCCGGCAGCGCTCAGGGCGGCATCACAAAGCGTCGGATCGCCGGTTGGGTCGTTGAAGCCAATATTCACCCGGTCGCGGAAATTGATCGGGCCGATTGTCGCCGTTGAGAACGGCACCGGCACCATGTTGGGCGCCAGCGCCTCGCCATTGGGGTAAACCGGCTGTGTAGGCGGTTGCGGCATCAACATTGCCGGCTGAACGACATCGTTTGTGCCAAGATTACGGGCCGCATACTGTCCGACAATGGTTTGTGGATCGGCGATGCCTTGCAGTTGAGTGGGTCGGTGAAGCGGCAGCTCGATTACACCCAGGTCGTCGGCGCTAATCTGGGCGCCGTAGGGAATGTCATGGGCCAAAATCACAACGGCTTCAGTGCGCCGGCTTTCCAGGTAGCCAAGGACAGCGAAACCGATGGCGCTCAGTAGTCCAACCGCCAGGATGATCGCCGGGAGCGGATTGGACTTCTTGCGGGCGAACGCCTGGCTCAACGGAGTGGAAGAACTGGTGGGAAGTGTGGCCATGAGCAGGTTCTCCTGTTGTGATCGGGCGATAACGTGATCAAGCGACTGGGCGATTGGCTGTAGGCAATGGCTTATCGCATGTCAACCGCTCAATCGCCCTGTTGTCTTTGGATGAGATACCGGATGAGCGCGCCTGAAGATACGGGTTGCGCCGTATTCCGTCGCTGTTCAGGGCAACGGATCAAGTGTGTCGGCAGCGACAATCAGCGGCGTATACACACCCCAGCCGACGATCCCGCGCATCTGTGGGCGCACCTCGGCACAAATCAGCGGTGTCGTTTCCGTCACCGGCACAATCGCGTTGCTGCTGAAGCTACAGGTGCCGCCGTTCGGCAACACCGTCCAGCGTACCCGGTCGGCCAATGCCGCATGGCTTTCGTTCATGCCGCGTACACCGGTCAGATTGGTTACCAGAATTGTGTGAGCAATGTTGAGTATCGCCTTGCAATCACTGGCTTGTCGAGCCGTAACGGCGCGGCATTCCGTATGTGACGCCAGGCGATCATCGCCTTGCGCCAGGGCCGCGTAGTTGAAATGTTGCACCGTGGAGCGGGTCGCCTGTTGCAACGCATCCTCGACCATCGCCACTTCCAACCAGCGCTCGGCTACTTCGACCACCAGCAGCGTGAAGCCCATCAGAAACGGTAGAATGAGCGCCACCAGCACGGCGGACTGTCCACGGCTTTGTGTGCGTAAATAGCGGTTCAGGAACCGGTTCATTGCTGATCTCTTTCTGCTGCCCGTGTGGCGCTGGCATTCACGCTGAAACGCTCAAAACCGGGCAAAGGAGTCCAGAATGCGCCGGCATACGCAACCTGCACCGTGATCGCATCGTAGCGCCGGCATGGCGTTCGTTCGCAGGCCACCGAGATGGTTGCCTCGCGGTAGCTCGTTCCAACGCCGGCGTTCAGCACATTCTCTGCGGCCAGATACGCCGCGTCCGGCGCGCCTCCGGCGATTGCCGCCTGGTGTGCGGCGGCGCGCGCGGCCTGGTTCACGGTGTAGTTCGCCAACAACAACTGGCCAATCGCTACAAGGCCCAGGATGAGCAATAGCAAGACCGGCAAGACGATCAAAAATTCCACCAGGGCTTGCCCATGTTCACGACGATTGCGACGGACTGGCACCATCGCCAGCACCCGGCGCGGCCGTAACCTGGTCCATAGCTTCTCCCATTGCACTGCGATGTATGCCACTTCACGCATCTCCTTGTTGTACTGCGGCATCGTTCATTCCGTGGCTGGTGGAAGGATGAGGGATGAGGGATAAGGGATGCAGAATAAGCAACGGTTGGCGCTTCTTCCTTCACCCTTCTTCCTTCACCGGTTCATCCTTCATCCCTACCGCTCGACACTGCCGGGGCCGACGACGCTGCGCGGCACGAGCAGGGTGATGTCGAAGGTACGCTCGATCGTCTGGCGCTCCGGGTCGGGCAGCGGGGCGATCGGGATTTCGGGCAAGGGAATACCGTTGATGTCGCCGGGATAGGCGTTCACCAAGTGGATTTCAACCTCAACCTGGACTGTTACCTGCACCGACTCCATTGGATCGAGGGTGTACATGTACACGTCATCGCGCATCGGCGGCGCCGGGGGTTGGTGTCCAGTAGGCGTGGGCCTGGCGCGCGATCTGCTCCTCGCGGATCGGTTGTGGACTCGCGATCGCGTTCAGGTTCTCGCCGCCCAGGTAGCGGTAGCGACAACCGGCAAGGATAGACTGCGGATCGGCGAGGGTGTCGCCCGGCCGGCAACCGGCGCGGCCGCGGCTGTCGGTCGCCGTGGCCGGATAGTCCGTCCCGTTCACCTGGAAGCCGACCAGACTCCAGCCGGTGACGCGGGCGCGATACTCGTAGGGCCACGGGGCCGAGCCAAGATCGAGATCATTCAGGCGTGGCGTAAAATCCAGCACCTCGCCGGCGGGCCAGGCGATCGTGCCGCCGTCCGAGATGTAGACCCCGTTGGTCGGGTTGCCGTCCTGGCTGTTGGGGTCGAACTCGGAGTGAATCGCCAGGCGCAGAGCGCCTCCGGCTTCGGGAATAGCCGGCGGTTGCACCACATCCGTGATCACGGTATCGCGGTTGTCGCTCGGGTCGTCGCCGGGTGTGGTGGTCGTAATCTCCGTCTCGAAGGTGAGCACGGCGCCGGCCGGTACGTCGGTCTGCACCAGGATCGTGATCCGCCCGCTGGCGCGTGGGGCGAGCGTGTTCAGATCCCAGGTAAGCACCTGCCCGTTGATGCTGCTCGGCGGCACGTCGGCATCGAGGTAGCTCACATCGTTGGGCAAGGTTGCCGTCAGGACGACATTCTCGGCGGCACGGGTCAGGCTCGGATTGCGCCGGTAGACGTTGCCATAGTCTACGACGTAGGGGAACACGCTGCCCTGGCCGACAATGCTGCTCGGCCCGGTCGCCTCCACATACACATTCGGGCGCACGACGCTCACAGTTGTAGTTGCCGAGTTGTCGGCCCGATCACTCACCCGCTCCGGCGTACTGGAGGTGATCGTCGCCGTCGCCACAATCTGATCCGCCGGGAAATCCGCCGGAATGGTGAATGGCACAACGATCTGGTCGCTGGCCCCCGAATTCAGCGTTCCCAGGTCACAGGTGATCGTGCGTGTGGTCGGATTGGAGCTACAGCCACCCGGCAGGCTGCCCAATGTGTACGTGCCGCTGGAAAGCGCGATCGTCAGCACGGTGCTGCGGCTTTCACCCGTGCCGGTGTTGCGATACGGCACCGTCAGCGTGCCTGAAGTGCCGACCGGGAAGGGCGCCGGGGTGAGCGAAACACCCACGCCGGGGTTGGGGAACTGCACGATCGTGCTGGTGCTGCTCCTGTTATCCGCCGGGTTGTCACCGCTGCTGCTGGTGGTCGCCGTTGCCGTGTTCACCAGCGGGCTTATGGTGGTCGCCGTTGCCTGCACGGTGAAGCGCAGGGTGTAGGTTGCGCCGGGAGCGAGGTTACTCAGCACGCCACCGGAACAACGGATGTCGTTCCCCACCCGACTACACGAGGCACCGCCGGTCTGCTCGTAGCGCACGAAGGTCAGGCCGAGTGCGTAGATCGGGTCACTGACCACGACATTCACCGCCGGCGTGCTGCCGCTGTTTGTCACCTGGATCTCGTAGCTGAACTCGTCGCCGACGAGGACGGTCGTGGGGGCACGTTTCTGGACACGGATCTCCGGCCGCACGAGGCGGGTGGTCGTGCTGGAACTATCATCGCGGGGGTCATCATCACCGCCGGGGGTGCTGGTGCGGATCGTGGCGGTGTTGGTCACATCTTGCTGGATGGCGGCCGTCGGGGTCAGGCTGGCCGGCGCGCGAATGAAGATCGTAATCGTCCCGCTGCGGTCGTTGTTCAGCGCCCCCAGGTTCCAGGTGTAGGTGCGCCCGCTCACCGAGGACGGGGCCGGGTTGGCGCTGAGGTAGGTGATGCCCGCCGGCAGCGTGTCGATCACCTGCACATTGCTCACCGCCCGGTTGCCGGTGTAGCTCCAGTTCAGGCGATAGCCATAGGCGGCGGTGTTCCCGACGTTCATCTGCGTCGGGCCGATCTTGCTGATTGCCAGGTTGCCGCGATCACCAACTAAGCCCAGATCTTGATCGAGGTTAACGCTCTGTGGCAATACATCGCCAATATCGAATTGCGGCGTGCGCCAGCCGGTCGTGCCATCGGCATCACTATCGCTGGTGTCGCTACCCACATCGCGCAAGGTCGCCCGGTAGCCTGCCGGCGGGCTGAATTGCACATAGTAGCGCCCCGGTTCGATGTTGATGAACCGATAATCACCACTTGCATTGGTGGTTGCGGTGCGTGGGTAACTGTTGAGCGCTGGGGCGAGGGTGTTGCTGCCGAAGCCGCTGACCCGGTAGAGGCTGACGCTCACACCGGGAATGCCCGGTTCGCCGCTATCTTGCCGCCCGTCGCTATCCGTGTCGCTCCACACAAAGTTGCCCACTTCCCCAAGCGGCAAGCGGTTGGTCAGGCCGATGTTGATATTGCGCTCGTCGCTCTCGCGCATGCGCAGCGGCAGCGCCATGCCGCTACTGCCGCTGCCGGCGGCGAACTCCATATAGCCACGGAGCGGATTGACCTCGCTATCGCGGGTGTCATCGCTGCCTCGATTGGCACGGGTATAGCGCCAGCCGATCGCATCACCACTGAAGAACTCCTGCTGGGCGATCCGTACGTTGAAGCCTTGGTTGGCCGGCACCGCAAAGGTATAGGCGCCATTCGCATCCGTTGTCGCCTGCGCCAGCGCCGGACTCGTCACATCGCCCCGAAACACCTCCAACGTCAGGTTGGGAAAGGCCGGTTCACCCGCATCGCGGATGCCGTCATAGTCAGTGTCGCGCCAGACCACACCCGCGATCAGGCCGTAGCTGCACAACCATTCGGCATCGCCCAGCGCCGTCGCCTTGCCACGGGTACTCACCGCACCCGTGATCAGCGGCACCCGCCCGACCCGATCGCCGCCACTTTCGTGGAAAAAGATGGTTCCCGCTTCGTTCCCACCCAACAGCGAGGTGGTCAGCAGGCGATCGTTGGCCGTCGTCGGGTTGCCCTGCACGGCACTCGCCAGGCCGCCCATGTGGTTCTCGATGTGCGGCGGGATCGGGCCGGGATTGTAGGCGTGGCGGTTGTCGTTGAAATAGTCGCTCGGTGCGGCTGCCGTGCGCGCCGCCGGGTCGCGGTCGTTGACTACCTCGTTGCGACTGACGGTTTGAAGCGTCCAGGCACCGCCGCTGACCCGGTAGGCCAAGGTGTCGCCCTGCGCAATTGTGGTGTACTCCCCACTCGGCGCGTTCGCGTTATAGACCTGATCACCCGTGCGGTCGCGCAAGCCCAACCACAGCAGCGACCCATTGTGATCCAGTTCAATATCAGTCAGCAACGGTTGCGGATAAAAGACGGTACGGGCCCCGCTCCCGCCGCTCGAACTTGTCCAGGGCATCTCGGCCAGATTATCGCGCCATGGGTTCCAACCCTGATAGCCGCTGGCCCGAAAGGTCGGCGTGGAATCCCACGTCACGCCATAGCTACTGCCCGTGAAGCGATTCACATTGACCGGGTGGCCCAGTCCGCTATCGCTCAGATCCTGGGTCAGCACGCGCACCCATTGGCCGGTCGTCCAGGTCGGATCACCGGCGGGGGCCGATACCACATAGAGCAGCACAAAGGCGCGTGGCAAGGCGGTCGGCGCCTGGCCCAATGGCCGCGCACCTCGGCGGGCGGTATCGGTGACGCCGACCAGCAGCAGTTGGCTGTTGTTCGCCGCATCGGGATAAAACTCCAGCGCGAACGGGATCATATCGGCCTGGGCCGTCGCATTTCCATCGAGCAGGTTGAAGGGAATGGCGATCGCACTCAGCGCTTGCGGGGTGGCTCCACTGATCCGTACCCGCTCGATCCGCCGCGCCGCCAGATTGGTCACAAACAGGGTCGTGCCGTCCGGGCTGATCTCCATATCCCCCAGGCCGGTGCGCCCGACGGCGGCAATCGCGTTCCTATCGCGGGCGACGGCAGTGCGCCCACCCAGCGTTCCGGCCCCGCCAATGGTGGTGTATGGCGTGGTGCTATTGGTTGCCAGATTGGTGACATAGATCCCGCCGGCACCGAGCGTTCCGTAGGCCGACAAGCGCTTGGTGTAGGCGGCACTAAACAGGCGCGGCGTGCCGCCGGTGGCATTGCCGTCATCGTAGGCCACCCCATACACCGCGCCGGTGTCCACCAGGGTGCCGTAGGTCGTCCCTTTGCCGGCGCTGGTGAGGCCAACCAGCGTGGGGTCACCGGCCGGAACATTGCTGACAATCGTGTCGGCGGCACACGTTACGGCAAAGGTATCGGTCGCCGTCAGACACGGAACGGCGCTGCCGAAACTGCCGCCGGGGGTCATCTGTGCCGCAGCCGGGGCCGGCGGGAAATCCGGGAAGGGCAGCACACCGCCCACTGCCAGCAGCAGGCCGAGGAAGATTGCGTATGGGCGAAGATGATGAGTAGAACGTCGCATACAACTCCTCATTGCTGTGTCAGGACGCACCAGCGTGCGCCCCACCGCAAAACGCCGAATCGGGCCATGAACCAACGGGAGAATCCGCCTTACGACGGATTGCATATATACGGTATAGTGTAGATACTGAGCATCTCGCATCATGGTACGAGCGGCGATAGAAGCCTGTGTTACAGTAGAATCGGATCGGGAATGGCCCCTCCAAACGCCTATTCAGGAGCAACCCACCCATGCATCGCACCCGCCTGACGCCCATCGTGCTGACCGTCACGATCCTGACCATTGCGACTCTGTTGGGTCTGCGCCAGCCAATTCAGGCGGCGGATCCGGCAACCACGACCACGCTTTACTTGCCGAGTCTGGTCTGTGACGACTGTGCGCTTCCGCAGCCCACCCCGTTCCCGCCGCCGATGCCCGCTGACCTGGCAACTTTTCGCGCCGAAGTGATCCGGCTGATTAACATCGAGCGTGCGAACGACGGCTGCCCCTCGCCGGTGGTGTCGAACGACAAGCTCATGGCGGCAACCCAGGGCTGGGCCGAAGAAGCGATTGTGCGTGGTGGCCTTACCCATGCCCCAGCCAGTTGGTACGAGCAGTACGGCTACCCCGGTGGCCTGGAGAACATCGCCGGCGGGGCGATGATCGAATACCCGGCCTACTCGATTGAAGCCTTCTGGACATCGCCCACCCACCGAGGAAACTTGTTGGCGTGTTGGTACACCAATGACCCGACCAGTCCGAATTACTTTCCCAACACCATCTACGAAATCGGCGTGGGCATCGCAGACGGCTACCTCGTCATCACGATTGGGTATGGCACCAAGTAGCTCCCGCCCACACCGCGATTGCGTTGAGACGAGCGTCGGGACATTCCCGGCGCTCGTGGCCGTTCGCATGCAAGCGCATGAGCATACGTTCATTGCGCTGCCTACCCTTCAGCCTGCATTACTCTCCGGCAACCCGCAGCACTTGCGTGGCTACGGCATAACCCTGTGCCAGTCCGGCACTCCCGTCGATCGGCCAGTGAATGCCGCCAAGAACGCGCGAACGGGCGGCATCATCGGCCCACTGCTCCAGTTCTGCTGCTGCCTCGGGAAATACCGCTCGCAACACACCGGCGGCGGCGGCGCTAAAGGTGGCGTGGCCGGAGGGATACGACGGATGGGGCGGGGTCTTCAGCGACGGTAACCAATCCGGATCGCTGGCTTGGATCACATGCACCGGGCGAATGAAGTTGTAGTGATACTTGCTCTCCCAGCAGGTTATCGCCGCGTCGTGCAGTGCCACGCCGAGCAGCGCGAAGATCGCGGCGGCTTCATGCGAGGATGTGTGCTGCGCTTCAACCTGCGCCATGGCAATCTGCATCCAGATGCCGGGCGGCGTAACGGTTCCGGCTTCTCCGGCCCATTGCGCGGCTGTTATCAGATCTTCAGCGCTCAGATCGCTTTGCGCCGTTTTAAAGCTGCGGAGCTGTTCGTCCATCGCCGGGCTGTCCCATGCCGGTGGTGGCGGCACACGTAACTCCGCCGGATCGCCGACGGCTATGGTCTGCACATGCATCCAGGCCGGATTTTGCGGCGGCATATAGTCGGGCGGCGTCGGATGCCAACGTCCGGTTGCGCCGGATGGTGCAGGAACATACTCCAGCGGTGTATCCGCACCGTCCTTGGCGGCGTAGGCCAGTACCTGCTCCGCCACCGCAGCCCCGATCACCTGCCCATTTAGCACCGCAGTGCTGTCGGCTGTGCCGTGCCATACTCCGACCCACCGGGCAATCTCGGCTTCCTGCCGGTAGATCGTTGCGCGCAATGGAAATAGCCCGGTTAGCACTCGTTGGGCAGATTCGGCCAGCACGGCATCGTCATTTACCGCTATCCCCTGGTTACGGGTTGCTGCCGCGATCTGCAACGAGTCGTTAAGGGTTACACTCATCAGCATCAGGGTTCGGGCGGCCTGTGGCGCCACCAATTGATCGGTGGCGATGCTGGTTAATGTGTGCTGCATCCATGCGGAAACCGGCCTTTCCCAGGCTGCCAACATCGCCGGATCAGCCGGTTTCTCCGGTGTCGCCCCTAGCTCCGCTGATGGCGGGGGCAGGTCGGCTATGATCGCGCCTGGATCGCTGACCAACCAGCGCTTATTGGTATTGAGCGTCAATGTTTCCGGCGCTATTGGGGCGCGGGTTTTCGGCCCTGCTTGAACACAGCCACTCAAGGCGAGCAGCAGCAGCAATACCGTCATTTGTACACGGCGGGGTATAGTGCCCATAGGATTCTGCTTTCGTGATCGATGTGGAACGTCTCGAAGCATTTCATGTGTCTGCTAAGCGCAGATCGCCCACTGCCATGTCGGTGGCGGCGGCGGTGGCGGCGGCGGCGGTGGCGCAGGCATATTTAACTCAACCCCGCCGCGTGCAGCCAGGAGCCAGATCTCTGCAACGCTGTATCGCAATGTCCAACTTTCGCCGTTACGGATCCAGCGCCGTTCAATTGTTGCGCGATCCGTCAGTTGCTCCGATCTGTGCATTGCCCCGCTCCTTTAGTTTCAGATGCTTTATGCTTTCTACGACACTGATACGTAGACCGCTGCGGTAAGCGGTTTGATACGGTTGATGCCGCCGCCCATTAGGGCTGGATGCTGTTCGCTGTCGGTACTACTGTCGTGTAGGAGTGGCGATATGGGGCTGTGTGAATCTTGCTTTGAATGGTAACGGTATATACTACATCTCGCCCGCACGGAATGCCCGTTGTTCGAGCATGTTTTTTGCATAACACAAGGTATGGCCACCCCCAGGTATTGCGATCTGGAGGAAAGAGGAATATTCGTGGAGCGAATTGAAGCTATTCGTCGCCGTACTAATCGACGGCTTTTCATCGCCCTTGCCGCGCTCACCGGATTGCTGCTTATCGGTACCGCCGGCTACCACATCATCGCCGCGATGAGTCCGGTTGATGCGTTGTATATGGCCGTTATTACTCTGACTACAGTCGGATTTGGCGAGATTACCCCACTTGGCCCCGAGGGTCGCTTGTTTACAATCGCGCTGTTAATCGGCGGTGGTGGGGTGGCTGCATACGCTCTTAGCACCCTCACCGAGATGATCTTCTCCGGCGAATGGCAGATGTATCTCAATCTACGGAGGCAGCGAACCATGCTTGCTCAACTTTCCGGTCATACGATTGTCTGTGGTTACGGCCGCGTCGGGCGCCATGTCGCCGATGAACTCCACGCCCAAAAATCGCCCTTTGTGGTTGTCGATATGGATCTTGAAAAGGTTGAGCGGGTTCGTAACCTGGGTTATATGGCGATCCAGGGCAATGGCGCCGATGAAGAGGATTTGCAGGTCGCCGGGATTGAACGTGCCGCTAGCCTTGTTGCTACCGCCAGTTCCGATGCCGAGAATGTTTTTATTGTGCTTACCGCTCGCGCGATGCGGCCCGATCTTGTGATCGTCGCACGGGCCAACTACGACGATAGTGAGGACAAGTTGCGCCGCGCCGGCGCTACCCGTGTGATCTTGCCGTATCGTATCTGCGGCCGTCGTATGGCCGCCACCCTCGCGCGCCCCGGTGTCGCCGATTTTCTCGATGAGGTGATGCACGCCTCCAGTCTTGAATTCCTGATCGATCAGGTGCCGATCGGCAGTCATTCATCGCTTGTCGGTAAGACCCTCGGTGAGACGAGTCTACGCGCTGCATTTGGTGTGACGGTACTCGCCGTTCAGATGCCGGGAATGCCGATCGATACCAGTCCCGGCGCCGATACAGTGCTTAATGCCGGTAGTCTTTTGATCGTCCTCGGTACCCGCGAACAGATTTCGGCACTCCTCGCTCAGGCAAGCGGCGAATAAGCAGGCCCATAGACAATCCTGCCGGAAGCAAAACGAACCGGTACGCCTGCCGCCACTACAGGCGATTGCGTTACTGCTTATTTGACAGCTTCTTCCTCCGGTGCGATAATCCAGCCTTGTTGAAACATTGTTTCAGTAAGCGTGATTTTCGGAGGAATCTGATCCTATGCTTCGCCGTTTGTTTCCTGTGTTGGTCGGCAGTGTCATGCTCTTGACTGCATGTACTGGCACGCCTGCTGCAATAACTCCTGCCGATGACCAATTGTCGGTGATTGCGACAACCAGCATTGTCGCCGATGTGGTATCGCAGATCGCCGGTGAACGCGCAGTGGTTGACACGTTGGTGCCGATTGGTGTCGATGCTCATAGCTTTCAGCCCAATCCGCAAGATCTCGCCCGCGTCGCTAGCGCCGATCTGATCGTGATTAACGGTGCCGGTTATGAGGAGTTTCTGACGAGTCTTTTGGCGAACGCCGGTGGCTCCGCCGAAGTGATCGATCTTTCAGCCGGCATTGCACTGCGCGAATTGGCCGAGGGCGAGGAACACGCCGAGGGCGAAGAACACGCCGAGGGCGAAGAACACGGCCTTGATCCCCATGTCTGGACCGATCCGAGCAATGTGAAGTATTGGTCGCAGACGTTGGCCGAGGCGCTGAGCCGAATTGATCCCGCCGGCGCTACGACGTATCAGTCCAATGCCGCTGCATACAACGCCGAACTCGACACACTCGATGGCTGGATTGCCGAGCAGTTCGCCCAGGTGCCGGCCGAACGCCGTCTTCTCGTCACCGATCATGCAGTTTTCGGCTATTTTGCCGACCGCTACGGCCTCCAGCAGATCGGCACGGTTTTGCCGGGCTTTAGTTCAAGCGCCGAGCCGTCGGCTCAGGAATTGGCCGCCTTGCAGGATCGCATCACGGAGTTTGCAGTCCCGGCGATCTTTGTCGGCGATGTCGCCAATCAGAATCTGGCCGAGCGCCTTGCCGCAGATACCGGAGTGCGGATTGTGCCCATTTTGACCGAATCGCTCAGCAGTGATGATTCCGCTGCTACGTACCTTGATTACATGCGTTCCAACGTACGAACGATAGTCGAAGCCTTGCGTTAGGTGTACACTGATCGCAAGATACGCCGTCGGCGATGTTGCTGTCGTAGCGGACAATAACTGTTTTTACGGGGTGTTGGCGGTTTTGCCGCTCACACACTGTAAAGGAAGATACTTCATGGTGGCATTTCAATCGGTTGCACAGCAGAAAGTTCCTGGTACTCCGGCGATCGGTATCGCTGAGCAACCGGCGATCGAGATCCGCGATCTGTGCGTGCGCTACGACAGCGGCGTGGCACTCGAAGGCGTGTCCTGCGGGATCCCGACAGGATCACGAGTGGCGATTGTCGGTCCCAACGGTGCCGGCAAGAGCACGTTGCTGAAGGCGATCGTCGGCTTACAAAAGCCCAACTCCGGCAGCATTAAGCTGTCGGGTGCGGTGGCCTATGTCCCTCAGCGCAGTCAGGTTGATTGGCGTTTTCCCGTTACTGTGGCCGATGTTGTGATGATGGGCCGGGTCGGGCATCTCGGCTTCTTCCGCCGTCCCCGTCGGGCCGACCGCGAGCGTGTTCACGAGGCGTTGAAGCTGGTTCGCCTCGAATCACTGGCTAACCGGCAGATCGGTCAACTCTCCGGCGGCCAGCAGCAGCGGATGTTTCTGGCCCGCGCCCTCACTCAGGAAGCGCGCATCCTCTTGCTCGATGAACCCCTGAATGGGCTTGATGTCGCCGCGCAAGACGATCTGTTTCAGATTCTCGATCACTTGTGCAGGCAGGGTGTGACGGCGCTCACTGCTATGCACGATCTGCAACTTGCCGCTCGCCACTTCGATCGCGCCATCCTGCTGAATCGCCGTATGGTCGGCTTCGGTTCGGCCGCCGAAATCTTTACGCCGGCCAGGTTGATCGAAACCTACGGTAGTCATTTGCATCTGTCACTCACCCGCGACGGCTTGCTTACCGTGGCCGACACCTGCTGTGACGGCGATCATTCATAGCTATGGAATTTCTGCTCGAACCACTGGCCTATCCCTTTATGCTGCGCGGCATGCTTGCCGCCGTGATCGTCGGTGTTGTTTGTGCGGTTGTCGGCGTATATGTGGTTTTGCGCGGTATGGCCTTCTTCGGCGATGCGCTGGCCCACACGATTCTGCCCGGCCTCGCCGGCGGCTACTTGCTTCATGGCAGTGATCGCGGCGCACTGTTCTGGTGGGCGCTCATCACTGCGATCGGCAGCGCTTTCGGGATCGGCGCAATTACCCGCAGTGCGCGCATCCGCGAAGATACCGCTATTGGTGTGGTCTTCGCCGGTATGTTCGCCCTCGGTGTCGCCTTGATCTCAACGGTTCGCAGCTACAGCGTCGATCTCACTCATTTCCTTTTCGGTGATGTGCTCGGTGTCTCAAGCGGTGATCTCTGGCGCAGTGCGATCTTCGGCGCCGCGATTCTGCTGCTGATTGGGTTGCTCTACAAAGAGTTGCTGGTGCTTACCTTCGACCCGATTCTGGCCGCGACGATTCACTTGCCGACTCAGTTTCTGGAGTATCTGTTGTTGGTGTTGATCGCGGTGACGGTTGTGATCGCGATTCAGACGGTTGGGGTTGCGCTGATGCTGGCCGTGCTGGTTACTCCGGCCGCTACCGCCTCGCTTATCACCCGTCGCTTGCATTGGATGCTGCTGATCTCCGCCGTGATCGCGGCGGCGGCCGGGGTGATCGGGCTATATCTGTCGTACTACTTCAGTATTGCCTCAGGTGCGGCGATTGTGCTCACCTGCACTGCCTTTTTCTTGCTCACCTGGCTGTTTAGCCGCCTGGCTGAACGCGTGAACCTGCGCCGCGCGCCGGTTGGGCTCGGCGAACAACCGGGCTAAAATCGCCGGGCGCCAAAGACTCATCGTGAGTCTTTGGCGCTCGTACAGCCCAGCATGCTGCGCCGCTCTGCGTCCTTAATCCCCTACCTTCATCAACAATCCCTCAGCCGGCTGAAGCGTCAACTGTGCCAGTTCAACCGTTCCGCTACGGTTGGGATGCGTCGCTACCAGGATCTCGCCTGTAGTTGCGGCTGTATGCAGCTCGATCGTGATCGGATCGCTGCCGAAATTCAGGGCTGCCAGCAGTTGCTCGTCGGCGTGGCGGCGTAGGTAGGCCAGAGCATGCGGATCGCTCACCACTACCGGCGCATATTCGCCCACCGCCAGGGCCGGGTGTTTGCGCCGCAGTTTGAGCAGTTGCTTCACCAGATTCAAAAGCGAGTGCGGATCCTGCCGTTGCGCCGCCACCGTATGCTCGCTCAAATCGGCTCCAACCGGCAACCAGGGCCTGGTGCTGCTGAAACCGGCATTCGGCGCGTTGTCCCACTGCATCGGCGTACGCTCCGGATCACGACTGAATCCGGGTGTACGTAATCCCTGCGGATCGACCACTTGCGCTTGCGGGATCGGCACATCGGACATGCCGATCTCGTCGCCGTAATACATCGTTGGTGTGCCGCGCAACGTCAGCAGCAGCAGGTGCGCCAATCGCGCCTGGGCCGCCCCCACCCGCGAAGCGATCCGCGGCTGATCATGGTTGCCGAGTACCCAGTTCGGCCACCCGCCCGGCGGCAGCGCCGCTTCATAACGTGTGATCATCTCGCCGACACTGTGCGAGTGCCATTCTTCCAACGTCACCAGATTGAAATTGAACGGCAAGTGTAACTCGTCGAGCTGTGGCCCGTAGTACGTAGCCAGACCCTCCGGCTCCATGTAGATCTCGCCGATCAGCAAGCGCGCCGGGAACTCCTCGATCACCTGGCGCATCTCGCGGATCACATCATGCACTTCCGGCTGATTCTGATCGTAAATCCGTTGCAACTTCCATTGATCCGGCTGCCCGACGCGATAATTGGGGTTGGGCGGATTATCGGGGAAATCCGGGTGCTTGATCAGCATCCAGATCACATCGACCCGAAATCCGTCTACACCGCGCTTGAGCCAGAAGCGCATCGCATCGTAGATCGCCGCGCGCACCTGTGGGTTGCGCCAATTCAAATCGGGCTGCTTCGGCTCGAACAAATGCAAATAATATTGGCCCGTCGTTTCATCGAAGGTCCAGGCCGGGCTGCCGAAGTGGCTGATCCAGTTGTTCGGCGGCCGCCGTCGGGTGCCGGATCGCGCCAGATATACCAGTCGCGGTAGGAATTGTCGCGCGCTGAACGCGACTGTACAAACCAGGGGTGTTCGTCGGAGCTGTGGTTCGGTACCAGATCCAGGATCACGCGCAGCCCACGGGTGTGCGCCGCCGCCAACATTGTGTCGAAATCTTCCAGTGTGCCGAAGATCGGATCGATGCCGGTGTAATCGGCCACATCGTAGCCGAAATCCGCCATCGGCGAAGGATAGATCGGCGAGATCCAGAGCGCATCGATCCCTAATTCTTGCAGATAATCGAGCCGTTGGGCGATCCCGGCCAGATCGCCGATTCCGTCATTGTTGCTATCCTGAAAACTGCGCGGATAGATCTGGTATACCACCCCCGACTGCCACCAGATTGGTTGATCTGTCATCAAAACCCCTATCTCAATGCCTGATACTTGATGCCTGATGCCAACTGCGTGCGGTCTGATGCGCGGCAATTCTGCATTCTGCATTTTTACCTGCGGTTTGATGCGCGCCAATTCTGCATTCTGCATTTTTACCTGCGGTCTGATGCGCGCCAATTCTGCATTCTGCATCGACTCACGCGCCCTTATTCCGTTTCGTAATTTCGCGGCTGAACAAATCATCCAGCGACTGTATGCGCTGCGGCGAAAGACCGTCGTTCGGGAAGGCGATAACCAGCCCCGATTTCAGCTCCAACACATAACAGTTGATCACCTTGCGCCAGCGCAAAAACGCATCCCAGTCCAGTTCGCTACTCCCCTGGCTGGTGCTCATCTTTACGCCCCGGGCGTTGAACTCGTAACGGGTTTGCAGCAAATACGGACGATTATCGCCGCGACTGCCGACAATTGCGTTGATGAACCCCAACACCATGTAGATCACGAACGGAATCCAGCCTACCGCCAGGAAGATCGGTCGCATTCCCAACGCCAATACACCGGCGGTCAGTGCGGCGGCCGTAAGTGAATAGAAGTAGAAACCGGGGCGCTGAAAGTGGCGCAACAACGCAATACGACGAAATTGGGTAGGGCTGAGCCGGGCCTCGACAACCATGGGCGATGCTCCTCGGCGCTAAACGCTTCAATTGCGCCGGAAGGTTCGGCGCTGTATGCATTATACCTGTCCCGCTCGCGGATCTGTGCTGCACTGTTACCGCAATCTACGGGCCAGCGCGCCGTGATTTGTTGCGCAACCGCTTGCTGGATTCGTCTTTTTCCTTGAGGTCTCGACACGCAGTCAAGCGCCAGCCCTCTGCCTGATGTTGTAGCGTTACCACATGAGGAAATGCTGCATTTGCATGACGCCTTGTATAATCAACCCATGCTTAATCCGCAGGAGAATATATGGAAACGTTTCCGATTACTTTTGATGATGTCCGGTTCGCCGCCGAAAACCTTGCCGGTGTCGCCCACCGGACGCCGATTCATAGCAGCCGTAGCCTCGATGCGCGTAGCGGATGTCGGGTATTTCTTAAATGCGAGCAGTTCCAGCGCGGCGGCGCATTTAAGTTTCGCGGCGCATATAACGCGATCAGCCGGCTCAGTGCTGAAGAACGTGCCCGCGGCATTGTTGCGTTTAGCAGCGGAAATCATGCCCAGGGCGTAGCACTTGCAGCCCGGATTCTCGGCGTACCTGCGGTGATCTGCATGCCCGACGATGCGCCAGGTGTGAAACTGGCGGCCACCAGAGAGTACGGTGCCGAGGTGCTGATCTATACGCGCACCGCCGTTGATCGCGAACAGTTTGCACGTGCAGTGGCCGAAGAACGGGGCCTGACGATCATCCCGCCCTACGACCATCCCCACATTATCGCCGGCCAGGGCACGGCGGCTCTGGAGTTGCTCACCGACCAACCCGATCTCGATGCGCTGGTTTGTCCGATCGGCGGTGGTGGTTTGATCGCTGGATGTGCGGTTGCGGCAAAGGGCCTCAAGCCGGATATTCGCATCTTCGGCGTGGAAACCGAGGGCGCCGATGATGTACGGCAATCGTTGCGGGCCGGTAAGCGTGTCAGCATCTCGCCGCCAACCACCATCGCCGACGGTATTCGCACCACTGCCCCCGGCCGGCTCACTTTCCCGATCATTCAGCAGTACGTGGAGGATGTGTTGCTGGTCAGTGATGAACAGGTCGTGGAGACCATGCGTTATTTGTTGCTGCGCCTGAAACTGTTGGTCGAACCAACCGGCGCCGTCGCATTGGCCGCGATGATGGCCGGCGCGTTGCCGGCTGATTGCCGCCGAGTGGGGGTGCTGCTTTCGGGGGGGAATATTGATCCTGCATTATTGGCCAAACTCTGGTAGAATAGAACATGGCCTGCGGAAATAAAAAAAGATGGTGCTCTAAAGCACCACCTTTCCAAAACTGGCGACCCCGGCGCGACTCGAACGCGCGACCTTTTCCTCCGCAGGGAAACGCTCTAATCCACTGAGCTACGGGGTCATCTCCGCAACGAGCGTTAGTATAGCACGAGCTGCTAATTTGTGCAACTTGCTTGCTGCAAAGGGGGAAACTTGACACTCGCTTCGTTGTATGTTAATATCCTCTTTCGCAGTCTGGTTGTCTTTGTTAATCAATGGTTAAATCAATCGTTTACGAGTGATCGTTTTTGTGATCTTGTCCACAATTGCCTCGTAGTACACCAAGCACGTATCCGGTGCGGATTCACGCAACCGCTTGTTCACGCCAGTCATCAGGCAACCCGCAGAAGGGTATGCGCCGAGGGCCGGCGATTTGTGTTTCATATCGCCTAACGCAACCGTCGCAGCCGGTGTCGCAATGCGCGGTGGACCGACCGCCGACGACTGAGGAGAGGTGAGTATGCCCCCGTTGATTGAGAGTGTCGTCCTGCAGCCGTTGATTACGCCGATCGATCCTGGATTAGCAGGGCGCCGTGTCCAGCGGATTGAGCGCCGCTCGTTTGCGCGTATTCACGACGCGATCGATGTTCCGCGCTTGATCGAGACGCAAGTCAATAGCTTTGATTGGTTCCGCCGAGAGGGCCTGCGCGAGCTCTTTGATGAGATTTCGCCGATCACCGACTTTACGGGTAAGAACCTGGAGCTTCATTTCCGCGATTATGCCTTCGGTGAGCCGCGCTTCGATGAGTTTGAGTGTCGTGAGCGCGATTTGACGTACGCGGCTCCGCTGCGGGTCAATGTTGAACTGCGCATTCTCAGCACCGGCGAGATCAAGGAGACCGAGATCTTTCTCGGCGATTTTCCGGTGATGACGGATAACGGCACCTTTATTTACAACGGCGCTGAGCGTGTCGTGGTTTCGCAATTGATTCGCTCGCCCGGCGTGTATTTCAAAGACGATAAAGATCCGACCAGCGGCCGGGCTCTGCACTCTGCGAAGTTGATCCCGAACCGCGGTGCATGGCTGGAGTTCGAGAGCAATAAGCGCGATGTGCTCAGTGTCAAAGTCGATCGCAAGCGCAAAATCCCGGTCACCATTCTGCTGCGGGCGATTATCGCCTGGAAGGCTGAGGAGAACGGTGAAGGCCGCTGGGTGCCCGATAATGAGTTGGAGCAGCACGGACACAACGAGCAAATTCTTGAATTGCTGCGCCACGTCGATACAGTCGCCGAGCATCCCTATACGCAGGCTACCCTCGATAAGGATCCCTCGCACAACTCGCGCGAGGCCCTGATGGAGTTGTACAAGCGCCTGCGCCCCGGTGATCCGCCGACTTTGGAGAATGCGCGCTCGTTGATCGAGTCGCTGCTCTTCAATCCGCGCCGTTACGACCTCGCCAAGGTTGGGCGCTATAAGCTCAATAAGAACCTTTGGGAGCGCGATGCGCGCCGCGATGGCGTCAGCAATGCGCCCGATCAGAAGGTGCGAGTGCTGCTGCCGCGCGATATCTTCAAGATCGTCGAGCAGTTGATCCACCTTAACAATGGTATCGGCCGTCCTGATGATATCGACCACCTCGGTAATCGCCGCGTGCGTACCGTCGGCGAGTTGATCCAGCAGCAGTTCCGGGTTGGTTTGTTGCGCCTGGAACGTGTGGTCAAGGAGCGGATGTCGCTGCAAGATCCCGAAAGCGCGACACCGAACGGGTTGATCAATATTCGTCCGGTGGTTGCAGCGATGCGTGAGTTCTTCGGCGGTTCACAGCTTAGCCAGTTTATGGATCAGACTAATCCGCTCGCTGAGTTGACGAATAAGCGCCGCCTCTCTGCCCTTGGCCCCGGTGGCCTTTCCCGTGACCGCGCCGGTTTCGAAGTGCGCGATGTGCATCACTCGCACTATGGCCGGATCTGCCCGGTGGAGACGCCGGAAGGCCCGAATATCGGTTTGATCGGTACGATGTCCACCTTCTCACGTGTGAATGAGATGGGCTTTCTGGAGACGCCCTATCGCAAGGTGTACAACACGGTCGATAATGCGCAGGTTTGGCTCGAGAAGAAGATGTTGCTGCGCGATGTGCGCGACCTGCGTACCGGCGATCTGATCGCTGCAAAAGGCTCGCGGGTCGATGAGGGTATAGCGCGTCGAATCACGGTCGGTATGCTGCGTGGTCAAATCCTGCGCGAAGATATCGTCAATCCCGATACCGGTGAGACGATCGCCGAGTCGGGGACGGAGATTAATCGTTCGCTGGCCGAGCAGATTATTGAGATGCCGATTAAGATGATCCGCATCCAGCCGGTTGTCTCGCAAGAGGTTGAGTATCTCAGCGCCGATGAGGAGGATCGCTTTATTGTTGCGCAGGCAAATGCGCCGATCGATGAGCATAATCGCTTCGTGAATGCGGCGGCAGCCTGTCGCTTCGGCGAGAAGTTTGTGCAAGAGCGAGTCGATCGTATCGATTATATGGATGTGTCGCCGAAGCAGGTGGTTTCGGTCAGTACGGCGCTCATCCCCTTCCTTGAGCACGATGACGCGAACCGTGCGCTGATGGGTTCGAATATGCAGCGCCAGGCGGTGCCGTTGCTTCGCCCAGATGCGCCGATCGTCGGCACCGGTATGGAGCACCGCGCCGCCCGTGACTCCGGTCAGGTGGTGGTGGCACGCACGCCCGGTGTAGTGGTCAGTGCCAACGGCGATCGAATTATCGTCCAGGAGGACGACGGCAACGAGTATACTTATCCGTTGCGCAAGTTCATGCGTTCGAACCAGGATACCTGCATTAACCAGCGGCCTAACGTCCAGAAGGGACAGCGGATTGAGGTTGGTGAGGTGATCGCCGATAGTTCCAGCACCGATTTCGGTGAGTTGGCGCTTGGTCAGAACATTCTCGTCGCCTATATGCCCTGGGAAGGCGGTAATTTCGAGGATGCCATTCTTGTTTCCGAACGCCTTGTACGCGAGGATATCTTTACTTCGATCCATATTGAGAAGTATGAGGTTGAGGCTCGCGATACAAAGCTCGGCCCCGAGGAGATCACCCGCGATATTCCGAATGTCGGCCAGGATAGTCTGCGCAATCTTGATGAGCGCGGGATTATCTATGTCGGCGCCGAGGTTCAGCCGAACGATATTCTGGTCGGCAAGATCACGCCTAAAGGCGAGACGGATCTGACCGCTGAGGAGCGCCTGCTGCGCGCGATCTTCGGTGAAAAGGCCCGCGAGGTGAAGGATAGCTCGCTGCGGGTGCCCAATGGTGTACGCGGTAAGGTGATCGATGTCAAGGTCTTCTCGCGTAGCGAAGGGGCTGAATTGCCGGTTGGTGTAAACCAGACGGTGCGCGTGCTGCTGTGTCAGAAGCGCAAGATCAGCGCCGGCGATAAGATGGCCGGTCGCCACGGAAATAAAGGTGTGGTGTCGCGGGTATTGCCGATCGAGGATATGCCGTTCTTGCCTGATGGTCGCCCGGTCGATATTATTCTCAATCCGATCGGTGTGCCGTCGCGTATGAATATCGGCCAGATCCTTGAGACGCACCTCGGTTGGGCTGTGGCCCGCCTTGGCTATCGAATCGCAACACCGGTCTTCGATGGCGCCAGTGAGGCCCAGATCAAGGAAGCGTTGATCAATGCCGGTCTTCCCGGCGATGGTAAGGTTACGCTCTACGACGGTCGTACCGGCGATCGCTTCGATCATCCGGTCACGGTCGGCTATGCCTACATGCTGAAGTTGGCTCACCTGGTGGAAGATAAGATCCACGCTCGCTCCACCGGTCCCTACAGTCTGGTGACGCAGCAACCCCTCGGCGGTAAGGCCCAGTTCGGCGGCCAGCGCTTCGGTGAGATGGAGGTCTGGGCGCTCGAAGCGTACGGCGCAGCCTATATCCTCCAGGAGATGCTGACGGTCAAGTCAGACGATGTGGTCGGCCGCGTGAAGACCTACGAGGCGATTGTGAAGGGTGAACCGATCCAGGAGGCCGGCGTGCCTGAGAGCTTCAAGGTGCTGATCAAGGAGCTTCAGTCGCTTGGGCTCTCGGTTGAGGTGCTCAGCGAAGATGATCGCACAGTTGAGCTTACCGACGATGTCGATAATGATGTCGCCGCGCTCGATGGGATCAACCTCAGCGGTATGGAGCGCGGCGAGTTCTAACCTGATGCAGGCGATGCGGCCTGTGGGTGGCTTTATCCGGTTTCGGTTGACATAGTTACCGGAACCGGATAAAATGGCACAAGCGTTCTGGTTTGTGTCAGGAGTCACCCATGGGCCGCTCAGCGCGCCACGCTGCCTTCTTCCGCTTCTGGTCGCCCGCAATGGCCTATGTGCTTGGCTACTGGTGGGCCGATGGGTATATGCGTATTAAATCTTCGGGAGCGCATATCATTGAATTTGCTAGCGTAGATTATGGACATCTGCTGCTTATCGCCAGTGCTATTGGTGAGAAGTACGATCTGCGGAAGATCAAGGCGAACGAAGCTTGTTATGGAATGGAATTCTGTAGCAAGCAGATGTACTACGACCTATTGACACTTGGTGGAATGCCGAACAAATCGAATGTGATCGGTTTTCCCGACATTCCGCCGGAATTGCTGGTGCATTTTGTTCGTGGCTTCGTCGATGGCGATGGAACACTGGCCTGGAATGGCGATCGACCAATTCTGCAAATCTATTCCGGCTCAAGGCAGTTGCTTGCCGACATGGCCCACGCGATCAAAGTACAAATTGGCATCCCGGCACCTAATGTCATCGCCAATCGAAAACTGTGGAACATTAAATGGAGCACAACCCGCGCTAAGTGTCTGGCTGCGTGGTTGTATCACGATAATCCTGGTCTTGCTCTTGATCGCAAAGCTGCCATCGCCGCCGATTTTCTGAACTGGCAGCCGAGAAAATTGCCTCATACCGGCACAATCACAGCGGAGATGCGTGTGCGTTTCGCCGCGTATCTACCAGCAGAGGAGTGAGCAGAATGCTCGAGATCAACGACTTCAACGCGATTCGGATCAGCCTCGCCTCGCCCGAGGACATTCGCGGTTGGTCGCACGGCGAAGTAACAAAACCTGAAACCATCAACTATCGCACCCTCAAACCTGAGCGCGATGGATTGTTTTGCGAGCGAATATTTGGCCCCACGAAGGACTGGGAATGCTATTGTGGCAAATACAAGCGGGTGCGTTATAAGGGCGTAGTATGCGATAAATGCGGTGTCGAGGTGACGCGGGCGAAGGTGCGGCGCGACCGCATGGGCCACATTAACCTGGCCTCGCCGGTGTCGCATATCTGGTTTGTGAAGGGTACGCCTTCGCGGCTGGGTTTGCTGCTCGACATCAGCCCGCGCAACCTGGAGCGTGTGCTCTACTTCGCATCGTATGTGATCGTCACGGTCGATGAGGAGATGCGCCAGGCCACTCGCGAGATGTTGCAGGAAGATTTTGCCAAGAAGCGCGAGAACATTCAATCGCAAGCTGAGGGCAAACGGATCGAGTTGAGCACGCAACTCACCCAGGACATCGGCGGCATGGAGACAGCCCAGATCTCGGCGCAGCGCCGGATCGAGGAGGAGTTCAAGCGCCAGCGCGACGAGATCGCCGGCGAGGCTGAGAAACTCCGCGAGCGGCTTGAGGAGTTGGCCGGCACACTCGCCGACGAAGATGTCGCCTTTCGCACCACCGCACTCGTCGAGGAGGGTGAGGCGATCAACGAGCGTATTCTTGATCAACTCGACGAATTGGTCGATCAGGAGCTTGATGCCCTTGAGGCTCGCCGTCAGCGCGACATGTCGGACGCCGAGTTGCTGACCGACGCAGAGCGCGAGCGCAAGGAGTACGAGGCGACTCAGGAGCAGGAGAAGCTCCAGGAGCGCTTGCAGCGCGAGTTGGATCAGTTGGTGCGTGAAGAAAAAGAGAAGTTGGATCATCTGGATGGGCTGAAAGTTTGTCGCATCCTCTCGGAAATGGAATATCGCACCCTACGCGATGTTGCTCCCGGCGTTTTCCGGGCCGACATGGGCGCGGGTGCGGTGCGCGAGTTGATTGAGCGAACGGTTGATCTTGAGAAGCTGGCTGAAGATCTTCAGCTTGAAGTTCAGACCACCCAGGGCCAGCGGCGCAAGAAGGCCACCAAGCGGCTGCGTGTGGTTGAAGCGTTCCGCAAGAGCGGCAACCGACCGGAATGGATGATCCTGACAGTGCTGCCGGTGATCCCGCCGGATCTGCGCCCGATGGTGCAACTTGACGGCGGTCGTTTCGCTACCAGCGACCTGAACGATCTTTACCGGCGCGTGATCAACCGCAACAACCGGCTCAAGCGCCTGATGGAACTGAACGCACCTGAGATCATCGTGCGCAACGAGAAGCGCATGCTGCAAGAGGCAGTTGATGCGCTGGTTGACAATGGCCGGCGTGGCCGAGCGGTATCGGGCAAGGGCAAGCATCGCTTGAAGAGCTTGAGCGACATGCTCAAGGGTAAGCAGGGGCGCTTCCGTCAGAACCTGCTTGGTAAGCGCGTAGACTATTCGGGCCGTTCGGTGATTGTGGTTGGTCCGAATCTGGCGTTGCACCAGTGCGGTTTGCCGAAAAGATGGCGCTTGAGTTATTCAAGCCCTTTGTGATGCGGCGCCTGGTTGAGAAGGGCTTTGCCCACAACATCAAGTCGGCCAAGCGCATTGTCGAGCGGGTGCGCCCGGAAGTCTGGGATGTGTTGGAGGAAGTCATCAAGGACTACCTCGTACTGTTGAATCGTGCGCCATCGTTGCACCGGCTCTCGATCCAGGCCTTCGAGGCCAAGCTGATCGAGGGTTCGGCGATCCAGTTGCACCCGCTGGTCTGTGCCGCATTTAACGCCGACTTCGACGGTGACCAGATGGCGGTACACGTACCGCTATCGCGTAAGGCGCAGGAAGAAGCCCGTGCACGCATGTTGTCGAAGTACAACCTGCTCAGCCCGGCCCACGGTGATCCGATCATCACGCCGTCGCAGGATATCGTGCTTGGTTGTTACTACCTGTCGATGACGAAGGATGGCGCGAAGGGGAGCGGCAAGAAGTTCGCCGGCGTCGATGAGGCTATGCTGGCCTACGACAAGGGTCTGGTTGATATTCAGGCGCCGATCTTTATTCGTATGACCGGCCAACCGCAGGGCAAGAACGATCGCGATGAGCGCACCCGCCAATTGGCGCCGACTGACGACGGCACGCCGCGCATGCTGCTTGAGACCACGATCGGGCGCGTGCTGATGAACAATGAGTTGCTGCCGCCGCTGCGTTATCGCAACCGCCTTGTTGACAAGAAGGGTCTCAAGGAGATTATCGCCGACTGCTATCAGTACTATACCAATCCGCGTAACGTCAGCGAAGAGGAATTGCACGAGGTGCGCGAAGAATTCCCCGGTAAGTCGGCGCAGGAATTGGTGCGGATCTATGGTTCGGAGCAGACGGCCCGGCAGGCAGATAAGCTGAAGGCGCTCGGTTTCAAGTATGCGACACTCGGTGGTATGACGATCGGGATTAACGATATCGAGGTTCCGCACGCCAAGTACGATATCGTGGCCGATGCCGAGTCGCAGGTTTCCGACATCGAGAAGCAGTTCCGCCGCGGCTTGATCACTGAGGAAGAACGCTATCAAAGCGTGGTGCGGATCTGGCAGGAAGCGACCCGGCACACCATTGGTGCGGTGAGGGACAATCTGAACCCGTTCGGCCCGGTGGCGATGATGTCCACCTCCGGCGCTCGCGGTAACATCAACCAGATCTCGCAGATGGCCGGCATGCGTGGCCTGATGTCCGACCCGACCGGCCGGATTATCGAGTTGCCGATCAAGGCGAACTTCCGCGAAGGTCTGTCGGTGCTCGACTACTTCGTATCCACCCACGGTGGTCGTAAGGGTCTGGCCGATACTGCACTCCGCACGGCCGACGCCGGCTACCTGACGCGGCGTCTGGTTGACGTGGCCCAGGACGTGATCGTGACGGTGGAGGATTGCGGAACCGAAGAGGGACTCTGGCTGCACGCGGCCGACGACAGCGAGTTGATGGAGAAACTTCAGGTTCGTGTGGTCGGGCGTATTCTGGCCGCGCCAATGTATGGCAAAGACGGCGAAATGCTGGCCGAGCGCAACGCTGAAATCGACGAGCATATGGCGTCGCTGCTGGCAGGCAACAATATTACCTCGGTGTTTGTGCGCTCGGCGCTGAGTTGTCAGGCCGAACACGGCATCTGCCAGATGTGCTACGGTCGCAATCTGGCGACCGGCAAGCTGGTTGATATCGGCGAAGCGGTCGGTATTATCGCGGCACAGTCGATTGGTGAGCCGGGTACGCAGTTGACGCTGCGAACATTCCACACCGGTGGTGTGGCCTCGGCCGACGACATCACTCAGGGTCTGCCGCGGGTGCAGGAGATCTTCGAGGCGCGTGTGCCGAAGGGTAAGTCATTGCTGGCAGAGATCGACGGTGTTGTCCAGGTTGCCAGGGATGACGAAGGCGTTCGCACAATCAAAATCGTTTCGTCGGAAATCTACACCGATGAGTACACCCTGCCAAAGGGCTTTGTGGCGTTGATCGAAAATGAGACGGACATCCTTGAGGGTCAGACGGTTGCGGAGAGTGGGCGATCCGGGAGCAATGAAGCGCCGATCGTCGCGCGTCTGTCGGGGCGGGCGTATGTCTCCGGCGATCGGATCGTGATTAGCCAGGAAGATCGCGAAGAGCGCGAACTGGTGGTGCCGCATACCTCGCGGATGCGCATCGACAGTGGCGAGCGGGTAGTGGCAGGCCAGCAGTTGACCGATGGTAGCGCCAATCCGCAGGAGTTGCTCGACTTGCAGGGCCGCGAGGCGGTGCAGCGCTATCTGGTGAACGAGGCCCAGAAGGTTTATCGTAGCCAGGGTGTGAATATCAACGATAAGCATATCGAGGTCATTGTGCGCCAGATGCTGCGGCGTGTCCGGATCGAGGAGCCGGGTGACACCGGTCTGCTCCCCGGCGAGTTGATCGACTCGACGGAGTTCCGGCGCATGAACGCCGAGATCGTTAGTCAGGGCGGCGAACCCTCGACGGCGGCGACGGTGTTGCTTGGTATCACCAAGGCCAGTTTGAATACCGACAGCTTCCTGTCGGCGGCCTCGTTCCAGGAGACAACCCGCGTCCTTACCGATGCCGCGATCAACGGCAAGGTGGACTACCTGCGCGGTCTGAAGGAGAATGTTGTTATCGGTAAGCTTATTCCGGCCGTACCGGCATTGAGAAGCGGCTACTGGACGGCAGTAAGCGTGAGGATCTTGTGAGCGAGATGGCGCGCATGATGGAAGAGGGACTGGTTGATTCGGGCAATGGCTCGGCATCGAGTCCTGAAGTCCAGCAGGCTGGAGCCTTGATCGGCATTATCGAGCAGGGTGACGGTGCTGAGAGCGATGCCGATGCGGCATTGCGTGCGCGACTGGAAGAGTTGCTCGCCGGTGATGACGACATATCGCTTGACGGCGACGGCAGCGATAATGACGATATCTCACTTGATAGCGACGGCAGCGATGATGGCCAGCTTGGTAATGAAGATCTTGGCTAAGCCGCGATTGTAGCATGGTGAGCCTCTTGGCACATCGCAATCCCTCGCTCCATAAGGGGCGAGGGATTTTGTATAAGGTCGGGTATAATCTGGCGTATGCAGACGGAAAAGATCGTATCTTCAACCCGGCCGGCGCGCAACCGGTTGCCGGTCGGTCTATTCAGCTTCGTGCGTGATGAAGTTGTTGCATTGCGCCGACCGATCCTCTGGATTGGGCTCAGTCTCGTCCTGGTGGTCATGATCATTTCGCCGCAATTATCACGGCGGCTTGTCATTGATGTAGGTTACGAAGAAGGTATCGGCAGTGATCTGCCGTTTCTCCAGGGATTTAACACAGCCGAGCGCGATGCAAACGGCACCTTTCGCTGGACGGCCGCCGAGTCGCTGATCGTTGTGCCTGGTTTCGGCCGGCGCCCAGCATTAGTGAGTTTGTACTTCTTTCCGTTTGGACCACAAGTTGCCGCTCGTGGCCCCCAGACGATCGATGTGTATGCCGACGACCGGCTTATTGCGACATTGCCGATCCGTGCCGAAGGATCGATCCAGCAGATCGTCATGCCTCCGGCGGCTGATGGGATAGTGCGGCTGACATTGCGCTCGACAACATTTAGTTTGCCGAATGACGAGCGTCAACTTGGCACGCTTCTCGATCAAGTGCGTATCCAGTCGGTTCCCGGCAGCCCTCCGGCACTCCCCGACATTCATGCGCTTGGCGGATGGTTGCTGACGCTGGTGATCGGCTGGCTCGCTGTGCGTCACGCTTTGACGGGAGTCGCAGTGGCGCAGTGGCCGGCGGCATCGGTTGTGTTTATGCTTGGAGGGTTACTGGTTGCTGCGGCAATTTTTCTCGATCCGGCGCGTTGGGCCTTCGGCACGAATGCAGCCCTGACGGCGGTACTGCTTACTTATCCACTGATTATAGCGGTGGGTTATGGGTTGCCGAGGGTAGCGAAACACCTGGGTGTGCCGTTCGATCGGTTTACCATGGCTTGGCTGACGCTTTTCATTGGTATCAGCTTCGCTTTACGCTATGGCGGAAGATTGTACCCCGATTCGATGCACGGCGATATTGGATTTCATCATAACCGCTTTAATGAGACCGTCTGGGGGCTTCTTCACATCCTTTCGGTAAATCGCGGGGTTGAGTTTCCCTACCCGACTGCGCCATATATCGGGATTGCGCCGCTCACGCTTCTGGGTGTGCATCCACGGCACGCCTTGCAGATTGGAGCGGCACTTGTCGATGCCTTGAGTGCGGCGCTGATTTATGCGATCGCGACGCGATTGCTGTTTCCGCGTCCAGCGCTGCTGGCAGCAGGCATTTATGTGTTTACGGCCGCTACCTTCATGGTCTCGTGGTGGTCGTTCGACACGCATATCTACACACAATTCTTCCATTTGCTCTTGATCGCGGTGCTGATCTGGGCTGGAGACGCCTGGCAAGCCGATAACCGCCGGCAGCGTTTGTTTTGGATTGGGATGGTTGCCGGAGCACTAACACTGGTATTTTTGGGCCATTTTGGTTTTCTCATCAATAGTGCGTTATTGCTGGGCGGGTTAACGATTGTTGCATGGTTTCTGGGCCGGCAGCCCGAAAGTTGGGCCTATCGTGTGCGTTGGCCACTGACCATTGCGGTGGTGATTGCCGGCGCATTTGCCGGAATAACCTTTTACAGCGCCTATATACCGGTGTTTCTCAGCCAGTTGCAGGCTGCCAGCGCGGGCGGATTGACGGCGGTGGCGGGGCGTGGGCCGGTGAGCCGCGCAGTCATGTGGCAGACGCTCTGGCAGGCGGGATTGCTGACCCACTTTGGACTATTTCCGTTGCTGCTGGCGCTCGGAGGGGTTTGGCAACTTGTGCGTGGGGTAGGTACGGCGAACAATCGTAGCTCAGCGAGTCGCCATACCGCGATCTGGTTGATGGGCGGAAGTTTGTTGGTGGCAGTAGCATTTGCGGTACTGCCGTTTATTACCGGATTGACCAATAGCCCGCGCTGGATGTTGTTCATTGCCTGGGTGGTTGCGATTGGCTCGGCGGCGGCGGCAACACAGATCTGGCGTATGAGCCGCAGCGGGAAGCTTGCGGTGCTGATCATGGGTGCGGTGGTGGTGTTGAATACCGCCTGGATCTGGCTGGCACCGATGCTCTGGCGGATCCGGCCGCCTGAACCGTTTTAGGCTACAGGGTAGAGCCGGGCAGTTGGTGAAGCGCGAGCCGGAGAGTTGGATAGGCAGGTGTAAGGAGGTATGGGATGGTAACAGCATTTGTGATGATTACGTGTCAGGCGCAGCGGATCAGCGATGTAGCCCAGGCGGTGGCGGAATTACCGAATGTGGCGGAAGTGTATTCGGTAACCGGCGAATTCGACATCATCGCGGTATTGCGGGTGCATGAGTACGAGTCGTTGGATGAGGGTGTGCCGGGTGGAATTGCTCGGATCGAAGGTGTGATCAGCACCACGACCATTCTGGCTTTCCGGCGCTTTGCGCGACGTGATCTTGAGGCAGGTTACGACATTGGATTGTCATGATTCCGCTTGACAAACACATGTTTTCGGTTTATTATCAGCACATAGGTTCGAAGATCGTCAGCCCTCTCGAACCAACGGTACGGTGACGACGAGTAGATACGAGACACGAGGAGGCAGGCTATGGCGAAGGATTTGAACAAAGTCCAGTTGACGGGCTATCTTGGTGCCGATCCGGAGATGCGTTACACCGCTCAGGGAAGCGCGGTAACGACGTTTCGGGTTGCCAGTGGCCGCAGTTGGAAAGATCGCGACGGCAATGCGCACGACGACACCGAATGGTTTCGCTGTGTAGCCTGGGATAAGCTGGCCGAGATCTGCAACCAGTACCTGACGAAAGGTACGCGGGTATATGTTGAAGGACGTTTGCAGACGCGGAAATGGCAAGATCGCGATGGCCAAGATCGCTACACCACCGAGGTTATTACGCAGGATATGATTATCCTGTCTTCCCGTGGTGAGCGCGGCCCGGTTCCCGATGATCAAGGATTTGAAGAACCCGTCGATGAGCCGGAGGCGGAGTCGATGCCTGCGCCGCGTCGCCCGGTAGCTGCGTCCGGCAGTCGCAATACATCCACTCCCGCTGCTCCTGCCGCCAACCGAGGTTCTGCGCGGGCGCCGGCACGCAATCAGCCGCAGCCGATCGAGAGCGACGACGATATTCCGTTCTAAAAGTGTGGAAGTCCGGTTGACAGCGTTGTTGCCAACCGGACTTCCACATTATGATTCGTAGACCGGAGTACACCAGTCGCTGTGGGCGTTATCGCGGCCGCGCACTAGATCGGCGTAGGCGGATACCAGTTTCGTGGCGATCGGCCCCGGTTCGCCATTGCCGACATTGCGGCGATCGACTTCGATAATCGGCTTGATTTCGACGCCGGTGCCGCAGAAGAACGCCTCGTCGGCGACGTACAACTCGGTGCGGTCGATCGCGCGCTCGTGAACTGTCAGGCCCAATTGCTCGCGAGCAAGTTGCGCCACCACCTGTCGGGTAATCCCCTCAAGCACATCGCTGGTGATCGGCGGTGTTACCAGTACTCCGTTGCGTACAATGAACAAGTTGGAGGCGCTGGCCTCCGAAACCTGGCCGTCGCTGCCCAACACAATCGCTTCGTCGTAGCCGTTCAACAGGGCCTCGGTTTTTGCCAGGGCCGAATTGATGTACGCTCCGCTTGCTTTGGCGCGCGAAGGAATGATGTTGTCGTCGATCCGGCGCCACGACGAAACACAGACGCGGAGTGCGCCGCCGGCGATATATTGGCCGAAGCCGACTGCGAAAATCGTGAGGGCGTCGTTCAGCCCGTTCATCTGTACGGCGATCGCCGGATCGCTTTTGTAGACCAGAGGCCGAATGTAGACATCTTCGCGGAATTGCTCCTTGCGGAGGAGATCAAGTGTGATCCGGCAAAGATCGTCGGCACTATAGGGAATGCTCATGTACAGAATGCGACACGAACGCAGCAACCGCTCCATGTGTGGGCGAAGCTGAAAAATGTACAACTGCTCAACGTCGGCGTTCCAGTAGCCACGAATACCCTCGAAGCAGCCGGTACCGTAATTAAGGGCGTTGGTCATCACGCTTACCTGCGCCTGTTCAATCGGAACAATCTCGCCGTTAAAGAATGCGTACTTGTTGTTCGGCATCACAATCCTCCTTTGTAAAATCAAGAACCGGGAACCGAGAACCAGGAAGCGATATACCGCGCTGTGATAAGCTGAATCGGCTTTACGTTTATTGCCGACTGCCTTATGTGCGCGCTTGAACCAGATCGGCGGTCGCGCGCCGACGCACTAACTTCTCCGCCAATAATGCCAGACCGATCGCACTGGCCAGGCCGATCAGGCTGAATACCAGCCAGGGTAGGGTCGGGCGCCCGGCATGCTGCGCTAGATCGATCAGCAGACCGCCGGAAAGATTGCCGAGACTGCCGCCGAATGCCAGGGCCAACGAACTGATTCCAAAGTACGAGCCGAGGGCGCGGCTGTCGGCAAGGGTCGCGGTTACGCTTTGTTGGGTCGGCGATGCTAACAGAGTACCACAGGTAAAGATGCCGACGCAGAGTGCCAACTCGGGCAAGTTGGTGACGATCGCCACAGATCCCAATCCGAGTGCCATCAGGGCGACCCCGATAATCAGAATCGGGAATGGTCGCAGCCAACGCTCGACCAGCCTGAGGATCGGGTACTGCAAGAGTACCGTCATACCGGCATTGATGGCGTAGATCAAGCCGATACTGTTGCTGGAACCGGTGATGCGTTGGGTTGCCAGGGGCAGGCTGATGGTCAATTGTACCCACATAAACCAGTAGCCCATCAGTAGTGCGGTAAAGAGCACGAAGGTGCGATTGCGCAAAGCCATGCCCAGGCCGGCACCGGCAGACGCCCCCTGCTCGGCGATCTGAAGCGGCGGAAGGGCTGCGACTGCGATGAGCACGAGCAGGAAACATGCCGCAGCCACGAAGCAGACGATCTGGAAGTTGACTCCGATCAGCCATGCACCCAGAAGCGGGCCGACCGTCATACCGATTCCGCCGAAGGTGGCATTCAGCGAGTAGGCCCGCGACCGGTTCTCGTCGGTGGCCAGAGCTGCGATAGCGGCGCGACTTGGTGCATCGAAGAGGGCGCCGCCTAATGCCGAAAGGATCATTGCGAGGAAGAGTTGCAATGGTGATTCGGCCCATGCCAACCAGATAAAGCCGATCGCGCGGATGAATACGCCCCAGCCGATCAGCCCACGCGGGCCGAAGCGGTCGGCGAGTGCGCCACCGGCCACGGTAAGCCCTTGCTGAAAGAGTTGGCGTAAGGCCAGCGCAATACCGACCACCGCAGCAGCGAAGCCGAGTTTTTCGACATAATGCACTGATACCAGCGGGATGACCATGAAAAAGCCGCAGAACATCAGGAAATTGGTGGCCATCAGAGCGATCAGGCCACGCCGGCGAGCTGCATGGGTCAGGTTCACGTAGAACTCCACTCTTTTGTCTGGATCTGGCACCGTCGCCGCCAAAATGAGACAAACAGCACAAAATGGTTCTGTTACCGATACGCCGTATGAGGTGGGCCGCAGATCAGCGCAATCGGCTTGCCCGCCAGTTGGGTCAGGGTTACCACCAGTGCTTGTGTGCCAGTGCCGCTCAATCGCTTTGCAAGGATGTCGGTATCGAGTGGCGAGCCGCGCTTCTTCACAGTCACCGCTCCGGCGTCGAGTTCACGCAGGCGCGCATTGAGCCGTTTGAGTTGAAAGGGCAGCCATTCATAGATCGGCCAGCCTCGGGCAAACGGAGTTGCGACAAACTGATCGCCGGTGAGATATGCGATTGAAGGGTCGAGTTGGGCCAGTCCAAGCCGTGTGGCCAGTTCACGCACTAACCCGGCGCGAATCACAGCCGGATCGGGCTCGTAGAGCCAGTTGCGCGGTGTGCTGAGGGTCGGCGGCGCATTGATTACACTATGCTCGGTCATTTCGACATGATGCACTGCATCGTTTGTGCTGCGGCGCAACAGCGTTGCCCGGCGTCTGACCTGATCGGGTGCATACCAGATCACCGCCTCCTTCAAATCCCCGTCGAGTGAGACAAATTCCAACTCGGCGTCGGTCGGAAGTTCCGCCGGATCGATTCCGGGCGCCAATTTGATCGCCAGCGGTTGTGATGGCCGGCGCCAGCGTAACACCTGACTGAGCGGCGGTTCATAGGCTTCACTATGAAAACGACGCCGCCCACCTGCCCGGCGGCCGGGATCGCAGAAGAGGGCGCCGGCCTGAGGCGGCGGATCGCGTAACAGGTCGAGTGTCAGGATTGTCACACGATCGGCGAGACCGGACATGTCAGCGTTGGCTTGCACCATCGCCAGGCGCAGCGGATCGCGATCGACCGCCGTCACATGCAAGCCGGCAGCGGCGAATGCGAGTGCATCGCCACCGATCCCGCAGCACAGATCGGCGATCGAATCGATCGTCGCAATACCGGCCATGCGCGCGGCGCGATGAGCGGCTACCGGTGCGGCGCTGGCCTGTTCCAACGCTTCACGCGTAAAGAAAAGTCGCTCGGCATTGGGAAAGCGGGGCGCCGCTCGTTGGCGCAACAGCGCAAGTTCAACTGCGGCACGGGCATGTTCGGCGGGTAAACTGCGCCGTAAGCGTTCCAATTCCGGCAACACCGCACTTTCGCGTAGTTCGCGATTGGCCAGATCCGCCAGTATCTCCGCTCCTGCCGCTGAGCGTAACCAGTTGAAGGTGGTGAGATCCATCAGGCTGATCGTAGCACAATTCGCCGGGTTGGAAGATAGAGACAATCTGTGTTTGTCGAGTAGGACAATCGGCGACACCGCTGATACGTGCAAAATGGTATAGTGTCCGTAAGGAGACGCCTTTTCTGCACAAGCATTTCAGGAGTACGATCATGCGAGTGATGGTGTTTTTGGTGTTGGTGATGGTGCTGCTGGCAGGATGTGCTCCCGGCACCGGCAGTACGCCGACGGTGATTCCTGCCGCGCCGACGACGGCGCCGGTTGAGCCGACGGTGATTTCTGCCGCGCCGACGACGGCGCCGGTCGAAAGCAGTGGCGGGTTTAATGAATCCAATGCACTTACCGGCATCCAGGCGGCGGCCGATCAGTACACGCAGGCGTACAACACCAATGATGTGGAGTTGTTGCGGCAGGTTGTGGATCAGACCAATGCACCCTTCCGGCGCTTAGTTGAAGAACGCTTCAACATCTTCCAGAGTTCGATTTTCGCCGGGGCGACGTTTCCCGAGTTAACGGTCGAGCAGATTGAACCGCGCGATCTGGGATTTGTGCAGGCGCATCTGACCCGCGGCGGTATTGCCTATGACTGGTTATTCAAAGAGCAAGACGGTCGCTGGGTGCTTTCGGAGCCGACGGAGCGCCAGATTGGCGAGCGCTACGAGATCGAGCACGAACATTTTACCTTTCACACCTACGAATGGGCCGAGCCGGTGAACGACCGTTTGATCGCCTTGATGGAGCAAGCCCGCGAGCAAGTGATCGAGCGATTAGGGCGGGCGCCTGAGGGCGTGTACAACGTCTACATCAGGCCGATCTTCGGGATTGCGCCGCCGGCCAGTGCGAATGCGATCGCCTGGTATCAGTCGGCGGCGAGACCGCGTGGCGACCGGATGGAGATCTATGCGCCGTACTCATATGTGTTCGGCGGCTATATTGAATCGGACGGCTGGGAAGACGATCTATACCAGACCCTGGTGCATGAGTATACGCACCTGGTGAATCAGCGCGCGTTTATGCCGACGGCGGAAATGCGCGACTGGATGTATGAAGGACTGGCCGAGTACGTATCGGACAGCCCACGAGCCGGCGAGGTAAGCGAAGCAGTTGCTACGGATCAGATCATTCCGATCATCGATCCGAACGGCGGGGTGAATCCGCAGGATCTCGACCATTTGTACCTGTTGGAGGCGAACCGCTCGCTGGCCTATGGCCTGTCGTACAGCCTGGTGGCGTATATCGATCAGGAGTTAGGCGGCTTAGATAAGCTCTGGGAGTTGGCGCAGGCGATCAAATCGACGCCGGGCACCGGGGTAGCGCGCTACGACGGGGCACTGCAGACGGTATTCGGGATTGGTTACGAAGAATTCGATGCCGGATGGCGGGCGTGGCTGCGGGAGAACTACTAAGAATCAATAAGGGCAAAGCATTTCGACAGATCGAAATACTTTGCCCTTACGGCACGACCCTGGAGCCGTACTAATCTGCGGCGCCCTTCACCTTGGCGATATCGGCGGCGATGCGTGCGGCGACGGCATCGGCCTGCTTCTTCGCCACTTCAGGCATAAGTGCGCCGGATTCACGCGCGCGCCAGCATGCAGCGAAGTGACCATCGCCATAATCGACGAATGGCGGCTCCTCTTCTTTGCACTTCTGAATCGCGATCGGGCAGCGCGTATGGAAGTGACAACCGGGCGGCGGATTGAGCGGGCTCGGCACATCGCCTTCGAGGATAATACGCCGGCGTTGCTGCTCGACCCTCGGGTCGGGGATTGGCACTGCCGAAAGCAGCGCCTGGGTGTAGGGATGCAGCGGCATGCTGTAGAGCTTCGGCCCATCGGCGAGCTCGACCATCTTGCCCAGATACATCACCGCCACGCGATCGGAGATATGCTTGACGACGCTCAAGTCATGGGCGATGAACAGATAGGTCAGGCCAAGCTTCTCCTGAAGCTCCTCAAGCAAGTTAACGACCTGCGCCTGAATCGACACGTCCAAGGCCGAAACCGGCTCATCGCAGACGACGAACTCAGGTTCAACGGCGAGCGCGCGGGCGATCCCGATCCGCTGGCGCTGACCGCCGGAGAACTCGTGGGGATAGCGATTGCCGAATGCGGAGTTCAGGCCGACCAGGCTGAGCAACTCCTCGACCCGTTCGCGAACCGCCTTGCCCTGGCGCAGGTTATGAACCTTAATCGGCTCGGCGATAATATCGCCGACCGTCATACGCGGGTTGAGCGAGGCATAGGGATCCTGGAAGATCATCTGGACACGGCGGCGCATGCGGCGCATCCCATCGCCACGCAACTTTGTCAGATCCTCGCCCTGAAAAATTACCTTGCCGGCAGTCGGGCGGTACAACTGCAAGAGTGCGCGGCCGGTGGTGCTCTTCCCACAGCCGGACTCGCCGACGAGTCCGAGGGTTTCGCCCTTTTTAATCTTGAAATTCAGGCCATCGACCGCCTTCACCGTACCCACGCGGCGCTGAAAAATAATGCCGCGTGTCACCGGAAAGTGCATCTGCAGCCCTTCAACCTCAATCAAGGTAGTATCGGCCGCCTGAGTTGGTGCTGTTGTCATATGTTTCTCTGTAGTGTAGGGCAACGCCCCGATCCAAAATTACGCGGCGACCGTCTCATTCTTGCGTTCGGGGATCGGCGTATCCAGCGTAATATCAAACAAACAGGCCGCGCGATGATCGGGCGCGACACTGCGCAAGTCAGGAACGCGGGTCAGGCATGTTTCCTGAACATAATCGCAGCGCGGGCTGAACGGGCAGATCGCCGGCAGATCGACGAGACTTGGCGGTAGCCCGCGGATCGGCGTAAGCTTCCGGCCGTAGTCTTCATCGAGGCGCGGGATAGAGCGCAGCAGACCGATCGTATAAGGCATGCGCGGATTGGCGAAGATCTCCTTGGTTGGGCCTTCCTCAACCACTCCGCCGGCATACATCACCGTCACCCGGTCGGTCATTCCGGCGACAACGCCGAGATCGTGGGTGATCATAATGACTGCGGTATCAAGTTCTTCGCGCAGCCGATTGATCAACTCCAAAATCTGGGCCTGGATCGTCACATCGAGCGCGGTGGTCGGCTCATCGGCGATCAGCAACTCAGGGTTGCAGGAGAGCGCCATTGCGATCATCACACGCTGGCGCATTCCACCGGAGAACTGATGGGGATAATTGTCGAGCCGCTTGCCGGCCGAGGGAATTCCGACCATATCGAGCAGTTCGGCGGCCCGATTTTCGGCTTCCTTCTTCGTCAGTTTCAAGTGCAATTCAAGCGATTCAGTGATCTGGCGCCCGACCGTCAGCACTGGATTGAGCGATGTCATCGGATCCTGGAAGATCATCGCGATCCGGTTCCCGCGGATGTGGCGCATCTCCTCTTCGCTGACCTTGGTAAGATCTTCGCCGTCGAAGAGAATCTGGCCGCCGGCGATCTTACCGGGCGGTGTTGGGATGAGGCGCATAATCGAGAGGGATGTGACAGACTTGCCGCAGCCCGACTCACCAACGATGCCGAGTGTTTCGCCGCGATTAACGTGGAACGAAACACGGTTCACGGCTTTTACAACGCCGTCCTGAGTGTGAAAATGAGTTTCAAGATCACGAACTTCAAGCAGTGGGGCCATGGATTTTTCGCTCCGTATTGGTCACAGTGCAGCGATTCTGATGCGCACGACGCAGGGGATGAGCGGCGGCGCTCAACGACTGGAAGCAGGTCGTTGTCGGCAGACATTGCCGTGGGCAATAAAAGATAAACATGCGGTTAATTGATCGTACTATGTTTTCCGATAGCTGTCAAGATTATGTAGTCTCAAATCACTTTTTGGTGGCCTGGTTGGTTTCCGCCGGCCAGACCACCGAATAAGCATCTGCGGAGCAACCACCTTGCCCCAGGCCCGGTCGCATCGAGCGACCTGAGCGCAATACATCACAACGCATTGTAGCCATATCCGACAATTGTACCGCTTGAGGAAGTGCGGTACAACCCAAAATCATGCCGACAGCAGGCTGGTGAACTCACGGCGCATGCGAGATGAGCATGCGGGATGGCAGAGGGCATGCTGTAACGCTGCGACATCGCAGGCGCGGCGGGCATTGCGCCAGGGATCGCTGGGCGCGAAAAGCCCGTGGCCATCGGCGGTGAAGCTATTGGCGACGAAGTTCAGGATCGCCGTATCGGAAGCATCACTGGGTATGCCAAGCCGCCAGAGCAACGCCGCCAACGAGGCCGATGGCCGCAGCATCCGTAGACGACCGGCGCCGAGGATGGCTTCAAGCCGGTCGCGGGCCTCGTTGCCGCGTACCGCCGCTGCAAGCAACATCCGCTGCAAACCAACCGGCGGTACCGTTATCGGCGCTTCAGCGCCGGGATTCAGGCCGGCCGGCAACGCGATCGGGCTGACATGGCGCAGCGTTTGCGCTTCAAGGTGATGATCGCGGCGCGACAGGTGCATGGTTGCGGTGATCATCACATTGGGCGGCAGCACCGGCAGATTATCGGCCGGAAAGCCGGTGAGGGCGAGCCGGCGGGTGCCGTCCGGGTCGATCTGCAAAAGCCGGCGGGCGTAATACTCGACTTCATCGACGGCGAGGCCGCGCAGCAACAGGAAGATCAGCTTGCCGGATTGCTCGGGCGCCATTGCCTCTTGCAACACCTGGCGAAACTGGAGCGACTCGAAGCGGGCGTGGAGATCGTGGGCCTGAAGATTGGCGCTACGCCGAACCCAGCCATTTGAATCGATCACCACCAACTGACTATCGGCCGCGCCGATCAAAGCCCGCGCGAAAGCCGATGCAAACGCAAACTTCCCACTGTCGGGCCGTCCGGTTAGGGCGACAAACTGATGGGCTTTCAGTGCGATGTAGTAACTGGTAATCAGTGAATGCGGAAACTGCGCGCCGAGGGTAGCGTGCAGATGATCGAGCAGGACACGCTCGCCGGCCGGCGCGCGATGAGCGCGATAGCTAAGGCGAGCGGCCGCATAGGCCTTTGCTGGCGTGGAAAGCGCCAACTCCCAATGGCCCTCATTGGCCTGACCTCCGGCGTCATTGCGGGAAGTACGGAAGTTGTAAGCAATCATTGGTTCACCCGAATCGAATATCTGACTGGTCGCCGACGTTCAACTCCTGGCTTACACCATCAACCAGGGCGCGATCACCGATGAGACTGCGGGCGAGAATAACCGACTGCAACTGAGCGCCTGTATTGATAATCGAATCTTTGACGATCGCATCGCGGATAACGGCGCCGTCGGCGATCGACACATGCGGGCCGATCACGGCGCGCTCAATCGTTGCGGTTGGGGCGATATGCACCGGCGGAATAATCACGGCGGTTGAGGTATCGATCGTGCGGCTATGGCCGTGCTCCAACAGGTAGCGGTTCGTATCGAGCAGTGCCTCGACCGTACCGCAATCGCGCCACATCGGCACCGACTCGGCGCGCAAGACTTCGCCGCGATCGATCATCACCTGCAAGGCATCGGCGAGGTAGAACTCACCCTTTAACTGCATATTGCGCTCCATAATGAACGCAATCGCATCCATCAACCGACGCGCCTCGGGGAGATAATAAACCCCGATCACGGCGAGATTCGACACCGGCTCGCTCGGCTTCTCAACCAGGCGCATAATCCGATTGTCTTCAACCACGGCAACCCCAAAACGCCGTGGGTCTTCGACCTCTTTGCAGTACAGAATCCCTTCATTAGGATGCTGACTCAGGCGTTCCTTGTCGATCTGGAACAGTCCATCGCCGAAGACAACCAGGAGCGGGCCACTGGCGATTTCGCGCGCAAGATAGATCGCATCGGCCTGTCCGCGCATCTCCTTCTGTTCCAGAAAGCGCATCGGGAAGGAATAGTTACTGCGGACATAGTCCTCGATCTGGTTGCCGAGATAGCCGGTGACGCAGATCAGTTCATCGATCCCAATATCAAGTAAGTCGTCGATAATGTGGGCGAGCACCGGTTTGCCGGCCACACTGACCAACGGCTTCGGCTTGGTGAACGTATGCGGGCGCAAGCGTGTACCCAAACCGGCGGTCAGAATCATCACCTTCATAGCTTAGCTCCTCGAACCGCAGCCGCACGAGCCGCCACAGCAACCGCCTGCGGTCTGAGTTGGTCGCTCGGCAACCACGGCGCTTCCGCCGGCACTGCGCGTATGGGCGGCAAATGTCGAGAGTCGGCGCTGAATCTGTGGACTGCGGCAGTGGGGACAGGCTACTCCGTGGTCGGACTCGTTCATGCGTCGCAACTGATCGAATTGGCTACGACACTCGAGGCAGGCATACTCATACATCGGCATGGCATTACCTTGCAATGGTGCGACGAAGCATCATCGTGCGGCCACCCTTAGATCCTCCCCGCTTGCTGATGATAGAACCGATGCCTGACCACGCGGAAATGCACCGGGGGCGGGGTATATCGTATCTGGAAAAGCATTATACCACGCGGCCTAAGGCTATGGATCATACATTCATCCACCCATTGTCTCGTGCTTTTAGCTGGAATTGTCGCTACTATGGCCTGGATTGTCCTGGTATAATCACGCTATTGAAACAATTTCGTATGATGAGACGGACAATCTGTCAGGAGGGGCGAGGTGCAGATCGAGCTTGATCGCAACAGTCGTGAGCCGTTGTATCGCCAGTTGGCTGGTATGTTGCAGCAACGTATTCGGAGCGGCGATCTGCCGCCGAGTACGCGCCTGCCGACGGTACGCCAGTTAGCGCGCCAGCTCGGCGTAACCCGCCTTACCATCCACAGTGCCTACGCCGAGTTGCAGTCCGGCGGCTGGATCGAAGCGACGGTTGGGCGCGGAACCTTTGTGGCCGAGCGGATCGAACAGCTTGTGGCGCCGCTTGAGACGCAGCTTGGTCGCGAGGCGACTCCATCGGGGATGCTGGCCGATCTGTTGCGCATGGCCCAGATCCCGGGGATTATCTCGCTCTCGCGGGCCGATCCGGCTCACGAGTTCTTTCCGTTGCGTAATTGGCAGCGCGCAACGGAGATGGCGTTTGCCGGCGGTGGTTCGGTGCTGATGAACTACACCACGCCCCAGGGCGATCTGAAGTTGCGTTCGGTGCTGGCGGAGTTGGTGCGCGAGCGCGGTATCTCCAGCGGTCCCGACGAGGTGGTGGTGACGGCCGGCGTGACCGGTGGGATGGCATTATGCGCCGATGTGCTGGCGCGACCCGGCGACAGCGTGATTGTCGAGCAACCGACTATCTGGGGGTGCTGAACATCCTGGCGGCGCGCGGTATCCGCACTAGCGGCGTGCCGATGGATGAAGAAGGCATGGTGGTGGATGCCTTGGAGGAGTCCATTCGCGCCGAGCGACCGGCGTTTATCTACACCATTCCAACCTATCACAATCCGCGCGGCGTATGTTTGAGCGCTCAGCGGCGGGTGCAATTACTCGAATTAGCGGCGCGCTATCGGATTCCGATTGTGGAAGACGATATTTACGGCCGCCTGGGATTGGAAGGGCCGGCGCAACCGGCGCTCAAGGCTCACGACTACGGCGGGCATGTGATCTATCTGAGCAGTGTTTCGAAGAGCCTGATGCCCGGCTTGCGGATGGGCTATATCGTGGCGGCGCCGGATCTGATCCGCCGTTTTGCGGCTCAGCGGCAGGCGATCGATATTTGTGCGCCGCCGATTACGCAGCGCGCATTGGCGATTTTTATCGAGCAGGGCTGGCTCCATAGCCATATCAGGCGCATGCTGCCGCGCTACCGTGAGCGGCGTGACGCACTGATCAGCGCAATGGAGCAGTCGTTTCCGTGCGGCGTAACCTGGACCCGCCCGCAGGGCGGATTTGCCTGCTGGGTTTCGTTGCCGGGCGGGATTTCGATCACCGATCTGTATGTCAATGCTGTCGGGCGTGGGGTGGCATTTGTGCCGGGGGAGATGTTCGGGCCGGCGCCGGACGGGCGGGCGCACTTACGGCTTTGTTTCAGCGCCGAACCGCCGGAACGGATCAGCGATGCGGTGGCGACGCTGGGAATGTTGTTGCGCGAACGTAGTTACGGCCAGCCGGGGCAGGCGGCAGTGTCGGGCGATTATGTTCCGGTGATTTAGCGTTACTGCGGAGTTTCGCGAGCATCAGCGCGCCGAAATTACCGCCGGTTCAAAAGGTGTACCATGAATGATCGCTATTTTGAGCGGATGCATGTGGCGGAACAGCGGCGGCGTGATCGAGAGATGGTGTTTGCGGCCCTGTATGCACGGCGACGGCGGGCCGGGCGGCGGCGCTTGTTGCAAGCGGTCTTGTGGTTGATTGGCGGGCGTTGATGTGGCGGGCGAAGCATTGCACAATGGACGATGCTTCGCCCGTCTCGGATTCAATAGCCGAACTTCGACCAGAAGATCAATTCGTGTTCTTTGGCGGCTTGCTCGATCCGCTCCTGGCTGATCATATTCAGACGCACCAGAATCTGGCCGAGGCTCAGCGCATGGCCCTTTTGGTCCAGCCGAAGTTGTTCGGCCAGCGCGAGTTCAAGCTGCTGAGGTGTGATAAACTGCCGCTCAACCAGATACTCGCCAAGAACCTGGGGCGCGATACGAAGCTGGCTGCGCTCTTGTTGTTGCACAATCAAGGCATGGGCCAATTTCGCCGGTGTAATCATCCCCTGGCGCAGCAACAACTGCCCAAGCCGGCGATCGGTGGTGATCGGGCTGCCGCTGGTTTGCATTTTCAGGACTGCTTGCAACTCGGCAGCGCTGATCGCGCCGACTGAAATAAGAATATCGCCCAGCAGCCGGGCCTTAGGCTGTTCGTGAAAGTGCGTGCTTTTCACATCGGAGAGCAGCTTCAGGGTGTGAATTTCCGCCAGGCGTTGCCTGGCCAGTTTGTCGTTCGGGTCGGCCGCGATGCGAGATTCAAGATAGGCCAATTGGACTTCTTCGTTATCGGGGGCTAACACCGACGCCCGTTCTAAACAATCCCGCCGCTTTTGGGGATCGTTTACGAGACGGCTTAGGGAAAGCCAGGTATCCAGACACTGATATCCTTCCAACAGGTGCGTACGCAGTGCGGTAATATCGTGCCGCACACTACTGACGATCGGGCATGGATATTGACACTGCTTCATTTTTGTTTTCCCACAGGTCACGTCGGTTGGATCTAATATTATAGCACAAGGCGCAACTATGTCCCCGGATAAAACCCCGATTGAGTTACGGTTTATTCTCACCGGATTGGGCAACATCGGACGGACGTTGTTGGAGTTGTTGATTTCGCGCGGCGATCTGTTGCCACGCCGTTACGGCTTTAGATTGCGTTGCGTCGGGGTTGCCGACTCGTCGGGCGTAGCCGCCGATCCGGCCGGTCTGGATATTGCGGCGGTTGCGGCATTAAAGCGAGCCGGCGGCAGGATTGCGGCATTGCCGCAATTTCGGCCCGACCTGACTGCGGCTGAATTGGCGGCGACAGCAGAGGCGGAGGTGCTGTTCGAGGCGACGCCGACGAGTCTGACGGACGGTGAACCTGGTTTGAGTATTGTACGCGCCGCGCTGGCTTCCGGCAAGCATGCAATTCTGGCGAGCAAGGGGCCGTTGGTACTGGCCTACCAGGAATTGGCGGCGTTGAGCGATCTGGCCGGGGCGCGTACGGCGCCGGCGTTGCGTTTCAGCGGGGCTGTTGGCGGCGCTTTACCGACGATCAATATCGGCCGGCGTGATCTGGCCGGCTCACGCATCAGCAGGGCCGAACTGGTGGTGAACGGCACCACGCAGGTGATTCTGGAGCAGATGGCCGAAGGCCGGAGTTTTGATGCAGCACTGGCGGAAGCGCAGAGTCAGGGGATTGTCGAGCCTGACGCATCGCTGGATGTTGACGGTTGGGATGCGGCAAATAAGCTGATCATTTTACGAATGCAGTGCTGGAGCAGCCGGCGAAATTGCACGACCTGCATGTGCGCGGCATTCGCGATCTGTCGCCGCAGGAGATCCGGCGCGCCTGGGATGCCGGCGGGCGGATCTCGGTGGTCGGCAGCGCCGAGGTGCGTGATGACGGCAGCTATCAGCTTGCGGTCGGGCCACAGGTGCTTGACGCCGACCATCCATTGGCGCGGCTGCGGGGCGGCGAGATGGGATTGGTGTACTATAGTGATGCGATCGGTCGCACCAGTGCCGCCAGCATGGAAGATGGCCCGTTGGGCTCGACCCAGGCGATGCTGCGCGATCTGATCGATGTTCTTGCTACTCGCTAGGGCAAGCTGCCTGATGCCTGATACCGCTCTTCGTGTCGGCGCAACCCGCCATTGCAGTGCCGCGCGGCTCGCCAATCAGGTATGCGCTCCCGGATCAGGCTCAAGCGTTGTGCTCACTGCTCTAGGGCTTGAAGCGGAGGATGGGTGGTCGCTCGGCGTAGCCGAACAACAACGTATCATTCTTCTACATCAGAAACAAGGAGGTTGATGATGACTCCGGAACAGCAGGAATTACTCGACCGTTTTGCCGATGGGGCGGAGCTGATTCGCAGCGCCGCTGCGTTGGCTCCGCTGGAGCAACTCGATCGGGTGTCGGCGCCCGGCGAGTGGAGTGCGCGGCAGGTGCTGGTGCATTTGCTGGATTCGGAGATTGTGGCGGCGGGGCGCTTCCGGCAGTTGTTGGCCGAAGATAACCCGACGCTGTATATGTATCAGCAGGCCGGTTGGGCCGAACATCTCGCCTATGACGCGGTCGATCCGCAGCCGGCGTTGGAGCTTGCGGCGCTGCTGCGGGCCGACACGGCTGCGTTGTTGCGCCGGGTGATCAGCGAGGCGAGTTGGTTGCGAACGGCCCAGCATCCGGTGCGTGGGCCGATGGATCTGGCGGCCCTGTTGACGTTGTACATCGGCCATGTCGAGGGGCATCTGGCGCAATTGCGTGCGATCAACCAGGCCTTGCGCGGTGTGGTTGCGTGAGCAGGTGACAGGGTGTCAGGGTGTCAGGACATTATCTGTGGCCTGGAGTCGCCCTGTCACCAGATCAATCTTCAAATTCATTCCGTTCCACAAGCGGTTCGTCGGCGTCGATGATCTCGATGTCGAGGTGGTTGCGGCGAAATCGGTTGTCGGCAATGGTGTGGCTGTGTGGCCGGGGACACGACGGCGTCAGTGCGGGAAGCGGTTGGACGCCATGATCCTGGTCGGCGGCGATCCGGATCGCAATATCGTTGGCGCTGAAACTGTTGTGCGCAATGGCCCAACTGTGGCTGGTGTTGTTTTCGGGCACCGCTCCGGCGAAGGCGGCGACATAGTGCGACCAGAGCAACATGCCGTAGTGATTCGCCGCGAACTGGTTGGCGTGAACGACCATCTCGATGCCGTTCTCCACGGCGACGCCGGCTTTGCGACAGGCCGCGATCGTGTTCTGCTCCAGGACGGTATCACGCGAGAAGCCCAACCAGAAGCCATAGTTGCAGCCGTAGGCGCGGTTGCCGACAAAGCGATTGCCGGCGCTGAACGTGGCCTCGAAGGCGATATTCGGGCTGTACGAGCCGTCATTCGCCTCGAACAGGTTGTCGTTGCAGGGTACATGCACCCAGTCGGGGCGCAGTCCGGCCAGAAAAAGCCATCGCCGCCCATGCGGGCGTAGTTGCGGCGAAAGACATTCCGGCAGGAGCCGTGGGCGATCAGGAATCCGGCCGCATCGGCGCCGAGATGCCCACCGCCGCCACGGGGTTGATAGCGGCAGCAATAATCGGCATAATTCGCTTCGATCAGCGAGTCGCTGGTTGCGAAGAGATGAAACCCGAAGCCGCTGTTGTAATTGGCCTGGTTTGCGCGGATCGTGAGGCGCTCGCAGGTGTAGCAGAGCAGGCCGTTCTGCTGATGTTGCAGATCGTTCTCGGCGATTTGCGAATCGCTAACCCGATCGAGCACGATCGCGCCGCCATAGGCTTGTGCGGCCGGACGCCAGATGTCGAGAAATAAACTGTTCGGCGGCTCCTCGTGGGTGGCGCTGATCGCACATGTGTAGATCGTGAGTTGTGCGCAGTTGCGGGCGACAATGCCGTGATAATATTCGGCCAGGCGTAGATTGCGGATTGTGACGCCGCGCCGGCCTTCAATCCGTATGCCGCTGCCGCGCCGCCGGCCCCCACCAGTAATGCACCGCCGCCGTCGATCGTGATATTGTCGGCGCGCACATCGATCCCGTTCGGCAGGTAGTACACGCCCGGAGCGAAACGAACATCGGCGCTGATCTGCATCCCGTCGCCGGGTGTGATCATAGGTTACTCCTGCAGAATGCGGAATTGCTGCACTGCTGTTTGAAGAATTACTCTAGCACAAAAGTAGAGGGATCGTTTCCGGTGGTTGAGCAGCTTTGCTGCCCAACCACCACGAAGTACGCAGGTTGTCTGCGTCATTCGCGTGAGTTAAAGTTCGGAGGTTTCGCTTTCGGGCGTGGTGGTGGTATCGCTGGTTGGGGTGGTGGTTCGGTTCTGGGGCGTGGTGGTTTCGTCAACGATCGGGGTCAGGGTTTCTTCTTCAGGAACAATGGTGATATCGATGATCGATGTCGGCGTCGTGAGATTATCTTGCTCGCTCGGATCACCCACCACAATCACTAATTCGCCCTGACAAGCGTTCTCCTCGGTTGTCGCCCGCTCGCTGGTTGCGGCCGCTGTCGGTGTGGCGCTCGGCGTGGCAGTGGTGGCGCCGGTTCGACCGGTTGGAACGGCTGTGGCGCCCTGGCCGCGATCAAAGGGTTGGCCGATCTGCGCCGGGCTGGCCATACAGGTGAGGGTGTAGGTGCCGGGACGCTCGAAGCGCATCACAAGCGAGGTGGTCGGCTGAGTGTCGAGGATCTGATTTTCGATCGCGTCGAAATCGGGCAAGGTGCCGCTGCTGTCCTGCTCGTCGCCGGTATTTTCTGCACCTTCCGATGGCACACGAGTTGTCGCAAGTTCGGGCGTCTGTTCGGGAATCCCGACGGTGCCGGCATCGCTTGTAGGGCTGGCGTTGGGATTGTTGGGGTTGGTGGGCAGCATCGGTAGGTCGGCAAGCGTGTCGGCGGGGATTGGCAGCGCAAACTGGCCGGTCTCGCCGAGTGGTACATTCAGCAGCACATCATTGGCGGAACGGTTGGTAATATCGAGGACAAACAGTTCGCCGACCTCGACGTTGATCGGCGCGGCATCCATCAGGCCGTCGCTGTCGATCAACACCAACTCGGTGCGGGCGCCGGCGATTTCGTCGCGCATCATCCCTGTCCCGCTCCCGGCCGGATCGGCGGTGGGCAAGGGCGGCGACTCGATCGCCGGGGTTGGGCTCAGCTGCGTTGTTGTAGCACGCTCGATGGTGGCCCGTTGTGCTGTCGCGGCGACCGAAGTCTCTTCCGACAGATCGCTGGTTGGTGCGGTGATAGTGCCGCTCGCAGCGGTACCTGCAACATCGGCGGTCTCCACAATCACCGGGGCTTCCTGGTCAATGGGGGTTGCTTCAGTGGCGGGGGTTTCTTGCTGTTGGCCGGCGCTCTCGGTGCTCTGAACCAGCGGGCCTTCGGCGGCAAGGGCCGTGGCTTCGGCGGCAAGCTCGGGGTCGGTGATCGCGCCTTCCTGATCGGCGCAGGCGCCTAATACCAACAGGAGCAAAGATGTAAGCATGATCGAGGTGATTTGAAAAATCGTCGATGCATGGATAAAAATCCTTATATGATTTAATTTCGAGGACAGCGTTTGCTGCGTCCATGCGATAATCCGGCGGTATCCGCTCATTGCGCAGGCAGCACGCTATGGACTGACGCTTCGGCACAGTCTTGCATTACCAAGCAACTCATGTGCCAGAACAGAGGAGAGTTGACCAATGGAGTATGTGCGGCTCGGAACGACGGGGATGCAGGTGTCGCGGATTTGTCTGGGCTGCATGACCTACGGCAGCCCGCAGTGGCGCGAGTGGGTGTTGGATGAGGCGGCCGGGCGGCCGTTTATCAAACGGGCGCTTGAGCTGGGGATCACCTTTTTCGACACGGCCGACATGTACTCGCTCGGTGTGAGTGAAGAGGTGCTGGGGCGTGCGCTGCGCGATTTCACAAGCCGTGACGAGGTTGTGATTGCGACCAAAGTTTTTCATCCCATGAGCGACCGGCCGAACGACGGCGGTTTGTCGCGCAAGCACATTATGAAGTCGATCGACAACTCGCTGCGCCGGCTCGGCAGCGACTACGTCGATCTGTATCAGATCCACCGTTGGGACTACAACACGCCGATCGAGGAGACGTTGGACGCACTGAACGATGTGGTGCGGGCGGGCAAAGCGCGCTATCTCGGCGCTTCCAGCATGTACGCCTGGCAATTTGCGAAGGCGCTCGCCCTTCAGGAGCGCAACGGTTGGGCGAAGTTCGTCAGCATGCAAAACCACTACAACCTGGTATACCGTGAGGAAGAGCGTGAGATGATCCCGCTCTGCAAAGATCAGGGCGTCGGTTTGATCCCCTGGAGTCCGCTGGCGCGCGGCTTTCTGACCGGCAACCGGCCACAGGGCGCCGATGCGGCGACGACCCGCGGGCGCACTGATACGATCTCGCATGCCTTGTACAACGAGGGCGATTACCGGGTGGTGGAACAGTTGAGCGAGATCGCCCGTGAGCGCGGCGTTACAAATGCCCAGGTGGCGCTGGCCTGGCTGTTGCACAAGCCCGAGGTGAGCGCGCCGATCATCGGGGCAAGCAAAATGTATCAGCTCGAAGCGGCGGTTGCGGCCCTGGAGGTGAAACTGACCGCCGCCGAGATCGCCGCATTGGAGGAGCCGTACACGCCGCATCGCGTGCTTGGACACGCGTAGAGTCAATGCAGAATGCGGAATTGCTTCGGTGTTGCTGAAGTAAGCGCCGAGACCGATATCACGACATCCGGCAGTTCATTTTATGCGCAGCAACTCCGTCGAAAGGCGGAGTTGTTTTGTTGGCCGGCGTGCTACTATTTGGCTGTGAATGGTTCAGTAAGGTTCTATAGAGTTTAATCGAGCGACTTCTGTCGTGGTGCCGGCCAGCCTGGTTTGTGTCGCCGGCTATGTTGCCGAAACGAACCGAAACATACAAATTACAGGCCGTGGCGCAGAAGGAGCGCACTCGTCTGGGGGACGAGCGGTCGCAGGTGCGAATCCTGCCGGCCTGACCAACGGGGCCATAGCTCAGGAGGCGAGCGACTCCCTTGCAAGGAGAAGGCCGGGGTGCGACTCCCCGTGGCTCCACCACCGATCTCCAGTAGCTCAACCAGGAGAGTGCCCGGCTGTTAACCGGAGGGTTGCAGGAAAGCACTGCGCGCCAGCTTCGCTAACGAAACCTGCCTGGAGAGCCAGCGAGACGTAGCGCAGGAGCAGCGCACGTGCTGATACGCACGCGGATCTGGTGCAACTCCAGACGTCTCGACCACATTCGGCGTGTAGCTCAGTAGGAGAGCAGCGAGCTTACACCTCGCCGGTCGCTGGTGCGAATCCAGCCGCGCCGACCACGAGCCGCCGTAGCTCAGCCAGCCAGAGCGCCTCGTTGGTAACGAGGATATCGCCGGGGCAGCACCGGCCGGCGGCCCCAGATGTGCCTGTGGCGTAGTCAGTCTGCGCGCCCGTTTGAAGATCGGGAGGTCTCGGTGCGATTCCGAGCGGGCACACCAGATCGAGCGCACCGAGACAGGTGTCTCAACCAGCTTCGAAACCTGGGGCCACGGGAACCCGTGGGCGGTTCGATCCCGCTGCGCTCGGCCATGATAATTGCCGTGGTGCGTGGAATTGGCAGACCGGCCTGTCTTAAAAACAGGCGTTCCTAAGCGAACATGTGGGTTCGAACCCACCCACGGCACCATAAAAGGGCGGGCAGCGCCGGGTGGCGCATCGCGTCTTGAACACGCGACGGCCGCAGCGGCCGGCGGTTCGATTCCGCGCTCGCCCTCCACAATCGAGCACGCCACCGCCGGTGCGGTAACCGGCCTGGAAGACCGGGGCCACGGGCGACTGTGGATGGTTCAACTCCATCGTGCTCGGCCAGCGGTTAACCGCAACACCGCCTGCAAGACTATTGACACAACGACGTAATACTGTCATAATAGCAGTATTACGTTGTTGTGTCATGTTGTTATGGCCGCAAAAGAGCTGAGGGCAAGCACAGGAGGCGGTGATGGAATCTTGGAATAGGGTTGCGCATGCATTGCTGGTGCCGACCGTGGTTGAACGAACAACGCGTGGCGAGCGCAGCTTCGATCTCTTTTCGCGCATGTTGCAGGCGCGGATTGTGATGCTGAGTGCGCCGATCGATGATCAAGCGGCGGCGCTGATCATCGCGCAGTTGTTATACCTGGACAGCGAAAATCCCGACGACGAGATCCGGCTTTATATCAATAGTCCGGGCGGCTCGGTAACGGCGGGCTTAGGAATTTACGATACGATGCAGGCGATCAATGCGCCGGTATCGACGGTATGTGTCGGGATAGCGGCAAGCATGGCAACGGTGCTGCTGGCCGGTGGGGCGCGGGAGCGGCGTTATAGCCTGCCGAACGCGACCATTCATATGCATCCGGCGGCGCAGGGCATGCAGGGTTATGCGCCTGATGTTGAGATTATGGCGCGGGAGTTGTTGCGCAAGCAGCAGTTGTGTCGTGAATTGTTGGCGCGTGATACCGGCCAGACGTTGGAGAAAATCGCCCAGGATTTCGATCGCGACCGCTTTCTCAGCCCGGCCGAGGCCCGGGCCTATGGCTTGATCGATGCGATTGTCGGGGCGCGAAGATGTGCCGGCATTGTAAAATACGGGTTGCCTTGATCTGATCCGGTTCACGCAGCTTTGTTTGCGTGAGGGTACAGATTTGCCGCATTGGAATAGCCTGAAGCAATGCGGTATACCGATTCGGAATTGCACTATGGGGGACATATGGCGAACGAACCGGAATATACGATCGGCGAATTAGCGGAACTGGCGGGAGTGACGCCGCGCACCATTCGCTATTACACCGGCGAGGGATTGTTGCCGCAGCCGGATACGCAGGGCCGGTATGCGCGATACGGCAAACCTCACCTTGAGCGGCTGCGGATGATCGCCGAACTCAAGGCGGAATACTTGCCGTTACGGGTGATTCGTGAGCGTTTGGATGCCGATTCGGCAGCAGCACAGCCGCACTCGGATCAACACCAGGGGTCGCCGTTCGCACTTGGCGGGAATGAGCGTGGTTTGCGGCGCAGGCCGTCGGATGCACGGCGGGGCGCACTCCACGAGGCGGGCGAGTCGTATAGCGCCGGGTTGTCGCATCCGGTGCTGGGGAACCCATTATCGATCAACCCGGCACCGTTGCAGTTGGGGCGTTACGAATTCTTTCCGCATCAGACGGATGCCGACGATTCTGGCGATGCGGAGCGTGTGAGTTCCGACGAGCATCCGGCGCCTGTGGCGGAGCACTGGCAGCGTATCCGTCTGGCGGCGGGGGTCGAGTTGCATATCCGTGAGCCGCTGTCGGCGCAGCGACGTAAGCGCCTGGAGGAGTTGATTCGGGCGGCGCGCGATGTGTTGCATGAGGAGGAATAGGGCCAGAAGACGGGAGAAAGGAGGCGCAATAGGGCCAGAAGACGGGAGAAAGGAGGCGCAATAGCGACAGAAGACGGGAGAAAGGAGGCGGCATTGGTTTGGCTTGGAGGAAGAGGTTATATGAGTGAAGCGCCTGCTGGCTCGGCACGCATGCGCCTGCGTGAGCTTGGGATTGCGCCGGGGGTGATTGTACCAGGCCCGCTGAACATGCTCAGCGACGTGGCCGGGGTGCGCGTCGGCCACCTCACGCTGGTGGAGGGCGCGGCGATTCGTACCGGTGTGACGGCGATCCTACCGCACGGCGGCAACCTGTTTCAGGAACGGGTGCCGGCCGGGCTTGCGGTCGGCAACGGCTTTGGGAAGTTGGCCGGGGCTACGCAATTGCGCGAGTTAGGCGAGATCGAAACGCCGATCCTGCTCACGAACACACTGGCAGTGCCGCGAGCCGCCGATGCGCTGATCACATACACCCTGGCCCAACCGGGCAATGCGGCGGTAGGCTCGGTGAACCCGTTGGTCGGCGAGTGTAATGACGGTTATCTGAATGACATCCGCGCCCGCGTCGTCACGACTGATCATGCGTTGGCGGCGATTACGGCAGCGCAAGAAGGGGCGTTCGCCGAGGGTTGTGTCGGCGCGGGAACCGGAGTTGTCGCCTTTGGTTGGAAGGGCGGGATCGGCAGCAGTTCGCGGCGTTTGCCGGATGAACTTGGCAGTTGGACGGTCGGTGCCCTGGTGCAGGCCAATTTCGGCGGCGTTTTGCAGATCGCCGGCCTGCCGGTCGGTCGTAGCCTTGGGCGTTACTTTCTGCGCGAACCGTTGGATCGCGGTGATGCCGACGGCTCGGTGATCATCATCCTGGCCACTGATGCGCCGCTCTCCGATCGTAATCTGAACCGTCTGGCGCAGCGAGGATTGGCCGGGTTGGCCCGTACCGGCGCGGCGATGAGCGATGGCTCCGGCGATTATGTGATCGCCTTCAGTACTGCGCCCGCTGTGCGGCGTACGCCCGAGCGCCGGGCGGCCCTTGCCTCGATTGCCGACCTGCCGAATGCGCTGATCTCGCCGTTGTTCCTGGCGGCGATCGAGGCTACGGAAGAAGCGATCTATAATGCGCTTTGTATGGCGACCACCACTAGCGGCTATGCCGGCCACACGGTCGAGGCGTTGCCGCCGGCGCAGTTACGCGAATTATAGCGGTGAGCACAACGCGTGAGCCTGATCCGGGAGCGCATACCGGACTGGTGAGCCGCGCGGCAGCGCGGTCAGGAATCACGCATCAGACGGTCATGCGCATGGCGCACAACACCACGATGAAAAGCGGCCGTTACGGTTCTCGGTTCTCGGTTCTATTTTCACCTCAGGCATTGTGCTATAGCAAGGCAGGATTGATGGCGCAGGGAAGATTTGGCTTGCGGCTCGCATCGAATGCATCGCTGGCGTTAGGGCCGTTATTGCTCTACCAGGGGCGCATGGTGCGCCGGAACACGCCGCAATTGCCTGGCGCCGCCGGCCCGTCGGCGGGCCTGGTTGATGCTTCCGGCCCGCCGTTGCATTTCCTGATTCTCGGCGAATCCACTGTGGCCGGTGTCGGCGCAGCTACACACGCCGATGGTCTGGCCGGGCGGACGGCCGAGGCGCTGGCGGTGCAGCTTGGGCGAGCGGTGCGTTGGCGCGCCGAGGGCCGGATCGGGATGACGGCATCAAGCACGCGCCGCATTCTGGTGCCGAATCTGCCGCCTGAACCAGTCGATGTTGCGTTGCTGGCATTGGGTGTCAACGACAGCCTGAAATTGCGCTCCCCCGAGCGCTGGGTCGCTGATCTTAGGGCGCTGGTTGCCGCGTTGCGCGAGCGGGTCGGGCCGGCGCGGGTGTTTCTCGCCGCTGTGCCGCCGCTGGCGCGCTTTCCTGCGTTGCCGCAGCCGCTGCGGGCGGTGCTTGGCCTGCGTGCGCGCTTGCTGGATGCGGCGGCAGCCGATCTTGCCCCAAAACTGGCCGCTGTTGTGCATCTGCCGATTACGATCCCGGTCACGCCCGACCAGTTCTGCGCCGATCGTTTTCATCCCGGCCCGGCCGGCTATGCCCGTTGGGGCGAATTGCTGGGGGCCGGGATGGCCCAGAGGCTTCAGCACGATGCGTGATGCCTGATGCCTGATGTGTGACGCCTGACGCTTGATGCCTGATACGTGACACTTGATGTCTGACGCACTGCCATGCGGTTTGACAGCAGGAATTGCAGGCACATGGTTTAATGGCGCCGGCCGCTCGTGGATGCGGGGAAATGCACCATCTCACGCAGGTTGCCGCGCAGATTGCCGGCGCCGCGTTGGAACTGGCGATCCTGCGGCATCACCCGCATCGGCAAGCCCGGCCGCAGGCTCATGGTCGGGCCGACAAAGCGATTGACGGTGGCGCCCTCAACCAATTCAAAGCGGAAGCGTTGCAGCAATGTGGCCAGCACCAGTTTGATCTCCATGGTGGCGAAACTTGCGCCAATACACATGCGCGGGCCGCCGCTGAAGGGGTTGTATTCGAAAATACCATAATCGTGCTGCTCCCAGCGGGTTGGGTCGAAGCGCTCGGGATCGGGGTAGATCTCGGCGAGATGATGGGTGTGATAGATGCTCATCAGGATTTCGGTGGCCGGAAGGATTTTTTGGCCGGCGAGCTCATCCTCGGCGACGGCGATTCGGCTATTCCAGGGCACCGGCGGCAGCACGCGCATGCTCTCTTTGATCACCCGATCAAGCAGCGGCAATTCGCGCAGTTGTTCGACGGTTGGTGGATCAGCGCCGAGGACACCTGTTAGTTCATCGACGAGGTCGGCGCAGATGTCGGGGTGCTGTGAGAGCAGCAACAGCGTGAAGGACAGTGCATTCGAGCTTGTCTCATGGCCGGCGATAAACAGCAATTCGGCGTGGCCAAGCAGATCATGCTCACTGAGCATCGAGCCGTCTTCTTCGTCGCGGGCCTGCATCAACATCGATAATACATCATCGCCGGCGCTGTTGCCGAGCCGCTTCTCGTAGATAATCCGGCGCATCGCATCCTCGATCTGCCCGACAATATCAAGGAAACGGCTGTAGCTTGTGCCGGGCCAATCGTAGCGCACCATCAGGGTTGCCGGGTTGAAGCCTACATCCATCGCGTGCTGAATCGTGCGGCCGATCTGCTCGCCGCTGCTGTGTGGATCAACCCCAAACAAACAACTGGTGACGATCTGCATGGTCAATTCGGTCATGGCATGGTGCAGATCAACTGTGGCGCCGGGCGCCCAACCGGCGGCCAACTGCTGTGTGAGCGCGATCATGCGGTCGCGGTAGTTCTCGACGCGTTTGCGATGGAAGGCCGGCAGCATCAGGCGACGGGCGCGGCGGTGTTCGCCCTCGTTCATATCGAACAGCCCGGCGGCGAAGTAGCGCAACGGCTCCTGACGGCGGGTTGCATGGTTGCCGGGTGCGAGCGGGCCAAGCAGGTGATAGCGGTGGTAAATGTCGCTCTTGGTGGCGATCTGCCGCAGCAATTCGGGGCCACGTACAAACACCACGCCTTCGGTGCGCGGATACGATGACAAGAAGCGCACTTTGGCGCCGTGGGCCATATTCACCAGCGGGCCGAATGTGCTGAAGAGCCGGCCCATCTCGCCGATCGGGTCACGCACCATCTTGATCAGGTTGAGGTAGCCGCCAAGTTGAGCCGGTGGGCCGGGAATCGTGAGCGCCGGGGTTTGAGCGGTTGTCATCATCCACCTCGGGTTGTTACTGATTCGTCGCGGTGGGTTGAGCATAAAGCAATGAAAAACGATTGTCTATAGGAAGCCGTGCGCAGATGTACTACAATTTGCGCAAGGGCGGCGATGATGCACGAGGAGCGTCTGCGGCGCCCCAGTTCATCGTGAAAGGCATCATGAATGCGAACAATCGGCCTGATTGGCGGCATGAGTTGGGAGTCTTCGGCCGAGTACTACCGTCTGATCAACATGTTGGTGAAGGCGCGACTCGGCGGCTTGCATTCGGCGCAATGCCTGCTGTATTCGGTGGATTTCGCACCGATCGAGGCGATGCAACACAACGGCGATTGGGACGCGGCGGGCGAGGTGCTGGCTGCTGCCGCCGGGAGCCTGGAGCGCGGCGGCGCCGAATGCGTTGTGCTCTGTACGAACACCATGCACAAGGTGTCTGGCGCAATTCGGGCGGCCACAACAGTGCCGTTCATCGATATCGCCGATACGACGGCGGCCGCGATCAAGCAAGCCGGCTTGTGTCGCGTCGGCTTAAGGCATTGCAGTGTTTCTGTATTCTGCATTTGTACGAGCGAGGGGTCTATGCTGGTCGGACTAGATCATATACAACTGGCGATGCCGGCTGGCGAGGAGGATGCGGCGCGGGCGTTTTACGGCGGGTTGCTTGGCCTGACGGAGATTGCTAAGCCGGAGCCGCTGGCATCCCGTGGCGGGTGCTGGTTCGTCGGCCCCGGCATTCACTTGCACCTTGGGGTCGAGCAGGCGTTTACCCCGGCTCGCAAGGCCCATCCGGCATTTCTGGTGGCGGATCTGACTGCCTGGGAATCCCAGGTACGTGATGCGGGGGTTGACATCACGCCTGATACGACGTTGCCGGGGGTGCGCCGTTTTTACGCCGCCGATCCCTTCGGTAATCGCCTGGAGTTCATTCAAAACGGCGACGGCTTTAGCCAGGAATAAGCTCTCTCGCCCCCTATCTCACGTTACGCGGGTTTCCTGGTGGGTAGGCGTATACGCCGCCCTTTCACCTATGCGCCCAGTTTTTGCAGTGCGCGCCAGGCCCGGTACACTTCGCGATAGTCGTTATGGCTGAAACGTACTTCACGCGGCCCGATCCGCTCGCTACCCGGCACCAGCGCCGCTTGCTCGGCCTGATCGGTCTTCATGAAGGTGACGGCCAGGGTGCTTGGTGATTCCGGCACCAGTGGCGGCGGAGTCTGCTTGCTTGCCCAGCCGCTCGACGGCCGCACGGGCGCCGGCTTGAATGCGCCGGCGGGCCTCGGCGACACTCAGGCAGCGGGCGGCGTTGCGACCGATCGCCGTTTTCACTTGAACTGTCACCAGCGATTCGCCCAGTAGTTCGCGGGCTTCGGCTACCAGTTGTTGATCGCCGGTGGCCATGATCGGCGGAACAGCGAAACTGCCGGCCAGCAAGCTGTTCAATCCCAACTCGCCCAACTCGCGCCCGTTCACCTCGACCCGGAAGATCTGGCCGGTATAGGTGTGATCGATACTCGCCGCAGCAGTCCCGGCGCGGGCGTGGTACCCGACAAAGCATGCGCCGTCGAAACCGGTGTCGATATCCTGCATCATCGAGAGCGGCTTGGTTGAGCCGCTGATCAATTCGGCTCGTGGGTCAAGTTCCAGCAGGTTCAGGTTGCGCATGTTCCAATGCGAATCGTTTACCAGCACCATGGTTGCGCCGCCTTCGTACGCCCCGGCGATCGCCGCGTTCACTTCGCCCAACATCAGGCTGCAAGCGCGATCGTATTCACGAGCGCCGGGCGCCGTCTGCTCGCTATGTACGACACCCGAAACCCCCTCCATATCCGCCGAAATGTAGATTCGCATCGCTGTTCCTTATTTTGATATGGTCGTGATCGGCCAAAACGGCTTATTCTCTTCAGGTATGCCTGGCGCAGCCGAGCATGTAGAGTGCGAAGCTGCCCAACCAGTGATCGCCCATGTAATCGCCGCTACCAACTCCGCTCATACCGGCGATTGCGTGGCGCGTGGCGGATTCCAACAGCACCGCCCGACGTTGATCGGCCGAGGTAAGTATGCCGGCTATGCCCCACATACACCAGGCCCGGCTCAGATTGAGTCCGTCCAGATGCACAATCTGCCCGTCGCTGCGGTCGCTCACCTGGGCCGGGTTCAGTAACTCCGGCGGCGCCCCTTGCGCCAACTCCGGCAGGAATGCCGCCAGCCAGTCGCTGAATGCGGCCGGCGCCAGCACACGCCGCATCAGATCGGCTTCGATCAGACAGGGCGAGAAAAAGTCGCCGCCACTCGGCTCCCAGCTTGCCGGACAATGCTTGTCGTTTACATAATAATCTTTGGCGCGACTGATGATCAACCTGCGTAACGGCTCATCCCCGATCGTAGCAGCGTAATCCAGCCCCAAGATCAGTCCAAAAGCCGTATTGCTGTGGACTCCACTCCGGATCGGGTAGGTCAGGCGCGGCAGGAATCGGAGATACAGCTCGACAATCTGTTCCGCCAAGGGCTGGATTGCCGCCGACCAGCGCGCGCCGTCGCGATCGTCCCATGTGTGGAGTTCAGCGGCCAGCTTGAGCAGCCAGGCCCAGCCGTAGGGTCGCTCGAAGTTGCGCCGGCCGGGTTCGCGAAAGTAGGCCGCCTCGATCTGAAGGTTTTCCACCGTCAGGTGCATGTTAAGCGTCCGGCGGATGCGGTCGGCCTGAGCGAGATCCGGTTGCTGCTGGAGCAGCCGCAGCAGCAGCCAGTGGCTGTGAACCGCCGAATGCCAGTCGAAGCAGCCGTAGAATGCCGGGTGCAAGCTGCGAGGATGGCGAATATCGGTGGCGTCCATCAGCACATGGCCGGGGCTATAGGGGTAGGCCCGCGTCACCCATCCAGGGCGATGCTCGCCAGACGCGCTGCCAGATCCGGGGTGAGTTCAGGCATCATTGCCTTGCTCCTAGCATATGCAAGCGAAATCCGAAGTTCAGCTATTGTAACACTCGCCCCAACCGTGACGGCAACTGCGAAATGCGGCTGCTGCCTCCGCCCTGGTGGCAACGGCGTTTCCTCTTTCGTTCGGCAATGCGGCCATGTTATACTCAAAGGGGAGTAGTAGCAGCAAAGATGGTGTATTTACAGAGTATGGCGACGCAAACACACTCAGATTTGGCAAACATTTTACCGGCTGCACGCCGGCTTACGATGCGTCGGCGAGTTGTCTGGACGCTCGGGAATTTGTTGTTGCTGGTGGGCGTGTATCTGCTGTTGTTTGTCGGTGGATTATACGTACAGATCAATTATATGCGTGAGGCGGCGCGGGGTGATAACGATTTAGAATTACCGCGCGCCGTTGAAGGCAGCATGGCGCAGCCCGATGTTTCGGGGCTGATTCAATTCGGCGCAGTGGAAGCCGGCCCGATCGCCGAGGTGATGTCGGTGTTTCAGCCGCCTGCGCTCAACAACGGCCAGATTGCCTCGGCTCCTCCCGCTCGCTCGGCTGCCGCGCCGGCCTCGAAGATCGCGCGGATCACGTTGCCCAGTATCGCTCTGGATGCGAAAGTGGTTGAGGTTGGCTGGAGTAGCGAGTTGCTCAACGGCCAGGAAGTGGCGGTCTGGGATGTGGCCGAATATGCGGTTGGGCATCATTACGGCACCGCTAATCCCGGCGACGGCGGCAATATTGTGATGGCCGGACACGTCGGCGGCTATGGTCAGGTTTTCCGCGATCTCTACTACGTACTTCCCGGTGATCCGGTGACGATCTACAGCGAGGGCCAACAGTATCGCTATGTCGTTACCGAGCGTCATATTGTCGATGAGGAGGGCGCGCCGCCCGAACAGCGCGCCGCCAATGCGCAGTTCATCGCGCCGAGCGACAGCGAGATGGTAACGCTTGTTACCTGCTGGCCTGCTACCGGCCCCGACAAGTTCAAGCAGCGGGTGATCATCAGGGCGCTGCCGTTTGAAGCGCCGCAAACCTCGGCCACAATTTCAGCTCAGAGCATTCGATAATTCAGTGCTCGCGGTGGGTCGTGAAGCTCCCACCGCGATTATTTGAGGCTGCGCAAGGCGCGGGCGCAGATGCGCTTTGTGGCGGCGGCGTCGCTTGTGGCTTGCCATGCATCACAAAGGCTGCGCACCCAGGCCGGCTGTGATTTGGCGGCATCGTTGAGCCAGTTAGCCACCGAATCTTGCACATAGCGGCTTGGATCGGCCCGCAACGGCGTCAGCAGCGGTAGCCCGAGGTGCGGTTGCTGCTTGAGCGTGCCGATATGCACGCACCAGACCCCGCGCGGACGGGTGCTTTCGACGGCGAAGCGTCGCAGGTTCGGCGCTGAGTCCGTTGTCCACGCTACAAGTTTGTCGATTGCGGCGCCGATATCGGCGGCGAGATGCGGACGGAGCGCCAGCCAGGCCCATTCACGCACCGCAAAATGGGGATCGTCGGCCAGTGGGCGGATCAACATAAGCCGTTGATCAAGGCTTATGTCGGGCATAGCCGCGATCATGTAGGCAGCCCAGCCCCGGACGGTATCGGCATTGTGTGTGGCGAAGCGCGCGATCCCGCTCGAACCGTAATGCGCCAACAGCAATCGCCCGCTTTCCGCCATCCGCTGCGTTACGCCGCCATGCATGTCCAGGGCCTCGGCGCTTGCCTCAGGCGCCACAGCATGCAACAACTGCGCGAAATCGATCGCCAATCCCTCGGCCAATGTGGCCGTCTCCAACCTGCCTGCGTTCAATTCGGTGAGTGTTTCCGGCGCAATCGCACTGCGCTGTGTTGCACCGGTACGACGGCTGGCAGCCATCAAGCACTCCTTTGCAGTTTAATACACGGTGTACAAAAATGCCTCAAGCGGCGGAAAAAGCGTGTCGATCAGCAGGTGCGCATGGTTGACGGCGTAGGCGTCGGGGTGCAGGTGGCGAATCTCCTGAACTGTTCGCCAACCGAAGACGAGCGGCGCGAGCATATCGGGCGGTAGTTGCAGATCATTCGGCGCGTCGCCGCTGAAGGTTTCGACGCTGCGGAGTTGGCCTGAGGTGAATGCGAGTTTGATCTTCTGGCGGTAGAGGTTGATGATCAGATCGCGGGTGAGTGTGGCGAAGGGGCTTGCGGCGATGCGCTGCTCGAATAGCGGCCCAAGTTTATGCAGCAACGCCACCGGATCAAGGATGCGTACCTGCCATGCGTAGGCGCTCCATTCGCCGGCGCCGCGTACCTGAGCACCTGATTGATGACATGGCGTTTCGGCACATTTAAGCGCAGGTAGGGCTTGTGCCGTTCGCGAGCCAGG